>CAZGBQ010000202.1:0-2713 GCA_964524045.1 uncultured Acidobacteriaceae bacterium
CGCATCGTGCTGATGAAAAACCTTGTCCTGAAGGGTTATGCCGCGCAAACGCGTTCGCCCGGTATCCAAGCCGGTCAGACGAATCTAGGCGCCAATGTGAACTACCAGAACAGTTGGCTTGAATTCATAGCTGGCCGCCGCAAGATCGGTCCGAATTTCAATCCTGAAGTCGGTTTTCTCGAGCGCACGGACTGCCTCTGCGACTACGTTGACCTCAATCTTAAGCCGCGACCAAAGATTCGTGGCGTCCGCGAACTTAGCTTCGAGGGTTTTTTGTTTCACGCTCCCGATACTCATGGCGTCTTGCAAACCCAGGAGTGGCAGGCTACGTTCCGCGGTGAATTTCATAGCGGCGCCTACACCGACGATGACATCGTGGACGTTTTCGCGCAACGAATCATCACGCCGTTCAACATCTACAAAAATGTCGTTATTCCCAATGGCTTGTATCGCTGGACCAGGCACCAGCTCACTTACGGCACGGCACAGGATCGCCGCTGGGTGCTGCGCTTCTTCGAGCGCTTCGGCAGCTACTACAACGGCCATCTGAACGAAGCTCGCATTCGGGGATCCTATCGGCCGAGCGAAAGGCTATCCTTTGATTTCTCTCAGCAGTGGGATCGTTTTCGCTTGCCTATTTCTGGAGGAAACTTCTCCGTCGTTTTTGGCAGTCTTCAAACGAACTACGCTTTCTCTCGCTTTCTCACTCTGTCCACGATCTTCCAGGTCGACACCGCAAATACACAAGGTGGAAGCGCTAATATCCGTCTTCGCTGGAATTACCGTCCCGACAGCGATTTGTTCGTGATCTACACGGTTGGCCAGCAGTTCGCCAGCCTGGTTGCAGCGAACCCCGCGCAGTTTACGCAGAATCGTTTCGCGATTAAGTACACTTACTCCTGGCAGCGATAAGGGCATGATGCGGCGGGCGTAGATTTATGTAGGACGCGAGAACAGAAGCCCCACACTTTTGGTGAAGCGCTTGGCGATACTCCTCGGCCGTCTAGATATTATAAATCGGAATATTCCAAATTAGAGTATGTAGACTTTGCCGAGGCCTGACCGTTTTCGTTGAGAACGGATTCGAACGGATCAGCCGGGTGACGCATTGCTCACTGTTCTTCCGTCTTGAAAGCGAGATGTGCTTGTTCCTGCGTCAACTCTGAGTACCACACCGATTTGCCGTCGAAAGAGGCGGAAAGCCAAAAGGAGGCGTTCTCCAGAGGCGCGATCGGCCGAACGCCGCGGTTTGCGAAATCAAAATACTCCAGCGTGGAGGCCTTCTCGCTGTACTCGCTTAGAAACAGAATACCCTTTTCGGTGAGCGCCCAATTGGCCCATGTGCTCGGCCGCAGCAGCGAGGAAACTCTGGCTTCGGTCCCGCCGTCGACAGGCACTTCCCAAATTTCCGGATTCTCATACCGCGTCTTCGCATAGTAGAGTGTCCGCCCATCCGCCGATTCGTATGCAGAGAATCCACCCTGATGCGTCACTTGCACCAGCTGGCCGTTGTCCACGGAAACCTTCCACACCTGGCTTTCAAGATCATCGGCGGCGCGGTTGGAAGCAAAATAAATCCACTTGCCGTCCCGCGACCAACTGGGAACCATGTTCTTCCACAGATCATCCACCAGCGCGCGGACCTGGCCCCCACTCGCTGCAATCATATAAATGGTGGACTCGCCGCGCCTTCCGTCTCCATCGAACGCGATCCAGCCGCTGTCCGGCGACCAGCGCGGCGTACCACATTTTCCCAAGCTCGTAAGCTTTGCAGCGGAAGAGCCATCCAGATTGCTGACCCAAATGTTCATGGCGTCGTTTGGCCCCGACATGAACACCAGTTTCTTGCCATCCGGGGAAGGCTGCGGTCCGGCTATGGATTCCGGGCTGGAAGTAACCAGGGTGCGCGCTTTCGGGTTTGCCGCTTCAGCTAAGTCGAGGCGCCAGATTCCGGGAGCGTGCGACACGGACTGCTCCGCAGCCAGTTTGAGCTTAAATTCGCGCTCTGCGGCCTCAGTTCTCTCCGGATTTTCAAGGTCTTGCCTTTCGAACCAGTGCTTGGACATCAGAATGGCGGCCAGGGCCACAAGTGCGAGAAGCGTCCAGGCATACGCAAAGGTCTGCCGCTTTACCGGAACTTCCGCTTGCCAGCTTTCGTCCACCACATCGCCTCTCCAATTTGCTTCCTTGATTGCAGGAGCGGTGGGGACAGCGGCGGCAACCGTGTGGGTAGCCTCCGGTCGATCCGTTTCCACCGGGCGAAACGCTGCGGGGATCGGCTCCGGCTGCACGGGAACCGTCTCTGATTCTTCAACCTTGGCGATAAAGCGGTAACCCCGCCGCGGCAGAGTCTCGATATAGCGGGGATCCTCCGCGGAATCGCTCAAGGCTTCGCGGAGTTTGTTGACGGCGGCATTGAGGCCGTGCCCGAAATCGACAAAAGTGTCTTCGGACCAGATCCTTTTTCTGAGCTCCTCGCGGGTCACCAATTGGCCAGGCCGTTCCGCAAGCATGGCTAGAATCTCGAACGGCTGGCCTCCCAACTTTAGCTTAAGTCCGCCCTTCCAGAGTTCCCGGGTCCCTAAGTCCGCCTCGAAAGAACCAAACTTGATCCGTTTGTTTGGAGTGTGAGTCATTGGTGGCCCATTTCCATGCATATACTAGACGAACCCGCTGTAGCGTTAGTCAGTTCGGTTCGTTGGAGTGACCTGAG
>CAZGBQ010000202.1:2813-6227 GCA_964524045.1 uncultured Acidobacteriaceae bacterium
ATATCTTGCTTCAACCAACTTACAAGGCTTCGTTTCGTCATCTGTGTAACCTTGACCACACTTTCTGGGCACGCCGTGCTTGGCCAGCAGTTTGTTGAGCCAAAGGCCCCTCCCCTCGAAAGCGGGAGGTGTACGTCGCCTGAAAGCGCCGCCGCTGGCCAAAGGGCGCGGCCCTGTGACCACGAGGCGATCGCTGAACTGGCTCGCACAGGCCGCGCTTTTGCCGAGAACCAAATGGGGATCGAATCCGCGCTAGTCCTGAGTCCAAACCGCACGGTTCGCGACGCACGACAGTGGTTTGAAAGGGCAGCGGCTCAAGGCTACGCCCCGGCGCAGGTCAATCTTGGAGTCCTTTACCTGAATGGATGGGGAACGCCGCGAAATTACGGCGCTGCTCTCTATTGGTTGCGGTCGGCCGCGGAAAGGGGTGAGCCTCGAGCGCACACGAACCTCGGCATCCTCTATCTCAACGGCTGGGGAGTCAGGCAAGACTACGCGGAAGCTCTAAAGTATTTTGACTTTGCGACCAATCACGGGGAAACCGGGGCCATGGTCAACCTGGGATACATGAGTGATGGCGGGCTGGGGACGCCCAAGGACCAAGCGACCGCCGCCAAATGGTATCTCCAAGCAGCTGAGCGCGGCGATTCCCTTGGGCAGAATAATCTTGCGGACCTGTATTTGCGCGGAGAAGGAGTTCAGCAGAGCGACGCTTTCGCGTTCGACTGGTTTCAGAAGGCAGCGCTTCAGGGACACACCGGGGCATGCATCAAATTGGGATTTTTGTACATGACTGGCCGTGGCACCGAAAAAAATCTGGAATCCGCCTATACTTGGCTACTTGCTGCGGTTTTAGCAGGTGACCCGCGTGGTCGCGAGTATCTCCGAGCGCTGGAAGGACAATTGAGCGCGGAGCAGCAAGCGAGGGCTCGCGAGCGAGCGGAGGCGCTTCACGCTGCCCGCGACCGAGCAATTCCAGAAACGGCGTTTCTCCAGTAGTAGCATGTCCATTCTCCGTTCCTCTAAGGTCTAAAGAAAACACACTGCCGAAGATCCAGTCTCTCGTCACGGCCGTTTCCGGAAACGTGATTGAGGCACTGGCTTGCCTGTTATATCGTTTCACGGGATTCTAGCGCGACGACTTGCGGGGCCCTTCCAGAAAACCAGGAGGACGGAGATGAGACGGTTTGCTCGACGTATAGGAACGGCGCTGTTGCCGCTCCTCTTCTGCACCGCCGTGACCCCAGAACAGGGCTGGCAACACGTCGGCAAAGTGCAGCACGTCGACAGGCTAAAAGAGGGCGTCGAGGTGACCGCGGGAACTGCGAAAGTGCGTCTCACCGTTTTTCACAACGGAGTTTTTCGCGTTCGTCTGGCGCCGAATGGAAATTTTGCAAAAGACTACTCCTGGGCCGTGGTCGAATCGCCGGAAGCGCTATCTTCACAGATCGATGAAAACGAAAGAGAAGTCCGTGTGACAGCCGGCAATGTCGTCGCTACAGTCCAGAAATCGCCATTGCTGGTTAGTTTTTCAGATCGTTCTGGAAACGTCTTGCTCGACGATGAACCCAGCTTGCCTATGGCCTGGAACGGGCCTCGCGTGCATGTCTGGAAAAAAATGCCTGCCGATGAAAACTATTATGGTCTTGGTGACAAAGCCGGCGCCATGAACCGCCGCAACCGCTCTTTCACCAACTGGAATACGGATGCCTACGGCTGGCAGGAATCCTCGGATCCACTTTACAAAACCGTTCCGTTCTTTATTGGATTGCGGAAAGGCGGCGCTTATGGCGTCTTCTTCGACAACACTTACCGAAGCACTTTCGACTTCGGAAAAGAATCACCTGACTATTTTTCATTCGGCGCCGATGGTGGCGAACTGAACTACTACTTCATCGCCGGTCCTGAGCCGAAAAGAGTCGTGGAAGAATACACAGCGTTGACAGGGCGCCCGCCCCTTCCCCCTCTATGGACGCTCGGCTATCAGCAATGCCGCTACAGCTATTACCCTGAATCGCGCGCCCGAGAAATTGTAAAAACTCTTCGCGACAAGAAAATTCCCACAGATACCATTTATCTCGACATCGACTATCAGCAGGGCTACGCGCCCTTCACAATCAACCGCGAGTATTTCCCCAATTTCGAGAAGATGCTCGGCGATTTCCGCGCGCAGGGCTTTCACACGATTCTGATCACCGACCTGCATATCAAGAAAGATCCGGACCACGGATATGCGCCCTACGATTCGGGCATGAAGAATGATGCATTCCTGAAAAATCCCGATGGCTCGGTTTACGTCGGAGCGGTCTGGCCCGGCGCGAGCGTTTTTCCCGACTTTACGCTCTCCCGCGTCCGCGCGTGGTGGGGCGGTTTGTACAAGGATTTTGTGGACATGGGAGCGGCCGGCTTTTGGAACGACATGAACGAGCCGGCGATCTTCCAGCGTGCGGATAAGACCATGCCCATCGACACCGTGCATCGGCTCGATGATGGAACCACGCTCGACCATCGAGCGATTCACAACATTCTCGGCATGCAAAATGCCCGCGCGACGTATGAGGGCTTGCTGAAGCTGCAGCCGCGCGAACGTCCTTTCGTGCTCACGCGCGCGGCCTATGCGGGCGCGCAGCGCTACGCCGCTACCTGGACCGGCGACAACAGCAGCACGTGGAATCACCTTGCGATGAGCACGCCCATGCTCCTGAGCATGGGCATCTCCGGAATGCCGCTTGTCGGAGACGATATTGGCGGCTTTGCTGGTTCTCCTACGGCCGATCTGTTGACGCGGTGGTTTGAGGTTGGCGCGCTGAATCCGATTTATCGCGATCACACGGCCAAGGGCACGGCTGATCAGGAACCGTGGGTGCATGGCCCCGAACACGAAGCCATCCGGCGCAAGTATGTTGAGCTGCGCTACCGCTTGATGCCGTACCTCTATACCGCGATCGAAGAAACCGCGCGAACCGGAATTCCCTTGATGCGGCCGCTCTTCCTCGAATATCCGCAAGCGGCGGAATTCTACGATGACAATCGAGACTTTCTGTTTGGCCGCGATTTGTTTGTCGCACCCGTCACAACTGAAATGGTCGATGCCGAAGATATTTCGCTTCCACCGGGCGAGTGGTATGACTTTTGGACCGGCGTGAAGCACGCAAGCCAGGAAAAGTTCCAGGTGCGTCCGAAGCTTGACGAGATGCCGCTTTACGTTCGCGCTGGGGCGATTCTTCCTACGGAGCCCGTCGTGCAGAGCACGGGTGAGACCCCCGATGGGCCGTTACATTTGCTCGTTTATCCGGGCGAGGACTGTCGTGGTTCGCTTTATCAAGACGATGGCCATTCCTTCGCTTATCAGAAAGGCGAGTTTCTCCGCATCAACTATTCCTGTGCCGTTGCACGCGATTCCCTAACGATTGC
>CAZGBQ010000203.1:0-6184 GCA_964524045.1 uncultured Acidobacteriaceae bacterium
TCGTCCTTTTTCTCCGCCGGACGCACGAAGGCAATCGGGGCAATTCCTTTGTCGAGCAGCGACCGGTTAAAGGCGGGAACTTCCTTTTCGAGGAGCTCTCGATAAGCGCTTTGCGCTTCAGAAAGTTCCTTCTCGATGGTTTCCAGCACCGCCGCCGCAGTGTCCGTCGGCGGATTATCGACACCTCCAGCCACGTCGCCCGCACCCGTTCCGACTTCCCCGTTCAGCCAAATCAGCTTGAGATAAACTTTCTCGGAAACGGAATAGTATTTGTCGTCACTCAAGGCGTCCGCGCGCGAAATGAACCTGTATTCCACGTCCTGCATCTTCTGGTCCATTGCTTCAACGGCCTTCAGCAATTCCGGATCAGGATTCGATTCGCTCTTTTCCTGTTTAGAGTCCGTGGCTTCCTTTTTCTCGGCGGCCTTTTTCTCTTCCTGTTTTTTCTCCTCAGCTATGCCGGGTGGGGGACTCTTCCGCCCGCCCAGCATGCGCGCGACGACGTCGAGCTGCTTGCGCATCCACTCGACTTTGTTCACGGCTTCCGAGGTTTTAGTGATGTCGTCGCGAATACGCAGCTGCAGCTTAAAGGCCGCCGCTAAATCGCTGTCGCTCGTGTGAATGTTGGGGTTCTTGAGAATCGTGAGCGGTTGCGTTGCCGCCTGGCCGTCAACCGTGAGCCGGACCGTGTACTTCCCCGGCAGGGCCATCGGCCCGACTTCAGCCTCGCGGATTCCCCAATGTAGCACCTGCCGTGAGTCGCTTCCGCGAAAACGTCGCTCCTCCCAAATGTGCGGATTTTCCGCCGGAACCGTGCGTAACTCGGCCAGCTTCGGTGGATCGTACAAGAAATTCCACTCGGCGCGGTTCATTCCCGCGCGGCCGGGTTGACTTTCCATTTTTCGAATTACCCCGCCATTCGAATCGAGTATCTCGATCTTTGGCGGAGCTTTTGCGGCGGCTTTCAAGGAATAGGTGATGGCGGCGCCGGCGTTGGGAAACAGCCGAAATGTATCGCGCGGAGCAAAAAGTCGCACCTCGGCGTCGTCCGCCTTTTGCGCTATCTGCTCGAGGGGCGTGATGTCATCAAGGATGTAGATTCCCCGGCCATAAGTAGAGACAACTAAATCCCGGAATTGCTTTTGCACCACCGCCCAGGTGACGGGCGCATGAGGCAGACCCGCTGCGATAGCGGTCCAGTGCGCGCCATCATCCAACGTGTAGTAAAGACCATTCCCGGTGCCCGCAAACAGCAAGCCTTTCTGGTTCGGGTCTTCGGCGATGGTCCGCACGTAGCCCAGCGGATGTTTTGGCAAGCCGTCCGAGATTTTCGTCCAGGTCTTGCCGAAATCCGCAGTCTTGAGAATGAAAGGATCACGATTGTCCATCAAGTGGTAGTCAACGCAGACATACGCCGTGCCGGCGTCAAAGTGTGACGGTTCAATACGCGCAATGGCGCCCCACGGAGCCAGGTCTTTGATATTTTTTGTGACGTTCGTCCAATGTGCCCCACCGTCTTTCGTATACCAGATCAAGCCATCGTTCGTGCCGGCCCAAATCAAGCCTTGCTGCACGTCTGACGGCGCGATGGCGAAGACAACCTCGCCATAAAATTGGCCGAGGTTATCGCCAACAATTCCTCCCGATGAAACGATGCGCGTGGGGTCTTGTGTGGAAAGGTCCGGGCTGATGACCGACCAGCTCTGCCCGCCATTGCTGGTTTTGAAAATGACTTGGCAGCCGTAGTAAACAGTGTTGTGGTCGAAGGGATCGATGGCCAGCGGTGGAGTCCAGTGGCAACGGTATTTCAGCTCATTCGGTGGTGAATCCAGCGTGTGAATCCACGGACTCACCGAACGCGCGCGCTTGGTTCGCGCATCCCAGCGCGTGACTTCGTTCCCATAACAGCTTGCCCACACGATGTTTGTGTCGGTCAAGTCCGGCAGCGTAAATCCGGATTCGCATCCGCCCATGCGGCGCTCCCAGCCAGTGTCCACCACGCGGCCATATTCAAGCGGGGGCGCAATGCTTGGCCCTCGCATGTTTGGTCCGTCCTGCATGTTGGTGTAAACGTAGTAGGGAACCTGATTGTCCACGGCAACGTGGTACATCTGACCGATAGGCAGTTGCACGCGGTGAAATGCGCCGCGGCCATGCACGGTGGTGATGTTCAGTCCGGCATCGTCCGTAACGACGAAGCGGTCAGGATTCTTCGGATCGATCCAGATGTCGTGATTGTCGCCGCCCCATGGCACTTCCTTGAAAACTTCTCCGCCATCCACGGATTCGAGAAAGCTGCTGTTCCCGACGTAAACCTCGTTGTCGTTTCCGGGCGAGACGGCAATTCGAATGTAGTATCCCGCGCGCCCAATGAGCTGCCGCTGGTAATTGATGGCCTGCCAGTTTTCTCCCCCGTTATCGGAGCGCCAAAGAGCGCCCTGATCATTTGTCTGAATCAGCGCAAAGTAGCGCTCCGGGTTTGTCGGCGCGATGGCCACATCGATTTTCCCCAAGGGGGCTTTCGGCAGCCCGTGGCCTTCAAGCTTTGTCCACTTGCTTCCGCCGTCTTTTGAAATGTAAACGGCGCTTCCCGGCCCACCGCTGAGCTCTGCATACGTGTGCATCTCCACTTGCCACATTGCCGCAAGGAGAAGACGCGGGTTGTGCGCATCCATGGTCAGACCGGAGCAGCCGGTCTTTTCATCGGCAAAGAGTACCCGCTCCCAGTGTTGGCCGCGATCCGTAGTTCGGTAAACGCCGCGCTCCTGTTGCGGCCCTGTTGTGCGGCCAAGTGCGCACACAAAAGCGGTGTCGGGATTTGCCGGGTGAACAAGGATTTTGCCGATGCGCCCCGTTTCCTCCAAACCCACGTGCGTCCAGTTCTTGCCGGAGTCGGTCGAGACGTAAACGCCGTTGCCCATCACGTCGCTGTCGCGAATTGCCCAAGCCTCCCCCGTGCCTACCCAAATCACACTGGGATCGGACGGAGCGACGGCGATTGCGCCAATGGCAGCCACTGGCTGCTTGTCGAAAATGGGATCCCAGCGGTTGCCGCCATCCGTGGTTTTCCAAACGCCGCCTGAAGCCGCGCCTGCGTAATAGGTGCTAGGATCACCCGGCACACCCGCAACCGAAGCAATGCGGTTCCCCGCTCGTGGTCCAACAAATCGAAACCGGAATGTCTCTTCGTCGCGGTTGCCGGATGGCGGCCTTTGCGCATACGCGCCCACGGTGATGTGGCCCGCCAGGACTGAAATCAAGAATCCTGCGTGGACCCATTGATGACAGATCGAATGACGACAGACAGAAGTAGAGCGCATTCGCCTCATCCCCTTTCCGCTCGCAAGTCAGATTTGGGCCGCAGGCATACTACGCATTTCTGTTCGACGTGGAAACTGGCAAATGAGGTTTCGGCGAATGTTCTTTGTGCGCCCTGATTCCGCGATGGGTTGGCCAACTCGACGGTGGGCCCTTCAGCACTCGCGCGCGTCCGCTTTGTGCCAGTGCACGTCCCACTTCAGATAGCGGGTCGTCGCTTCGTGCACCGCGGACGCCACGGTCGAAAAATTCGCCGCTACATGGTGTTCGAATCCCCGCTCGCAAATGAACCGGAGGAGTTTCTGCAATCCAGGAATTCGCACCACGCCTGCGCCTCCGAATGTTTCCAAGGGATCATCCGTAAATTCGCCCTCTCCCACGTATCCGGACATCTTTCCTTCGCGGTCGTTGGTCGAAAAACGTGCAAAGCTCATCGGCCCACTCTTCACGCGGCCAACGCAAGTGCCAAATGTGTTCTCTTTCCCGACGGTTCCGGCAATGATTTCCTGGAAATCCATCCGCACATCGTTGAAAAAGTGCTTGGGCAGGTTGCTGCAGTGAAAGCAAACGGCCTTCTCCGGATCGTCGGCGTAGTTATTGTTCCAATCGAGCAGCGCGCTCGGCGTTTGCGAAGCCAGTTGCAAGGCGTGCATTCCGACGACTCCGGCCACATCCACTTCGCACGCGCTCGAAAGCCCCTGATCGCTCATCATGCTCATCACCGTGCACGGCACGACGCCGAAATACTCCTCGAGCGCGGTCCAGCATTGAATCGCGCTGATGGTTACTTCTGTCTCCGCCATCCATTTGTGGAGTACTGCGCCCAGTTTGGCCATCTTCACCAGAGCTGCCTCTGGAATGCCGCTTGTCGCAACGTATCCGCGAATTGCTTTCAGCCTCTCGACTACGGAAGCGTCGTTATCTTTTAGCCGCTCGATCCTCCCCATCACCTCGGAGAGGTCGAGCGTCTCTACCGAAATTCCCACAGACTCCAAAATTTTTTCACTGTAGCGAACCGTGTTGAACGCCGCTGGCCGCGCGCCGATCGCTCCAATCCGCAATCTCTTCAGGCCTTTCACGACGCGGCAAACCGCCTGAAACCAGTCCAGGTCACGTCCAAATTGCTCGGAATTCAGTGCTTCGGTGTGAAGAGTGGTCAGCGAATAAGGAATTCCGTACTGCGCGAGGTTGTTGCACGCAGACATCTTTCCGCAGAAGCCGTCGCGCCGGTCGCGGATGGTCATCTTCGATGGCGTGTCGGGCGTCGCCTGAACCAGAACGGGCACACGCAGGTTTGCCATCCGCAGCGTCTCGGCGATCGCGCGCTCATCGCCAAAGTTCGGCAGCGTCACCACCACGCCGTCGATCTCTTCGCCGTGTTTCTTAAACAGTTCCGCACAGCGGGCTGCTTCCGGGCGCGTCTCTACGGCGCCGTATTTGGAATCGCCCTCCCCTAGAACGACTGGCTTGATTCCCTTGGCGGTAAGTGCCGCAATGACTTCCTGCCGCCCGGTGCGCGCGAGGTGGTCCGGAAAAAAGCCCCGGTTCCCTACAATGATTCCGAACACCATGGTCCGGTTCGGCTGCTGCGTCATGGTTTCCCTTGAGGCGGTTTCCCTGCAAACGCTTGCATCGCAGACGTTACTGCCCTTTCTGCGACACTGTCAAGGGCACTCCGCCGCCCCTTATTTTCTCCTTGTCCTTAGGACAGCCAGTCTAACCGAACTGCCATCCACCGGTGGTGACAATTCTTTTGCTGTGCGGCGTCAGGACTGAGTAACTTCCAAGCCCTTCTGAAGCGTTTGTCTGTGAATTCCGCTAGAATGTCCCTGCTTAGGACTGGGGTGCACCGGATGCCGAAGAGGCGCTCGCTGGCCATGAATCTCGACGCTGTAGCTCTGCGCGCCGGCGTTTCGACTTCCACTGTCTCGCGCGTCTTGAACAATTTGGAAATCGTAAAATCTTCCACCCGCTCGCGAGTCCTCAAAGCCGCGCAGGAACTCAACTATCATCCCAATCTCCATGCCCGTTCTCTCGCGCGCGGCAAGAGCCGCATCCTCGGCATCATCGTCTCCAATATGGAGAACCCCTTTTTCCTCGACATCTACCGCACGCTGGAATCCGATGCGCACGCCCGCGGCCTCGAGGTCGTTGTCGCCAATACGGACTATCGGTCCGAGCAGCTTGTCGCCAGCGTGCAACTTATGATCGGCCTGCGCGCCGCCGGGCTTGCGGTCATCGTTTCCGAAATGGACGAGCATTTGATCCAGACGGTTGCCAATAGCCGCATTCCCGCGGCTTTCTACGATGTGGGCACGCCGCAAAAAAATATCACCAACATTCGCGTCGACTATCGCAAAGGAATCAAGAAAACCGTCAGCTACCTCAACTCGCTCGGGCATCGCCGCATGGCCTTCATCGGGCATCACTCCACGCTTGGCCCCATCAGCGAGCGCCGCAAGACTTTTCTCGAATCCGTTCACCGCTATTCCCCTAACGCCGAAGCCAAGATTTTTGTCGGCCCCGACGGTCTCGAAGGCGGCCGCCAGGCGGCGCGCGAATTACTCGAGTCCGGCTTCCACCCCACCGCTATTCTGTGCGTCAACGATTTTATGGCTGTGGGCGTTATGCGCGAATTGCGCGAAGGCGGCCTGCAAATCCCGCGCGATGTTTCCGTCACCGGCTTTGACAATATCAAGCTCGCCGAATTCTGCTCTCCGCCGCTCACCACCGTGCATATTCCGCGCGAGCAGATCGGCCACATCATTTTCGACAACATCCTCGGCGATAGCCGCGAGGAGCACGAAACCGGCCGCGAAATCGTCATCGACCCCGAACTCGTCCTCCGCGACTCCACCGGCCCCGC
>CAZGBQ010000204.1:0-6083 GCA_964524045.1 uncultured Acidobacteriaceae bacterium
ATTCTCTTTTCAAGCACCCCGACGTGATCAAGCGCTGCTTCGCCATGTCCGGTGTGTACGATCTGCGAAATTTCATGGATGGGATGTACGACAACAACTTTTACTTCAACAATCCGGTGGATTACCTTTCGAACATGAGCGACCCATGGTTTTACGAGCAGATCGCGAGCTGCGACATTCACATAACCACTGGCACTGGCCCGTGGGAAAACAGCGGACCCGCTTACCGCCTCTCCGAAGTTCTTTCCGGCAAGGGCATCCGCCACTCGCTCGACAACTGGGGTCCGCAGGGCGGCCACGACTGGCCCTACTGGAAGCACCAGATGCGCGAATACATTTCGCGCCTGTTCTGACCCTCCTGAACGGGAGTAAGCCGCCCTGCTTGTGGTACTCGAGCCTTCGTAGGAGCCCTCTTTCACCGGGGCTAGTCCGGGTCCAGAATCGAACCCACAATTCCTCCCACCACGCTGGCTTGGCTAGTTCTGCGGGACTCGACCGGCATGTATTCCATCAATTCGTGCGCCAGTTTGGCGATTGGCAGGGTCTGCAGCCACACGCGGCCTGGCCCCGTCAGCACCGCGAGAAAAATGCCATCGCCGCCAAAAATCAAGTTCTTGATTCCAGGTATCGTAGTGATTTGGAAATTTAGGCTGGTCTGGAACGCTCCGACGTGCCCCGGATGAACGCGAAGCGTTTCCCCAGGCTGCAGGTCTTTCACAACCAGCTCCCCGGAAAGCTCGATCCAAGCTGTCCCCTGGCCGCCCACGTGCTGCAGCACGAACCCGCTTCCTCCAAAAATCCCCGCGCCCAGCGATTGCTGGAATCCCACGCCAATCTGCACCTGCGGTGTGGAGCATAGGAATCCGTGGCGGTGAATCATGTATTCGCGGCCGGCTCCGACTTCGACGGGCACAATATGACCAGGAAGTTTTGTAGCGAACGCCAGTTCGCCCGGCGTTCCCATCGCGCGATACTCCGTCATGAAGAGCGTTCCGCCGCCCGCAACGCGCTTCAAAGCGCCCCAGATGCCTCCGCCGCCTGCAAACTGCGTATGGGTCGTCATCTGGATCGAGCTGCCCATCCAGGAAAGCTGGCCGGCTTCCGAGACGATCGCATCGTTCGGATCGAGCACAAACTCAAGCACCGGCATGGTCGTGCCCACAATTTGGTTCCGCATCACAGGCTCCTTACACGAATGTACGTTTTCCCTTAGAAAAAATTACCGCAGCGGTCGGATCTTGTCCTGGCGCACTCAAATCTTCCCAAGAATACATGGGGCGGGCATTGATGGAAATGACTCACGCGGTGTGATTACACGAGTCCGAGATGCTCAAGCTGGTAGCGGCCTTTTTCGATGATCTGATCCTGGTCAATCCAGACATCGCATTTGCGGGTGAGTACATCCACGTGCGTGGTGGACTTCCAATCCGCGTGTGTCTGGCTGCCGTAAGGATCGCCGAACGCTAGATGCACGCCGGGAAATTTTTCGTCCTGGAGCATCACGCCAATCATCTCGGTCAGCCCCAGATTTGTTCCAAACGCAAGCTCGCCAACGCGATCGCTGTTTTCATCCGTGTGGCAATAGTCCCAGAATTCCTGCTCCAAATCCTTCCGCGCGCAGTCAACGCTCACCAGCCGCGCAGCCTTAATCGTCAACGTCAGTGGAGTGGACTGCAAGTCTCCGTACTTCCCGTTGAAGTGGTCGCCAGCGGTGGCGTCGCATACGAACGTTCCATCCACCGTCGCAGGTGTCGTAAACACCTCGCCTGCCGGCAGATTGGACCAGTATCGCGGGTTGATGAGCCCGCTGGTCTTCACCCAGTCGAGCCGGCGGTCAAAATGCGCCGCAAACTCCGTGCCCGCTTCCGTTTTCACCGTCAGTGTTTCCGCGCGCAACATGCGTTCGCGCAGCTTTTCGCTCAGGCGGTCCACCATGGGGTAATCCGCGCGCATCCCCTGCTGCATGATTTCCCGCGTCACGCCGACCATGTGCGCGTAACGAATCTGACGGCGCTCCACGACCCTCACGATAGCCATGCGCGCGCTCAGTTCGCCGGGCTGCGGTGTCATGCACATCACTCCGGCGTCCGCGGTCTCAAGCGCGTCAAGGACTTCCGTTGGCGCGGCCATCATCGGCCGCGGACCGAATTCTTCCAGCAAAAGCGCGGTGCAGCGCGCCCGGCGCTCGTCCAGCGCCGCAGAAATACTGGCGGCTACGGCGCGGCTTGCCTCGTCCGCAATCAGCGCCACCCGTTCACCCGGGCGCACGCCCAAACACGTTGCTACAGCGTTGCGCGCTCCGGGCATCAACTCTGGATGTGGGCTACCGAAGTCCATTCCATTATTTTATCGGGAAAGCAGTTTTCAATGAAGAGTGAGTTGTTCCTCAGTTGCTGGTTGGGCGCGGGCTGACGCGAAACGCCGGCACCTGCCCTCCGCCGCTCGTCACATTGGCAAGCCCCGTCGAACTCAGCCGCGTGAGAAATCCGCAAAGCTTTCCGCGGAACAAATACGGCGCAAAGTCCACCAACATGTCCCGAAAATCGACTCTCCCCACATCCGCGATGTAGGGAAAAACTTCGCGGCGAATCGGAATGCGCTCTTGCACGATCCATGCGCCGTTCTTCGCGGCCAGCGCGCGCTCAATGGCTTCGTCCCAGCCGCCCTCATCGGTTTCCCATCCTAACGTCACGCCCGACCCACCATACTCATCGCTGGGTTTCAAAACCAGGTTTTCGCGCTCTTTGCGGATATACGCCAGCAGCTCGATCGGCTGACCGTAGTGCGCGGTTTTCACGTCCGCCACCACGCGCGTCCACGGGATGTGCTTGCGGATCAGTTCGCGTTCGTCAAGCGAAAACAGGGAGCCATTTTGCTCGTCTGTAAGAACCGCAAAGAATGCCTTCACATGGGGAAGCTTGCAGCGGAAGTTGTTCGCTACGCACACCGCGCCCGACGAATAGGCTTTCACCAGCGCAGAACATTCTGCCGGCTTGGCGACGATGTCGTTGATCAGCACGCGCCGGTAAACCATGTCAATTTTCTTGCCATGCGCGGCCAGGGATTTGCCGTCCCATTCGAGCTGGCGAGGGTCGGCAATCACCGTTGGAATCCCCATCCTTTCGAAACGCGCCTGCAAAATCTCAAACTCGCTCCAAGTGGGGACTTCTTTCCAGTCGACAATGGCGATTTGCGGTCGCTGTGCCGAACCTCCCCAATCGACGTAACTCTGCAGCAGAGCATCCAGGAGCTTGGCGCTCAGCGGGTAACGATGCACCTCATACTTCCGGCTGAACTGCCCCATGACGGGCAGCTCGCTAAAAATCTCCGCGAGCGTTTCCGAATAGCCTGCGCCTGCGGGTGATTCTCCGTTGTATTCCGCGAATTTCAGGGACCCTGGGAGCAGGAAAGCATCCAACCGCGAGGCCGTGCTTGCTGGACCGTAGCCTACGGGAATCCGCGCCAGGCGTTCTTCTTCTGCGCGAAGATAAAGCTGGTTGAACAGATGCTTGTCGTTCAGCGCCGCGGTCACCACGCGTTCGCCAAGTCCCGCAATGCTCTCGGCCACCGCCCGCACGCGCTCTTCGTCCTCGGGCGACAGAAAGAAGGGCCGCAGGAAAGGACAGTGAACCCGGTCGCCAAAAGTCAGTTTGGCTTTGCGCATGCGCTTGGAAAGATCTTCGGGAAGCCCCGGCATTCGCAAAAGCAGTGGCTTCAGAATCTCGTGCCACTCCTCTGCTGGCGACGGCGGCAAGATCGAGGTTGTGGGAGCGCTGGTCACTGCATCACGAACCTTGTGCAGAATGTGCCGCGCCCGCCGCAGGAGCAGCGGCGGACTTTTGGCTTGCGGCAGCGCTTTTCGGAGCGCCAGCGAATCCGCCGGCCGCGCCGATCCCCAGCATTTCCTCCCAACGCGGCCACGGCGAAGAAGCCTGCCCGTGAACCGCGCGGTCAATCACCAGGCGCGCCATTTTTTCCACCACCAGCTCAAAGTAAAATTCCGTGATGCGGTCGCGCTCGAAATCCGGCGCAGGATTCAGGAAGTCGATGGCGTAGGGCACGCCGTCCTTGACCGCAAATTCGATGGTATTCATTTCGTAGCCCAGAGCGTGGTTGATGGTTTGCGCGTCTTTCACGATTCGCTCGCCTAATTCTGCCGTTAAGTACGAATGGTCAACCAAATATTTGCGTTCCTTCGGATCGTAGTGAACCGGGATGATGTCCGTTTTTCCAAACGTGAAGCACCGCACGTATTGCGTGAAATCGATGAACTCCTGCAGCGTCATGCAGTACGGCGAAGTTTGGTCATACGCGGCCAGCAGCTCTTGCCTGTTGTTGACTTTGTAGACCTGCTTCCATCCGCCGCCGGAAAACGGCTTGAGAATCGCCGGCCGCCCGACGTAATCCAGCAGCCCATCCCAGTCGATCGGGTATTCCAGGTTGTGCAACGATTCCGAGGTGATGTCGACGTTGCTGGGATAGCCTTTCTGCGGGAGCAACACCGTCTTGGGTATGGCGATCCCCAGTTTTGACGCGACCGAATAATTGAAATACTTGTCGTCCGCGGTCCACCAGAAAGGATTGTTGATGACGTAGGTCCCTTGCAAAACCGCGTGCTTCAAATAACCGCGGTAATACTCGACTTCATGCGAGATGCGGTCCACGATCACGCTGTACTTCGCTGGCTCGTTCATCCGCGTTCCGCCCAGCTTCACGAATTCCGCCGCGACACCGTCCTTCTTGCCGAGCTCGTTCACCCGCACGATGAACGCCGGAGGAAAACTGTATTCCCGTCCGCAAAGAAGCCCGATCTTTTTCATTGGCGTTCTCCTGTCAGGAAAGGATGGATCGCCGCGCGATTCGCCTTAATTCACAGCATGCGCCGAAGAGGTCCGTGGCTCGCTCACTCCCGCCCGCGTCTCCGCAACCAGATGGCGCACTACGGCTCTCAAATCACCTGTCTCCCGAAACACGCGCAATTGCCGGTCCGCGCTCGTGCCTTCTCTCAAGATCGTGTGCACATATTCGACCGCGCTGCGGCTTCCCAGGTCGTCCACCACGTCGTCCACCAGCTCCAGCAACTCCGGAATGAGCTGGCGCATCGGCACTTCCGCTTCTTTGCCGAAATCAATCAGCTTTCCATCAATGCCATAACGCGCCGCGCGCCATTTGTTCTCTTCGATCAAAGCGCGCCGGTAAAGCCGCCAGCTCTGATTCAGCGTGTACAGCCGGTGCAGTTTCACGATGATGGCCTGCGCCAGCGCGGCAATGGCCACCGCCTCTTCCACTTTTGTCGACACATCGAACATCCGGAATTCGAGCGTCCCGAACGTCGGGTGCGGGCGCACGTCCCACCAGATTTTTTTGCCGTTGTCGATGCAGTTCAATTTCACCAGCAAATTCACGAAATTCTCGTACGCGCTCCACGATTCAAACTGCTCAGGCACGCCCGTGCGCGGGAATCGCCGGAACACCGTCGTGCGAAACGATTTCAATCCGGTGTTCCGGCCCATCCAGAAGGGCGAGCTGGTCGAAAGCGCCAGCAGATGCGGCAGAAAATAGCGCACTCCGTTCATCAGGTCGATGGTCGTTTGCTTGTCCGGCATGGCCACGTGCACGTGCATACCGAAAATCAGCAGCGACCGCGCTAATTGCCCCATTTCCTCCACTATGTGCTGATAGCGCTCGCCGGGAGAGATCACCTGGTCGATCCAATTGGAAAACGGGTGCGTTCCCGCCGCCGCCACTTGCAGCCCCGCGCGTTCCGCCGCGGCCACTAGCTCGCCGCGCGTGCGATGCATTTCGATGCGCAGGTCGCTCACGCTCTCGCAAATTCGCGTGCCGGTTTCCACGATGGACTGGTGCAGTTCCGGCTTGACCTGCTCGACGATGTCCGGCGAGGCCTGCGACACCAGTTGGCTGACGTGCGAACGCAATTCGCACGTCGCGGGGTCAATAATCTGGAATTCTTCTTCAACGCCGATAGTAAAGCGGTGAGCCATGGATCGGCCTTCAGAAATACACGGTCATTTCGGGGACTTCGAGCCTCGTATCATACCCCGCCGGGGTTAGAATTTGCACGC
>CAZGBQ010000205.1:0-6021 GCA_964524045.1 uncultured Acidobacteriaceae bacterium
TGCCCGGGCGACGGCCGCTAGGCTAGCGCCGTTCCTACGTGCAATTGGAATTGTGGCGCGGAGCGCCCTCTCCGTCATTCGAACGCAGCGCAGAGAGAAATCCCTCTTTGCCTTTGTCTCGGCATTCCCGTAGAGGACAAAAGGAGAAGAGAGATTCCTCACATCTGCAGACCGACGCGTTCGCAGGAGCGAACGCGGAAGAAACCGTCGGCCTGCTTCGTTCGGAATGACGGTCGGTGCTATGGCGCGGCTGAAGTTGTGATGGAAACGCTAAACTCGTCTTTTCGAGCGAAGCGAGAACTCTGCCCCATTGCGCCCTTTCCGCGCAATGAAATCCCTCTTCCTCAACCCCGCCGCCAGGATGGCGGCGCTACAAAATGACCTCTACCACGCGATCGCGCGGCTACTTGCCTCATCTCGAATCCCAGCAAGCAGTTTACTTCGTCACCTTCCGCCTTGCCGACTCGCTTCCCAAAGAAGCTCTTCCTCGAGCTTCGCAAGCAACGCCGGAGATAGGCTGCAGTACCCTACAGTGTACGGCGTCGCAAAGAACTGCGCGCTCTTGGCAGGATAAGAAGTTACAGTAAATCGCAGCGCGCTCCCTAACTCTTCGTCGGGAGGCCTTTGCATGGCAGGATTCAATACATGAAAAGCGCCATTTTATCGGTAGTGCTGTGTTCCATTTTTTTGTCGGCCCCTTCTTTTTCTCAAACAACTGATGATGCGGTCAAAGCAATCAAAAAAGGCGACTTTGACGCCGCGCTGAAGGAATTGCGCCCGCTCATTGAAAAGAATGACCCCAATGCCCAGTTTCTAATGGGAATGCTCTACGACGCAGGCAACGGCGTGCCTCAAGACCAAGCTATTGCAGCGTTATGGTACAGAAAGGCTGCCCAGCAAAACCACTTGATAGCCCAATTATTCTTAGGAACCTTCTACTACTCAGGAACCGGGGTCAAGAGAGACTATAAAGAGGCAGTGCGTTGGCTTCAATCTCCCGCCGAAAAGGGAAATGACCAGGCCCAGTTCTATCTAGGAGCAATCTATGAGGCGGGAGGGGATGGCGTTAGTAAAGACAGCTCCACAGCCATCGAGTGGCTTAGGAAAGCTTCCGCGCAAAGAAACACACGTGCAATGGGCACGTTATCAACGCTGCTATTTTCCAGAAAGCGAGACGAGAAGGATTTAATCGATGCTTACGTATGGAGTCACCTCGCAGCAGATTATGATCCTATTTAGGCCGGCACATCGGCTCGTATCGTTATTGAAAAATACTGTACCGACGCGCAGAAGAAGGCCGCAAAGAAATCAATCTCTGAGTGGAAAAAGAAATGGGAAACCGATCCAAAGGAATAAGGACTGCTGCTTGCCTAGCAAGTTATCAGGAATGATGGGCGCCTCTCGCTCCGCGGCCGTTGGCCGCGAACTCGTTCGTTAGGCAGCGTATGCGCGTTCCATGCAAATTCGAGCGCTAATTGCTGCCGCGATTTCCGGAGTTGCGGCCTGGGGCCTTATCGAACTCTGGTTACGTTGGGGAGAATCACGCGTGTCTCGAGCACTGGACCGTGCGTTTCACCGCGGGCGGTATGCTTCGGAGCCACAGGCACGCCTTGACCCAGAGAGTCGTTTCATTGTGCTTTTGTCCGACTCGGAGGTTGTTTGTGAGCGACCTGACGGCAAAGTCGAGCGCGTTGCATGGGCTGACCTGCAGAAGGTAGAGGTCATCACCACCGGTGATGGGCCATTTGCCCCTGATGTGTTCTGGCTTCTGCACGGCACTGAAGGCGGTTGCGCGATACCGCGGGGTGCCACAGGCGAGGGCCAGTTGCTTGACCGACTTTGGGCTTTGCCTGGGTTCGACAGGCGAGCCTTTATCACAGCGATGTCCTCTGTGTCAGACAGACGGTTTCTATGTTGGCAGAGAACACCAAACCAAGCTGCCTAACAATGGGTGCAGCGAACCCGGCCCTCGCGCCATGCCGAACGCTCCGGAGTCTTACGACAGATAGCCGCGAACCCACCAGGTATCGCCAGTTCCATGCTGCTTTTCCCCCTGTAGCCGCGTATTTTCCCGACGAGAAAGCTGTGAAATACGGCCTTGCGCGGTTGATTCCAGTGGCAAAAAGGCCTCGCCGCCAACCGCGCTGAGCCTTGGCTCGGCGGCCGCGATTTTGCCAAAAGGTTGTCCGTCATTTTCGAACGACGCGAGAGCTCTGGGCCATTGCGCCCTTTCGCGCAATGAAATCCCTCTTCCGTCAACCCCGCCGCCAAGATGGCGGCGCTACAAAATCGCGCCGTGACCTCCTGAATTCGCCCGCGTTTGTAGCGGCGACTTTACGTCGCCATCCTTGCTCTTCACGCGGGATCGTCGGCGCGAATCTCCCGATTGACGAAGCAAAGAAGAGGCAGCTCAAACCGCCCCCGCGCTTTCCTGATCTCGTAGCGCCGGCTTCCAGCCGGCATCTTCTCTCTTCTTCCGTTAAAAAACTGCCGCCCTACCGCAGCTTGCCTGCTGCGAGGCAGGCAAAACCCGAGAGCCTGGTCCACCCGCCTTATTCCTCCAAGAGACTCGCCTCCAACCACTCGCGCAGAATCACGGAAGCTTCTTCGCACCACGAACAGCGCTCGACATCAAATCCAGCTTCGGATAACAACTGCCGCATTGCTGCTCCTCCTGCGGAGTTCTGTGAGTGAATAAAAATCCGACACACTTTGCGGGATTGCGTTTCACAAATGGCCCGTGCAACCGCCTGTCCATTTAATCCAGAATTGTACGGTTCTTTCGCGAGGTCGTGGTCAAGAAGGACGCAGGCAAACGTATCCCGCTTCAGGACCCCTATCGCAACTCCCGCCGATCTCGCCCAGATGCATCGCGCCCCTCTTGGGATACACGCTTGAATCTTTTCAGCGCGTAAAGGATCGTCTTCTACAAGCAAAATCAGCTTCATGGATAACATCTGCCCCTGTTCAATCACTCCTTATTTGAAGCGGCCAGCTCATAGCGGCCTTCCGACAGGGTCGGAGCACGCGGTAGGCAGTGCCACGCTTTCCTGATTTCGTAGCGCCGGCTTCCAGCCGGCATCTTCTCTCTTCATCCGTTAAAAAACTGCCGCCTTAACGCAGCTTGCCTGCTGCCTGCCCGCGGCAGGCGGGTAAGCAAGGCAGGCAAAACTCGAAAGCATGGGGCACCGGCCCGTTCCTATTCTTTGCGAATGAGGATTACAACAAGAGTGTTTCCGTGGTTGTAAATGTTGCTTGTTAATTTGTATCCGTCATTCTCCGCGCTGTTCAACTTTTCCGCCAAGCTTCCTGGATTATTCGCTTCAATGACTCTGTACTTTTTATTTTCCGGCATAGATGCCTCCAGACATTTCGGAAACGAGGGCAGTATATCGCCGTGAAAGCAATTCCGGCTTGACACTTATTCGATCCCTCAATACCCCCACAGTGGGTAAGGCTCTTCATGTCCGATGAAAAAATTCAAAAGAAACGCTTGTACTGCAATTGGTGCAAACACGAAACAAATCACGAGTTGAAGGGCGAACACACAGGGACTTTTGGAAACCCCGAATACGGCGAGCCACGAGAGTCTTTGACCTACCGCCTTTGGATATGCATGGGATGCGAAAGAGGTCTCCTTGAAGAAGAATATTGGCATGATGCTATGCCTGAGGACGCTGAGGAGTTCGAGTATTTCCCCAAGCGTTCGCAGTTCTCCCTAATTGCTAAGTACTATTCAAAACTAAGACCAGAACTAAGAAAAATCTATCAAGAAGCAATCACCTGCTACAACGAAGAGGCTCTGATTCTATGTACCGCTGGACTTCGCGCACTTCTTGAAGGTATCTGCCAAGACAAGAAAATCAAAGGAAAGAATCTCAAGGCCAAGATTGAAGGACTGAAGACGATTCTTCCCAACAAAAACATTATTCGGAACCTTCATCACTTTCGTTTCATGGGTAACGATGCTGTCCACGAACTTGCCGCACCTAAGCCCACAGAAGTTAATCTCGCAATTGGTGTCATTGAGGACCTTCTGAATTTCTTCTACGAATTGGACTACAAGGCGTCTCAGTTGCGAGAAATGCGCCGTGCAACGAATACGACTAGAGCAGGTAAGAAAGCTTCCTCACCGCCAAAGCCCACGCCTGGGGAGTCTAGTCTTGCCGAACTTGCCGTAGACCCGGATGGTGAGCAAACTTGACAGTTTGAAACTAATGCGTGATGAGGCTACAAATCGCGGATTGAGATCAAGAGATATCATTCCCTTATTGACGCTAGTCGGATACGTTCTTGTAAATCTCTATGGCAAGTGGCCGCGTTGGTCTTGGATTCTTCTAATTCTTGCGACCCTTTCTCTTACCTTGGACCATTATTCCGCTCTGAAGAGCATCTTCTCAACGTGGAAGGAAACCTCGAAGGATAGGAAAGCAGCCAGAAAAGCTTTCCCCGAACTTCAAGACTTTGTGCGTCGATTTGAAAGATTCGCCAACAGACAATCGAGCGACACGCTGCATTACATAGTTGAGAGCGATATTTATCAGGGGCGAGCAGACTTTCGGGCCGATTGCCAATTGCCGAATGTTGACATCTGGATTTATCAACGATTGTATTTGTCAGAGCGGCTAGACCGTCAGCCCAAAACAATGAAGGAACTTCGGCCCGCTCTGATGGAGTTTCATAATCTCGTAAGTTCATACAATAATTTCTGTGTAGCTCCGATTTTCGAGTTGCTTCCTGCAAATGTACGAGCGCAACTCAATTCAAGAGTTGTGGGCAAACTCAATCTGTTTCAACAAGAGGTTCGGAGTTTCCTAGAGGGATACCAGTTGTTTGTAAAGCGTCTTATCGAGGAGCGGCCAAATCTCCGAGGTACTCCGTCCACATTCAACATGCCAAAGCCGATGTCGTAAGCTGGGCTTATCTTTCATTCCTCGGTGCGGTGGAGGGCAGACGAGGGACGAGCTTGCCGGCGGCGACCGCGTCCAGATCCCGCAACCGCCCCGCGAGTTCGTCAGCGGTCAACCGGCGCTCGCGGAACAGCCATCGCAGATGATCCTCCGCGCGTCCTTCACCCTTCTGCGAGTTGCATTCCAGGCAGCAGGAGACCACATTGCGGTAGCCGTTGCCACCCTGCTTTGCTTGCGGCACCACGTGATCCAGGCACCGCACCCGAGGAGCGAGCCGCCGCAAACAATAAAAGCAGCGCCCACCCTCCCGATTATGGATAGCCTGGCGCAGCCTCGGGGTTCGCAGGAAGTCCTCGTCCTCGATTTTCACCACCACATACGCCTGGCCGTTACCGCTCCCAGCGTCTTCGGCGCCGCTAAACCGAATCTCTTCGGGCAGGCGCACCTCCACTGCATGGCCCCTTTTGCTGCGTTCCACCAGGCGTAACACCCCGTGCCGGGCCAGGCCGCGCACCACTTTGCGCGTCGTGGCGTTTGAGAATCGCACCCCGCGGGCCAGCCAGGCTATGGAGAATTGCAACTCGCGCTTTCCTTCCAGGTGGCTGTGCCGCAGCAGATACGAATAGATCGTTCGCTCGGTCAGCGACAGCAGCAGTCCCGGGATGACTTGATCTTCCATTTGCTTCCAGATTTGTTCAGCATTCGGCTTCTTACTTTTCATCATCTGTAGAGGCCGGGCTTCAGCCCGGCATTTGTCGGCTTTCATGGTGGGAATCCTTTGTCGGAGATTGAGAAGCTAACTGCGGGTAGGCTGCTAAATCCGCAGGGCTGGCGCCCTGCGCTGCAAGAGAACATGGCGACGGAAGTCGCCGCCACAAAACAAAAAAGCCCCGAACGAGTCGGGGCGTTAACGGAAGGCCTACAAAACAAAAAACGCCCTCGGGGAACCCGGGGCGCACTTTTCTATGGAAATGAGCCTATCACAGAGTTACCCGTTTGTCAAGAAGAACTTTAGGTAAGCCGCAAGTGTTTCTCTTTTCAAGGATTTGCAAAAGAGGATTTGCAAAGAATTTGCAAAACGCAGCTGCTAGAAGCTCAGCTTCATCCCCAA
>CAZGBQ010000206.1:0-5893 GCA_964524045.1 uncultured Acidobacteriaceae bacterium
CGCGACGGCACTGCGGACGTCTTTGGCTTGCCCTGTTGCGCCGAAGCGCTTGCGAGCAGAAACAAGCATGCGGCGGTAATGACTGTTACTCTCATACGGCGCTCCTCTCCCAAAGGCGCACCAACAGTACAAAACCCACACCTTTCGAGTCAAAGAAACGGTTGCAGCGACGGTAGGCCCCGGCTGGTGGAGTGAAAAACGCCAAACACAGGTACGAAATCACAGGTAGAAAATTTGGCGGGACGAAAAATGGTAGGCCGGGAGGACTCGAATCTCTGACCTCTTCCGTGTCAACCTACCACGCATACAAAAGAGAAGGACTTAGATCGTATCGAACAGCCTCTCGACAGGCGTTATACCTGTTTCACAGGTAGAGATCACAGGTAGGAATCGCGGGTAGAAGAACTCTGCTGGCTGCATTCTCGGGATCACGGATGCGGTACGCCCGGAGGGTAGGGACCCTTTGAGGTATCCCACGGCGTGAAGTGCCCTTCCTCAATGGAACGGCGGAGTTCTTCAGGCGTTAGTGGAGTCAGCGGCTCTCCTGGGCGCACACTTCGCGCTCGAAGAAAATTCTCAAATCCTTGATGCGAGAAGAGCCCGTACAGATGAATGGGGCTGTTTCCAGTATTTGCAACTGATACCCACGTTTCTTTGGGAATAAAGACTATGGCGTGGGGCCCGGTTACGGATCGTTTATCCCCGACCGTTACGGTAGCGCCGCCTTCTTCCAAAATGACTACCTCTTCGGAATTGTGGTGTTTGTGGAAAGGGATCATTCCGCCGGGTTTCAGAACCTCGTATCCAACGTAGAAGTCCTCGGCATTTCCGTTCAACCTGTCGATCTTGATGATGAATTCAGGAACCGACTCCGAACCAACTGGTCCCTGGGGACGGCGCAACCGATGTTCGCCATCGTTTTCTTCGAGAATCAAAGGTCTGGCAGGCGATTGGCTGTTCGCTGTTGTGGCGCCGGATTGTGAAGTTTGATGGTTCTGAGCGCGGAGAAGAAGAACGCCGAACGTTGCAGTCGTCAGTGCGAGAACAACCGATAGGGTGCGAAGTAGCATGACCCCTCCGCTCGAAGCTGAGTTGGCCGGGAGTATAACAGCTCAAAAACCGCCGGCGACCTTCTCCCGTTATCGCAAAATGGCTGCGAGTCAGAAGGAGAAGGCCCGTCTCAGGGATTATGCGCGCTGTCGTAGCCCTTACCACCAGAAAAATCAGAGAGTCCTTTGGAAAGGGAAGCGTTCCGAAGCAATGTAGGCCCGTCGAGCGCATCTCCACGTCTCAACCCGATAGAAAGAGCTCAACTTAAGCCGTATCGAAGAGCCCTTTTCCAATTTGTTTTAGTACCGACACAGGTAAGAACCACAGGTAGAAAACAGAGCTGCGACTTGATCGAGCTGGCTAGATTATTGAAGCAAATGGTAGGCCCGGGAGGACTCGAACCTCTGACCTGGCCGACCCGGTCGGCCCGCTCTAACCAACTGAGTTTTGGATTAGCACGCGAATCAGCTTCGCCGATTTCCAGCGCTTAATTTCCAATTCTCGGTTGCGAGCCTCGCGCGATGTAGCGAACCTCTCGGTGTAAACGAGTTTCCACGGTCCTCTTCCACGAGTGGAAGGAGTATGTCCCCGTTGATGTTCAGAAAGCCGACGATCTAAATCGTCCGTGGAACCAACATAGAATCTTCCGGTAGATTCGCTTTGCAGGATATAAAGGATACCCATCGTTGGAAAATGGTAGGCCCGGGAGGACTCGAACCTCTGACCTCTTCCGTGTCAAGGAAGCGCTCTAACCAACTGAGCTACGGGCCTACGATGTAGTCCAGTTTAACACGGCTGCGGCGGCCAAAGGGCATGCGGTGTCTGACGCTGCTACTTGAACCCGGCCGTTTCTCACTTGTGCAGCGTGTCGAGCACCAGGGCTTTCACTTTCGCGACGACCTTTCGGAAATACTCGTCGGCCTTTGCCTGGGTGCGGTCCTTCGGCAATCCCTGGCCCTCGGTGTAAAGAAGGATTGTAGACGCGAAGACGGTTGTTGCGCGTTCGATGCGAAGGCGAAGGGAAACGACAACAGCACGAACACAGCAAGCACTCGAGACGGTGCGGGCATTAGGGCCTCCTTTTGGTCGAGCCGCGCGTGCCGGTTTTCATGGCGAAAGAGTTTGCACGCCCGATTGGCGTCGCGGGGGCATGAGTGCCATTACTTCGCTGATTTCCTACGAAAAACTTGCGGGACGAACTCCAGAGCGCTGGCCTCGCCCACCGCAAGCTGAATTTGGAACTCCATTACTTCGGGAGCAATGGGGTTCTGGTATTCCGTAAGGCATTCGTGGAACACTTCATTCGTCGAGGAAGCGCTCGTGCGCACCTTGGCGATAGACCTTCATGACCAGAGCTTCCGCGGCACCGGGCGTCAGCAGAGAGGGAATGCAGGATTCGAGCGAAGCAAAGGAGTCTTCGGGAATCGTCAGGCCGCGCTTCGCACACAACATGCGCAGCAGGTCGAACCCCTCGCGCGGTGTCGTGGTCGGAAAAAGAGGAATCTTCACGTCTACACGCCCAGGGCGCTTGAGGTCCACTTCAATCAGATCAGGCCGGCTCGATGCCAAAACCCAAATCACGCGGCCGCGATTTGTGCTGCTGCCCATCTCTTCGGCGAGCATCGAGTAAATGCGCCCGCCGACTCCGGAATCGCCGCTGGAAGCGTCGCGACGGCCAAGCGCCTGGTCCGCTTCGTCGATGAAGACATAACAGCGGCCGAGCGCGTGAATGAGGCGGAAAATCTTCTCGAGGTTGCCCTCGCTGCTGCCGACCCATTTGTCGCGGAAATTCTTCATCTTGATGATTGGAACGCTGGCTTCTCCGGCAAGGCATTCCACGAGAAAAGTCTTGCCAGTGCCGACGGGACCGCAGAGCAGATAACCCTTTGGGAGGGCCGCGGTGTCATTTTTCCTCCACAACTCAATATCCTGACGCAGCCAAGCTTTAATTCTGTCAAGGCCGTAGAGGTCGTTCAGCGTGCGCGGCGTCTCGATGAATTCGATCAGCCCGCTGGTGTCTTTTTCCACCAAGTCTTTCTTCAGTTTCGCGAGATCGGCGGCGCCGAGCCGCTCTTTGCGGTGCTCCTTGGTCTTGATGACGCTCTCCAGAGCGCCCAAGGTCGTGCCGGCGAGTTGCTCTGCAACGGCGGGCAAGTCCGCAGTCATGTCGCTAAGAGACATCGGAAAAGAAGGGGCCAGGACGCGGAACCCATCGAGGAGTTCGCTGGAAGAAGGAAGGTCGATGCGGACTCTGGCGATACGGGGATTATTGACGATCAGAGGATGAAGATCGTTCAAGTTTTCGGTAAGCAGAAACGTCGCCAGGGCGTGGCCTGCCAGCAGGCTTTCGTTCGACCAATCGCGCACCAGCGAAGCGAGCGCGTTAAGGTCGTAATCCAGCCCGCCCTGCAAAGCGGGCACGAGAAGATCGGCATTCTTGATGATGCAGCCAACCTGGACAGCGGGCTGATTGAGGCGCGTGAGGTTCGCGCAGTAGCGGAAATAGCGTGTGAGCGTCTCAACCGCGGGGCGCGGCGCCTTCCAGTCCTTCTGGCCCTCTTGGATGTGCGGCCACTTTAGGAGAGTCTCCGCACCTTTCTCAACGCGGATTCCGTTACCCAAGTCGTAGCTCAGAACCACATCATTGGGAGCGTGAGAAAATACTTCAAGCGGCATCGGGCTAGGGAAGCTGGCGAACAATTCCAAGAATAAATAATAGGGGAAGCGAGAAAGCGTCACTACTTCCAGGTTCGCTTTCTTGCCTCTCTCTCTTCACTCTGCTATCGTCTGCATGCCTTACCGCACCTTTCCAGGGAGAGTCAGGGCATGCCAGGACTTTTGCATCGGTTCTTGCCACGCGAAGAGGATTTTTTCAGCCTTTTTCGCAAACAAGCGGAAAATATTCACGCTGGAGCGAAAGCGCTGGTCCAAATGCTCGAGCACTACACGGGGGTTCCCGAGCAGGTGCAAATCATCAAGGCAATCGAGCACGAGGGAGACGAACTCACACATGGTATTTTCACCAAACTGAACCAGACCTTCATTACCCCTTTCGACCGCGAGGACATCCACGAACTCTGCAGCCAGCTTGACGACGTCATCGATCTGATCGACGCCGCGGCCAGCCGCTTCGTTCTTTATCGTGTGGATACGGTGCGCCCTGGAACCGTGGAGCTCGTCAAAGTTCTACTATCTGCTAGCGCCGAACTGTCCGCCGCCGTCAATGTCATCGAAACGCCGGAAAAGGCGCTAAAGCACTGCATTGAAATCAACCGTTACGAAAATGAAAGCGATCGCCTCTGCCGCACCCTCATCGCGCAGCTTTTCGATGAGGAAAAGGATCCGCTGCAAGTCATCAAGTGGAAAGAAATCTTCGAAGTCATCGAAACCGCTGTTGACAAGTGCGAAGACGTGGCCAACGTGATTGAGGGCGTCATCCTCAAGACCGCCTAATGCGTATGCGACCCCCCGCTTTTCTCAGCGCACCCCTGCGGGCCAGTGGCTGCGCGCTTGCCTCGAGCGAATCCCAGAGGCCGCTCGATGCGCCCAATTTCGCCGGCGCTTCCACTCATGAGTAGCTTCGTTCTTCTCCTTGTCGTTGTCAGCTTCACTCTGGCCTTCGAATTCTCCAATGGCTGGCATGATGCAGCCAATTCCATCGCTACAGTTGTTTCTACTCGTGTTCTCACGCCATTCCGTGCCGTTGTTTGGGCTGCTTTCTGGAATTTCGTCGCCGCCTTCGTCTTCGGGACGGCCGTGGCCAACACCATTGGCAAGGGTATGGTGCACTTAGAGCTGGTCGATGAAAGAGTCCTCCTTGCTGGACTGCTCGGGGCCATCTTCTGGAACTTGATCACTCTCGTTCTTGGCTTGCCCACTAGTTCCTCTCACGCCCTCATGGGGGGGTATGGCGGCGCAGCAGTAGCGCACGTCGGTTTCCGTGCCCTCATTCTTAGTGGATGGACCAAACCGGTCCTCTTCATCTTCCTGTCGCCCGTGGTCGGGTTCTGTGTCAGCACGGCCGTCACCGTGGTCACCAGCTGGGTTGTGCGTTTACAACGGCCGCGAGAAGTTGACAGCTGGTTCCGCCGCCTGCAACTCTTTTCAGCGGCTACCTATAGCCTCGGGCATGGAACCAACGACGCGCAAAAAGGTATGGGCATTATCACCGCCGCGCTCGTTGCCGGCGGCCTCATGAAGACGTACGCCGTGCCCTACTGGGTGATCATTTGCTGCCATCTGGCCATGGGCGGCGGCACTATGGCCGGCGGCTGGCGCATCATCAAGACCATGGGCCAGCGCATCACCAAACTCACTCCCTTTGGCGGATTCGCTGCGGAAACGGCCGGCGCTCTGACGCTCTGGGGCACAGCCCACTTCGGCATCCCAGTCAGCACTACCCATACGATCACCGGCGCCATCGTGGGGGTCGGCGCGTCTCGACGCCTCAGCGCAGTCCGCTGGGGCGTCACCCGCAGCATCGTGTTCGCTTGGGTGCTCACTATTCCGGGCGCGGCCATCCTCGGCGCCGCGATCTTCCGCATTGTTCGTTTTTACTTGTAATGATCTCCCTCGCTGCCTCTTAAGTGCATTTCTTCACGGCTACAATCTCTTGCCCCAATTCCTGCGCAGGAGCCAACACTGAAGGGAGTCTGGCTTAGGTCCTGGTTATCGGGTTAATGAGTTACTGATGCGCCTAGGCCGCGCGTCCTAAACCTCAGCTCTCGGGCGATTTGCTGAAACTAAGCCGAAGTGTTTCCTAGCCCAAATTCGCGGTGCGTGATGGTTAGCGCAGCCTTCACAGCTCTTTCCTCGATGACGAAGGAAATGTTGCTTTCGGAAG
>CAZGBQ010000207.1:0-5817 GCA_964524045.1 uncultured Acidobacteriaceae bacterium
AATTGAAATTGAAGCCTGGTGGCTCGCTGCGCGACATTGCGCCGACGATACTTGGGCTGCTCGGGCAGCCGCGACCCGTAGATATGACGGGGAACGACTTGCGAATTATCTCGTAACCTGCCAATGAACCGCACAAGACCCGCCGAAACGAAACTGGTGATTTGCGTGTGGCACCCGTTCACATGGTGGAGGCCGCAGCCGGTGATGGCGGAAACGCTTCGCAAGCGTTGGCCGGAGATGCGCGTGGTGCATTTGCCGGACTACGACCGGCTTACCGAAGAGTTGCCGGACGTCGACATTTTTGTGGGCTATTCGCTGCGGGCGAAGCAATTGAAGGACGCGAAGAAACTCAAGTGGCTCCATTCGACGGCTGCAGGCGTGGCGCAACTGATGTATCCCGAGCTGCGCGATTCGGGGATTCTGGTGACCAATCCGAGCGGCGTATTTTCGGTTCCGATGGCCGAGCACACCATGGGATTGATCCTCGCGCTGGCGCGCAATTTTCCGGATGCCGTGCGCCAGCAGGACCTCGCTCACTGGTCGCAGCAGGATTTGTGGGACAAGCCGCAGCACCTGTCCGAGCTCAATGGACGAGTTCTGCTGATTGTGGGGTACGGCTCGATTGGGCGCGAGCTGGCGCGGCGCGCCAAAGCGTTCGATATGCGCGTTTGGGGAGTGACGCGCTCCGGGAACGGCGATCACTCGCATGTCGAGACGATTTTTTCAGCAGTACAACTGCACGAAGCCCTGGCGGAAGCAGATTACGTGGTCATTTCCGCCCCTGAGACGGCGGAGACGAAACACCTGATCGGCGCGCCGGAACTGGCGAGGATGAAGCGGGGCGCGCGTCTGATCAATGTGGGGCGGGGATCGCTACTGGATGAAGAGGCGCTGGTTCGCGCTCTGAAAAGCGACGCGCTAGGCGGCGCGGCGATCGATGTGGCACAAACAGAGCCGTTGCCTGCGGACAGCCCATTGTGGAAGGCGCCAAATCTGCTGATCACGCCGCACACCAGCGCGCTGAGCGACCAGCTTTGGAACCGCCAGGCTGCTCTCTTGGTGGAGCTGCTGGAGAGGTGGTTCAGCGGACAGGAAATGTTCAATGTCGTGGATTTGGCGCGGGGCTACTGAACGGAAAATGAAAAATTGAAATTGGAAAATAGATTGAAGCGGCTACGATAAGTTCTTAGGTTGGCATGAAAGGGCTTCGCAATGTCACCGCGAAGCCCGGCCCAACGATCTCGGCAAGGATGACTTGAGATCCTTCGCTTCGCTCAGGATGACAGCGAAAGGTTCCCGCTTAAACTGAAAACCGCGTCAGTCGCCGACGCCGGCTGCGGACGCCACGTATCCTTCCCGCGCGTACACCTGATATTTCTGTTTTTTGCCTTTCTGGTCTACAACGCTCAGCGGGCCACCATCCGGAGCGACCAACTCCACTTTCACTTTGTGGAATTTGCCGTCTTTCGCGCCGCTGGAGGGAATGAACGAAAGGCTGTACTGGTGGCGCAGAAATGCTGCCACGCTGCGGAAAATGTCGGGAATTTCGCCGTCGAATTGAGGGAACCACGCGTAGCCGCCGGTTTCCTGCGAAAACGTTCTTAGCTGATTCTCGGCTTGCAGGTAATTCAGATTTGCGCCGAATCGGCCGTGCGATTCAAGATAATTCGTCCAAGTCTTTCCCAGGCCAACGCAGAAGATGGGAACGTCGGTGCCGCGAAGCGCTTTCATGGTTTGATCGAGCGTGTGCTTGGAGAAAGTGTCGACGCCGCTGGCCAACAGGAGAATGGATTTCTTGCCCTTCACGTCCTTGAGCTGCTCGACAGTTTCCAGGAGCGCGTCAAAGACGTTGGATTCGCTGAATCCGGGAAAATACAGGTGGTAAATCGCGTTGCGGACTTCGTCTTTGTCCTGCGTAAAGTCCACTTCCAGGCGCGTCTTCATATCAAACGTTTTCAGTGCGACCCAGTCTTTTTGTTGCAGATTCGGGAAGAGAGCGTCGGCCCAGTACCTTGCGTAGGCGGCGAACCAGCCGTAAGCATTTCCGCTGAACTGCATGAGGACGACCATGGTGATGGGCGCTTCGGTGGGTGCAAAATTGGTGATGGCCTGGGGCACGCCCTCGTCGAGTACGCGGAAGTTTTCTTTCTTGAGATTGGGAATGATGTCGCCATGCTGCGTGGTGGCCACGACGTCGAGCGTCACAATGGGAACTTCGACGCTGATGCTGACGCCGGACTGCGGGGCCTGTTGCTCAGCGGTAGGAGGGCCTGGCTTGGGTGGATTTTGTTGTTGCGGAGGAGGGCCACCTTGCGGACCGGTCGGCGCTTGCGCGAGAGCGGGCAGTTCCGCAAGCGGCAGTGCGAGCACCGCAGCCAAAATCGAAACCATCACAAACGAAAACATAAATCTCATCGTGCACCCCTCATTGGCAATCCAAATTTTCCATTTACCAGCATTTTTCAATCCCACTTCAACTCCGGGCAGGGCAAAAGCAGCGCACAAGCGGTTGAGCTTTGGCAACGCTCCGGCAATGACCGGCACGGCCTGCCATCTCCGCATGTTAGTATGAAGCACGTTTGACGCAAAACGTTAGCTGAGCCGGCCCGGCGGCGCGGCAGCCATTTCATCGAGGAGGATGGATTTGTGAATTGGAACCGGATGATGCAGGCTTTCGCGGGAGGAGCAGCCTTGCTACTGGCTGCAAGCGGGCCACTTGCCGCACAAGGAATTCCTCAGTCAACGCCGGTGACGCCGGCTGCTGTTTCGCCGCTGAGTGACACCTCCGCGATTGCCAAGGAAGCCCAGGGCTGGCTGGCCGATTTGATCAAGATCAACACTTCCAATCCGCCCGGAAGCGAACAGCTCGCCGCCGCATATGTGGTCAAAGTGCTGGAGAAGGAAGGGGTCAAAGCAGAGACTCTGGACTTGGGGCTCGGACGAAGCGCGGTGGTCGCACGGCTTCGGAGCGCGGTCTTGCCGGATCCCTCGAAAGCTCTGCTGCTGGTGGCCCACATGGACGTCGTGCCGGCGGAGAAGGCCCGGTGGACGGTCGACCCGTTCGCCGCGGTGGTGAAGGACGGCTATTTGTATGGGCGCGGCGCGGTGGATGACAAAGGCATGCTGGCTGCGAATCTGGCCGTGTTCATCGCGTTGAAGCGCGCAAATGCGCATATCAACCGCGACGTGATTTTCCTAGCCACGGCTGATGAAGAAGGCGGCGGCGATGCCAGCATTCGCATGCTCATCGCCAAGTATTGGGACAAATTTGCCGCGGGTTTCGCGATCAATGAAGGCGGCAACGTCTTCCTGAAGAACGGCAAAGTGCAATACGTCGGCGTACAGGCGAGCGAGAAAGTAGCCGTGAACATATCGGTGATCGCGCGCGGAACGCCGGGGCATGCCTCGCAGCCGACGAAGGACAATCCGGTCGTGCATCTGGCCGCCGCTGTCGCAAAGATCGGAACTTACTCGGCGCCGGTGCATCTCACCGCGATTGTGCGCAGATATTTCGAGGGGATGGCTGCGCTCGAGGATGACGAAATCGGGAAGTGGATTCGCTCGATAGACACTCAGGATCGCGGCGAACACGCGCAGCGCGTGGTTTCCGAAGCCAGCCCGCAGTGGAATTCCATGCTGCGCGACACCATTGCTCCGACGATACTTTCCGCGGGTGTGGCGAACAACGTGATTCCTGCGGAGGCGCGCGCCAATCTTAACGTGCGTCTCCTGCCGGGTGATCCCATCAATACGGTCTTGAGTGATTTGAACAAGCTTGTGAACGACCCCAGCGTAAAGCTGGAAGTACAGCCCAACGCGGGACTGGCCGCGCCTCCGTCGTCGCTGGAATCGGAGTTTTACAATACGATTTCGAGAGTAGCTTCGCGGGAATTCGGCGGCGCGCCGTCGCTGCCGTTTCAGTCAACGTGGCTGACGGATTCTGCGCAGTTGCGCCTGCACAATGTGCAGGCCTACGGGCTGGTGCCGTTTCCCCTGACTCAGGAAGATCTGGCGCGCATGCATGGCAACGACGAGCGCATTCCGCTTGCGGCGTTCGACAAGGGCGTGGACGTGCTGACCAAGATCGTCGCGGAGTTCGCGGTCACGCGGTACTAATCCGAGCAGGATGTAGTGGAACAGCGTCTAGTGGCTGCTCTTTAGACCGGTGCTTGTCTCGGCTAGGGGGGAAGATGCTGCCCGCAATAGTGAAAAAAACACCGACCTGAAGGTCGGCCACTACAACCGGAGGCCATCTCAACTGTTTGATATATTCTGCCCTGGGTCACCAGTGTGAATTTTCGTCACTCGAAAATTGTGTGCACTATCGGGCCGGCGAGCCGATCGCCGCGCGTGATCGACCGCTTATTCGCCGCTGGAATGGATGTGGCGCGGCTGAATTTTTCGCACGGCACCCAGGAAGAGCATGCCCGGAGCATCGTGCTTCTCCGCCGCGCGTCGGGCGAATACGAAAAGCCGGTGGCCATTCTGGCAGACCTGCAAGGGCCAAAAATCCGCACCGGAGCGCTGGCGGGCGGCGGTCCGGTGACGCTGCGCGCGGGCCAGCGATTTGTCATCACCACGGCAAAAATTCTGGGCGATACGACGCGCGTGAACACCACGTTCACTCCGCTACCCCGGGAGGTGCGCCGCGGCGACCGCATCCTGCTGTCCGATGGACTGATCGAATTGCGCGTTGAGAAAGTGCGCGATACGCAGGTGATTTGCGAGGTTGTGAACGGCGGAGCATTGGGGGAACACAAGGGCATTAATCTTCCGGGGATAAAGCTGCGTGTCCCGGCGTTGACGCCAAAAGACCGGGTGGACTTGAGGTTCGCGCTGAAGCACGGCGCGAATTACATCGCCGTCAGCTTCGTGCGGCGGGCCGAAGACGTATTGGTGGCGAAGCAATTGATTCGCCGCGCGGGAAAAGACACGCCGGTAATCGCAAAGCTCGAGAAGCCGGAAGCCATCGAGAATCTGGACGAGATCCTGCGCGCTGCCGATGGTGTGATGGTGGCGCGCGGCGATCTGGGCGTGGAGATGAAGCCGGAGCGCGTGCCGGTTGCGCAGAAAGCGATTATCGCGAGAGCGCGGGAGTTCCGCCGGCCAGTGATTACGGCCACGCAAATGCTCGAATCGATGACCGAAAATCCGCGGCCGACTCGCGCGGAAGCTTCCGACGTCGCCAATGCCATTTTTGACGGTTCGGATGCCGTAATGCTTTCCGCTGAAACAGCCACGGGAAAGTACCCGGTTGAGGCCGTCAGCATGATGGCGCGCATCATCGAGGAGGCGGAAGCCAGCATCCGAGAATTTCCCCGGCCCGCGACGGAGGAGCAACTGAAGGTGGCGGAAACGGTGGCGGAGCTCGTGTGTCATGCTTCGCGCGAACTGCATATGAAGGTGATTGCGGTGTTCACGCACAGCGGATTTACGGCGCGGCTGGTTTCACGCTACCGCCCGCTGGTGCCGATTGTGGCATTTTCTCCCGAGCAGGAAACGCGGCGGCGCTTGGCGCTAATTTGGGGCGTGTATCCCCGGAACATTCAGGACCAGCAGAAAGTGGATGGTCTGGCCGCAATCTCCGAGAAGCGCTTACTGGAAGAGCGTTTAGTGCGCAAAGGCGACGTCATCGGCATCGTGGCAGGAACGCCGATGGGCATCCGCGGCACGACGAATTTTATGAAGTTCCACGTGATTGGCGGGCCCGCGTGACGTTAGAGTCTAACCTGTAACTTCCAACCTCGAAACCTCTGACCTAGTTCACCCAGTTATCCGGGCGCGACGGTGGCTCCTTGCGCTTCATATAAACTTCAA
>CAZGBQ010000208.1:0-5817 GCA_964524045.1 uncultured Acidobacteriaceae bacterium
GGCGTCTACTGTGTTTTCATGCCCATGCACTGGCTCGGGCTGATTTCGCAGGCGGGCAGAAACTCGGGCGCGAACCTTATTGCCGTTGCGGCGCTGATTGCCCCGGCGCGATCGTTCATTACTGCTGCGATCCTCGTGACTGTACTTGCCCAGGGAGTGTTTATATTCAATTTTCTCTGGAGTCTGCTGCGCGGGGAACGAGTCGAAGATTGCAACCCCTGGCGTGCAACCACGCTCGAATGGAGTGCCGCCGCGTCGCCAGAGGATGACTTCGGCGCATGCAGACCGATTGTCTATCGCGGCGCCTATGAATTCAGCGTGCCTGGGATATCCCAGGATTTTGTCCCCCAGGACCTTGCTCCGGATCAGGTGGTGAAGACACATTCGCAGTAGAAGGGAGCGAGCAAGAAAAGCAATCATGCCGGGCACATCCACAGTTCCGGAGATCGAGCTCATCATCGAAGAGCGGCACGGCGGCGGTGGGGGCGGAAGCCGTCCGCCAGACGGCGGTGACGATGGCGACGACAACCGCAATCGCCATCAGGGGAAATCCTCTCCGCGGCGGTACTACACGGGAATTGCCGTTGGACTTGTCTCCATTCTGATGTTTTTTATGGCGCTGGCGAGCGCGTACCTCGTTCGGAAAAGCAGCAGCAGTGATTGGATTCCCATTCACTTGCCGCGCGTACTGTGGTTCAACACGCTTGTGCTGATTGCCAGCAGCCTCACCATGGAGCAGGCGCGACAGCGTCTCGCGCAGACTTTTGTTCGGAGCTTCCGGAGACTGTGGCTCGCGACGTCGGCTCTGGGCATTTTATTTGTGATTGGCCAACTCGTCGCTTGGCGTCAGCTTGTGGCTCAGGGGATTTACATGGCCAGCAATCCGGCGAGCAGCTTTTTCTATATATTTACTGGAGCACACGGATTGCATCTTCTTGGCGGTGTAGCAGCGCTGCTTTTCGTTTCCGTGCGTAATTTTGACAAGTCGCAGATTTCGATTTCCCTGGCCGCGGAAATCACCTCCTACTACTGGCACTTCATGGACGGCTTGTGGATTTTCCTGCTCGCGCTCTTGTACCTCGGCAAATAGAATTCAAAAAACAGTCTACTTAGCATTTCACAAAGTCGGCGATGGCTTCCACGACGCGAGCCATTTGATCCTTCCTCAATTCAGGATACATCGGCAGCGAGAGCACTTCTTGCGCGGCGCGCTCCGCGTGCGGGAAGTCACCCGGCTTGTAGCCGAGCGGCGCGTACAAGGGTTGCAAGTGCAACGGATGCGGATAGTAGACCGTGCTGCCAATCCTCCGGGCGGCCAGGTGCTGCTGAAGAGCGTCGCGGCGCTCGCTTCGAATCGTGTACTGGTGGTAGACGTGTTCGAAACCTTCCGGTTCGTGCGGCGGCATGACGCCGCGGACTTCTTGCAGCAGGCAAGTATATTCTGCGGCATTCGAACAGCGGGCGCGCTGCCACTCTGCTAGGTGACGAAGTTTGATTCGGAGGATGGCTGCTTGCATTTCGTCCAGACGGCTGTTCCAGCCCGCCTCACTGCTTGAGTATTTTTCAGTTTGTCCGTGATTGCGCAGCGCGCAAAGGCGCGCGGAGATTTCTGCCGAATTCGTAACCACCATCCCCGCATCGCCGTAGGCTCCAAGATTTTTTGTCGGATAGAAACTGAGACAGGCTGCGTCGCCAAAGGAGCCTGTCCGGCGGCCCTTGTAGGTACCGCCGATGGCCTGCGCATTGTCTTCGATGAGCGGCAGCTTGCGCGACTTCGCAAAAGCCACAATTGCGTCCATTTCCGCGGCTAGGCCGTAGAGATGCACAACGATGATCGCGCGGGTGCGCGGAGTGACGCGGCGTTCGAGTTCGGCTGGATCGAGGTTGTAGGTCTCCGGGCGAATGTCCGCGAACACCGGCCTCGCCCCCAGGGCGCTGACTGCGCTTCCCGTCGCCACAAAAGTGAACGTGGGTAGAAGCACTTCATCGCCGGCCTGCACGCCGCACGCGCGCAAAGCCAGAATCAGCGCGTCGGTGCCGGAGGCCACTCCCACGCCGTGAGCAACGCCACAGAGCGCGGCAATTTCTTGTTCCAGGGCCGCCCCTTCGCGCCCGAGCACAAACTGTTGTGAAGAGAGCACGCGGTCGACTGCCGTTTGAATCTCGTCGCGAATTGTGACGTATTGCGCGAACAGATCCAGTTGCGGAATTGCTGCAAGGGCCAAATTGGGCTTTACCTGCGTGCTCATTGCGCGATTCTGCCGCCTTTCATTATACGCGAGGGAAGCGCTGCGTGTTCTCACCCCGCCAGATATAATGCCTGCCACGGCAGGCGAGCACGAATCGAGCAAGAATGTTTGCGGAACGCACCAACTGGAATCTGGCGCCGAACCGGCTGAGCGAAGCGCTCGAGCGGCATCGCGCGGCAGGCAAGCCACTGCTGGACTTGACGGTGTCGAATCCGACGGAGTGCGGTTTTGTCTATGACCAGAACGCGGTTTTGGAAGCACTGCGCAATCCACAGGCGCTCAAATACGAACCGGCGCCCCGGGGGCTGGTGTCAGCACGGGAGGCTGTTTGTCAATATTATGCAGAGCGCGGCGCGAGCGTGGATATCGATGGCGTAATCCTCACGACCAGCACGAGCGAAGCCTATTCTTATGTGTTTCGATTGCTGTGCAACCCGTGCGACGAAATTCTGGTTCCCGCGCCGAGCTATCCGCTCTTCGATTTCTTAGCGGACATCCAGGATGTGAAGGTGGTTCGCTACCCGTTGATTTACGACCATGGCTGGCAGACCGATTTTCACGCGCTCGAGCTGGCCATAACACCGCGCACCCGTGCGGTCATCGTGGTGAACCCAAACAATCCGACTGGACACTTCACCAAACAATCGGAAATTGAGAGGCTAGGTGCGGTCTGTGCGGCGCGCCAGCTGGCCCTCATCGCCGATGAAGTGTTCTTGGATTTCTCTCTTGGAGCAGCGCGCCCGTTGAGCCTTGCTGGGAGCCGATGTGCGCTAACCTTTACGATGAGCGGCTTGTCAAAGATTTGCGGCCTCCCGCAGATGAAAACTGCGTGGCTGATAACCGGCGGTCCTGACGACTTGAAAAGACAGGCGCTGGCCCGACTCGAAGTTATCGCAGATACCTACCTTTCGATGAACGCGCCCGTACAACTGGCACTGCCTGCATTTCTGGCGCAACGTCGCTCTTTTCATGACCAATTGATGGCACGCGTGCAGGGGAATTTGGCAGAGCTTGATCGCCAGCTTGCGGGGCAAGAAGTTTGCGCGCGCCTTGACGTCGAGGGCGGCTGGTACGCGGTCCTTCGTGTCCCAGCAACACGCGCGGACGAGGACCTTGCCCTATCTATGCTGGACAACCTCGGCGTCTACGTTCATCCCGGCCACTTCTTTGATTTCCCTTCCGATGGATTTATTGTGTTGAGCTTGATTTCTCGGGAAGAACACTTCTCAGACGGGTTGAGTCGCCTGGTATCGAGTTTTCGTTAGTTCCTCGCAAAGCCGCGATAAATCGCCAGGCAAGGGGCAATAAGAAATAGGCTCTTCCACATGAATCTATTCACGATTCGGAATCAAGATACACATACCGGTATAAAGCGGACATAAATCCAGCATTAAGCGCCCGCACTTCGTTGCGAAATAAGGACGTTAGCTTACCAGCAGAAAACTCTACATAGATGGCAGATTTGGAGAGTCTCTTGCTCTCCCTTGCTTGGTATTGGGGTGTTCCGTTTTTCGTAGCCTATGCAGTGAATAGTCCAAGCGGAGGGAAGAATGTCAGCAAGAGTTCGATTTCGTTCAACATTTCTATTTGCAACTTCGATTTCGATATTGCTAGCGCTGCTGTTACTCGTAGGCCAGCAGGCGGCCTACGCGCAGGCTGGTGTAGGAGATCTAACTGGCGTTGTAACGGATCAGACAGGGGCGACGGTTTCTGGTGCCAAGGTCAAACTAACGAACCAAGCCACCGGGTTTGAGCGCGAAATGACGACGGGTGACGGGGGCGTTTATCGCTTCTCGGCGCTGAAAGTCGCAGGATCGTATGTGCTCACCGTGGAGCATAGCGGCTTTCGTATCGCGCGTGTCGATGACATCGTAGTGAGTGTGGGCACGACGATCACAGTGGACGTTCGACTTGAGGTCGGAGAGCAGGCGCAAACAGTTACCGTCGAGGCTGGGGCAGAACTGGTGAACCCTTCCGAGTCTCAAGTGTCCGAATTAGTAGATCGCCATGTGTGGGAGACCTTGCCGCTCGAGGTTCGCAATCAGAACACATTTATTAACTTAGTCGCTGGGGTTGTTCCCGGAAATGCAGGCGACCGTGGTACAGACTTCACAGGAACAACCCGCGGTGCGGCCGTGAACGGTGCCCGTCCGGGAATGGGCAACTTTATCCTGGAAGGTTATGACAACAACGATCAGGGTCAAGGGGGCCGGGGATCTGAAGGTGGTGGCGCGATCACGTCCATCTCCCCGGAGGCCATTGAAGAGTATCGCGTTATAACACACTCTTTCTCGGCGGAGTATGGAAAGGGTGGCGCGTTTGTGACCGATACAGTGCTGAAATCGGGAACAGACAGCTTCCATGGTTCACTCTTTGAATACAATCGCGTTCAGGCGTTGGCGGCTAACGACTTCTTCTCCAATGCCGCGGGGCAAAAGGACTCACTGGTCCGTAACCAGTTTGGGGGATCCATCGGCGGTGCGATTCTCAAGGACAAGTGGTTCTATTACGGGAGCTATGAGGGGCATCGGCGGCGGCAGAGTTCGCCACTACCTGTGGTCCAAGGCACGACGCAACAGTTCATTGATTTTGTGAAAAGCGGGGCCTTCGAGACCTTCATGGAGTCAGATCCGAACGGTTTCTGCGTCGTAAACACGGGCGCGACCTGTCCCGGTGCCTTCGCGCAGTCGTCAACAGTGGGTACCATTGCACAGAACTTAATCCAGACTCAGCCTTTCCCGTTGGCCACAACTGGCCTCAGCAACACGGCCCAAGGTTTCTATTCCTCGACAAACGGAGTGGGCGCGGCTGATTTAACGTATCCCGTTCCTGTCTACGGCAACGTAACTTTGGGTGATCCGGTTAGCTTCAATCAACACCGCGTCTCCTTCAAGTCGGACTACAAGCTCTCGAACAAGGACAACCTCAGCGGTACATTCCTTTACACCAATGAAAACACCGTGGACAAGTTCGCGGGCGGCTGCCTGTTTATCGGACCAGCGTTTTCGAATCCGGCGGTTTCCCTGCTCGTGGGACTGACGTACACGAGGAATCTCACTCCAAACTCGCTCAATCAATTCCGGGCATCCTATTTGCGTCGCCGGTCAGACTTTCCGAACGCTCCAGGGGCACAAGGCGTTCCTGACATTTTGACCTTTACCGACCCGCTTGGAATCGGGTTTGGGAATACCAGCGCCTTACCGCAATTTTTCACCGATGGTCAGTTTCAGTACAAAGATGACCTGTCCATCGTTCATGGCAAGCATTCCTTGAAACTCGGCGGAGAATACCGCCGCACCCGCAACGCATCTTCATTCCAGTCTGTAAAAAATGGCCTGTTCGAGCCCTATGGTATCGAGGAACTTCTGACCGACGGATTTTTCGGGGACGAGGCAGACCAGATTTTGAACGGAAGTGGCAACTTCGTCGATGGAGCGTTTGCTGTCGCGCAAGCGTCGATTAATCCCCTGACGGGAAACTTCCCGGAATACTATCGCGGATACCGCGCCAATGAGGTTGCTCTGTACACCCAAGACGATTGGAAAGTCACGCCCCGATTGACTTTGAA
>CAZGBQ010000209.1:0-5787 GCA_964524045.1 uncultured Acidobacteriaceae bacterium
ATTGTGCCTGGATCGCGGGCTACGCGGAACTGATCAATTAGCCGGTCTCAACTTCTGGATTGCCGACAATTCAGGAGCGAGCGGGATCAAATCCTGGCACAGGACGAATCGCGTCAATCCACTTCGATGTTTCGGTGTACGCCTTTGAGATACACCGATGTACGATACGGCGCATGCATCGGATGGATCATTGGCGTCCCTTTTTGATGCTGGCCGTTGCCCTGATTGTCGCCGGTGCGTTCCGCTCCGTATGGGCAACCCGGCTGGATGGATTCACGGTCGACGAACCCTGGCACGTCACTGCCGGAGTCGCGTATCTCCGCACGGGCGAATACTACCTGAATCCCGAGCACCCGCCGCTGGTCAAGCTGGTGGCTGCTCTGGCAGCGCCGCGAAGCGTCTTTCATTTTACCGAGCCCACTTCCTTGCACGACAAGACGGAGGAACGCAGGTTCGTCGAGGAGATAATCTATTCACACAATGACGCTGACAAGATCCAGTCGCGAGTCCGTGTAGTCATGTATGTATTCAATGGGCTGCTCTTGTTGCTGTTTGCCGCGGCAGCATTTCGAGTTTTCGGGGGAGCAGTTGCGCTCGGCGCTCTTTTGTTTGCGCTGATTGACCCGACGGTGGCGGCGCACTGGCCAGTAGTGATGACCGATCTTCCCGTTGGGCTACTGTCCGTCGCTTCCGCGTTGCTGTGCCTCGAAGTGCTCCGCAACTGGACGTGGGTCAACGTCGGCCTATTGTCGATCGTTCTTGGATTGACGCTCTCGGCCAAGCATTCCGGATTGATCGCGTTTGGCTTTACCGGAATCCTAGGCCTTGCGGCCATCCTCTGGGAGTTTCGGCACGAGAAACGCGTAATGGCGCGGAGAATCTGCATTTTCTTGCTCGCGTTTGCGGGCGCAGTGACGATTCTTTGGGGCACGTACCGTTTTCATCTCCGGGAGAGCCATCAGTCCGGCGAGAAGTTTAATCGGCCGCTTGCTTTAAAAATTCGGGACGTGCGCTCGCCCATTTGGCGAGCCAGTTTGACGAAACTCGACAAATGGCGAATTCTGCCCCGTTCGTACATCTGGGGACTGGCGGACATTGTGCGTACTGGCTTAGAAGGGCGCGTGAACTCCACGTATGCGTTTGGCCGGCTGACCTTCATGGAGCGTCGCCCACTGATTTTCCCCGGGTACATTGCGGTCAGACTCCCCCTTGCGCTCACTGTTCTGTCCTGTCTTGGCTGCACAATTGCGTTCTGGCCGGGAACGTCAAGGGCGGACAAGCTCGCGGTGGCTGTTCTTCTGTTACTTGCTGTCACGCTACTTGTCATTCTGGCGCGCTCCGGCGCGGATTACGCAGGAGTAAGGCACGCCTTAACCGTTTACTTCGTGATGGCTATCTTGGGGGGATTCGCAGTGCGCTATCTGTTGCGCGTGAGGGCGAGAACCATCGGTTTCGTCACCCTGGGACTTTCCCTTGCGGCTTGCTTTCCTGCTCTCGCGGTTGAGAGGCCCTGGGAATACCACAACATTTTGGTGGGCGGGACCGGCCAGGCCTATCGCTACTTTCGCAACGATGGAATTGACCTGGGTCAGCGCGACAAGGAAATCGCCGACTACTGTCACCGCAAACTTGAGCCGAGCGGAGAGGTCCCCTATCTGATCTATTACCGCTCGTTTGTTAAGCCAGATCTAATCGACTATCGTCACTTGAAGGTCAAAGCATTGGATGCCGCAAGCAATGATCTGCCACCCACGACGATTTCCGGCACGCTCCTAGCGATTCCTGGCGCTGTCGCCCCGGCAATATGGTCCGACTACAAAGCGTTGCGAGACGCGCAACCGGTTGACCGAATCGGAAACATACTTGTATATCGCGGCACATTCTATTTGCCGAACGCTCGAGCCGACGCGCTCTTCGACAGAGCAGACAAGTTGCTCGGAGAGCCCAAACCATGTTTCCCCGAAATCGAGGATCTTCTGAGAGAATGCCTGGTGCTACGTGCGAACGACTATGGTGCGTGGATGTTGCTGGGGAACCTGCATTTGCTTCAGGGCGAACGTGAATTGGCTGTGGCTGCTTACCAAAAGGCACGAGATGCGGTCCCTCCGAGCCCAGTGCGACAGTTGTTTGAGGAGCAGATTCGGCTGGTTTCGACTCGGCCCAACTTCGTCACGCCCATGCGCGACCCTGGCATTGAGTAAGTTTTGGGATTTCTGGTTGAAAAAATCTTCCCGAAAAAGTAGCAGAGTAATGACCGTGCGCCGGACGGATAATGCCTAGCCGAAAGGCAGAATCTCGCGAGGACCTCACGGCAGCGTCGGAGGCTCCATTTGGCGCTTACCGAACATCGCCATACGGGTGACGGGCTAACCGGAAGTAATGCGAGGGCTAGCGCGGAACGAAATGTGTGCTCGTTCAGCTGGACTCGTCTCTTAAAAGAAGGCCTAAATGGTGACTAGAGACGAGCGTGTTCGGCGCGGCCGGGGTGAGGGAAGCGCGGGCCGGCGCGGGAGTCGCGAGCAGGGTATTCTTGCGCGCCTCGAAAGCCGACTGATTGCTATTTCATCGCAGACACGCCCGCTAACCACTGGAGTAGGGAGTTCGATCACTTCCGAATTGCGGACGATCAGGGAGTTGGCGACACGGGCGTTCCTCGGAACTCGTGGCTAAAGACGAAACTGTGCAGCTCGAGGCCTATTTCGTTAGACGATCCCCTTGACCCCGCTCTTGCTGAGACCGTCCACCCCAGGATAGTCTTGGCATCAATCCTTTGCCTTGAACCCTATGAAGCGTCACGTCCTGATCTACGGCTTACTCGGTGGATTCCTCATTTGCGTGCTGAAGTGGACTGAGTATCGCTTCCTGGTAATCGAACACTCCATCGAAATCTACGGGGGGCTCGTCGCCGCAACCTTTGCTGTCCTTGGCATCTGGCTCGGTCTCAAGCTCACAAGGAAGCAAGAGAAGATTCTTGTTAAGGAAGTCCCTGTCCCTGCCGGAGAGCCATTCGTCCCGGATACGAAAAAACGCGAGAATCTCGGCATCACCCCGCGGGAGCTTGAGATCCTGGAATTAATAGCTCAGGGGATGAGCAACCGCGAGATTGCTGAGAAGCTCTTCGTGAGCGAGAACACGGTCAAAACCCATTCCAGCCGTGTTTTCGACAAATTAGGAGCCCGGCGGCGCACCCAAGCCGTGCAACTCGGCAAGGAATTCGGTCTGCTCCCTTGAAAGGCTCACTCAAACGTGTGATTTTGCGCCTCGCAACGCAAAATCATCCGAAAGGATGACGACAGAGCCCCCGGTTAGCGCGCTATGGTGTCCGGGCATTCAACATTGCATTCTCAGGAGACTCAGATGAAAAGGACCATACTAATCTTCGGGCTGATTTCGGGCGTCATTAGCTCGGCATTGATGCTGGCAACCGTCCCTTTCGAGCATAAGATTGGCTACAACAAGGGTCTGATCGTCGGTTACACGGCCATCGTCCTATCGTTGCTGCTCGTATACTTCGGTATCCGTTCCTATCGCGACAACGTTGGCAATGGCCAGATCACCTTCGCAAAAGCGTTCGCTGTAGGGATTTGTATTACCCTGATTTCCTGCGTCTTCTATGTCGTGACTTGGGAAATTGTTTATTTCAACTTTATGCCCGATTTCTGGGACACATACGCCGCTCAGGCCGTCGAAAAGCTTAAGGCTGCTGGCGCGACTGCTGCCGCCATCCAGGCACAGATCGACCAAGTGAATAAATACAAGGAGCTATACAAAAGCCCGCTTCTCATCTCCCTGATGACTTTTATCGAACCTCTTCCGGTCGGCCTCGTCATCACGTTGATTTCCGCGGCCGTCCTCAGAAAAAGACCACAACTGCAACACGCTTAATTGCCTTTGCCTGCTTTCTGAACCTGTTTCCGACGACCTTCTTATTACGCGCGTCGAAGACGGCTAATTCAGAGAAACGCCTGGAGGCGGCCCGCGGATCTGGAGCGGCAGTCTGGTAAGGATGTGTCGCCTCGTGTTTGCTGATCGCGGGCGAATAGCCGGGTGACCGAAGGCGATGAGAACTGCCAGGCGCGGTCCGAAAAAATCCGCGCGCGCACCAAGGTGCTCTTTGAGAAAGGCTAAATGGTGACTAAAGGCTTGCGTGCTCGGCGCGGCCGGGGTGCGGGAAACGCGGGCCGGCGTGGGAGTCGCGAGCAGGGGTTTGGATGTGCGGTTTTGCACAACGCGTTGCTTTTGATCGAAATGCGGATTTTTTCGAGTCGCACAGTTTTACGCACCCGGTTCGCAGCCTGGACTCCGCGCAGCCGCAGTGGCAGCCCCCCGTTTGGATGGGGCGCAGCAGCCCGGGGGTATTGGCGAGAACCGTGATGGAGCTGCCAAGCAACGCGATTCCCGCAACCAAAAGCGCGGCCAAACGAAGAGAACCTGGAAGCCTTTCTGGCAACGACCTACCCATGCGGGAATTGTCCGCAGAACGGGAAAGAAAAGCGATAGGCCGAAGCGCTTGGGAGTTCTGTTACGGCGGTCATAGAACTGCATTAGGGGGTATTTTTCTTGGCTCGGAAGCATTCCCAATTTGAATCCGGAGTGCGATTTTGGCGCGGCCTGCTACGGCCTCCCATTGTCTAACATGTGCAAATGAAAGAGTTTATTGTTCCTGGCGGGCGGTCACAGGTTGGCCGCAACCGTGCACTAGTACTTGCCGTGGGCGCGTTTCAAATGACGAACTGTAGAGAGAGACGAGTGAGGGGGAAGGGGCTTGCTCGCCGCTCTTCGCAGGTCGTTCCCACCTGCCTCTGAGAGGGAAGCTAGGATGGATGACCCCACGCGCTGGTGTGAAAACGACGCCAGCAATTGAAACGCGCCTTACGGGGCCCCCGATCCCAAGCGGGGGCCCCATTTTTTCCTGGGTATTTAATTCGCTCCGTCGCTCTCGCCTTGGCCTTTATCGCGGTTCCTGCGGTTCATGTTGATCCACATTGAGCACGGCCACTCGCTCGATCAACTAATTCGGCGCGCCACGGCGATTTTTGCCTGGCCCAGCGCGTGAGCCACTTGCGTCTCGCGGAGGCGCGAAGCGTCGTATTCGAACGAGAGCTGCTTCTTCGAATCGTCCAGGCGGAAGCGGCGCAGGCCGTAAGTGTTCGCAAATTCGCCAAGCTGTCGCAACTGTTTTTCGTTAAGCGGGGACTGCAGCTCGTAGGTGATTTCGACGAGGGTCATGCACGGATTATACCAGCCGCGGCAGACTTCCTCGCGGATTCCAAGCGCGCCAGAGACTTCCGTGTGGAAGGCGCGTTTGTTGGTGACGCAAATTCGGGATGTAACCTGAAATCATCTAATATAACGACATGGCTGACTCGCCAACGAATCCCAAGCTTCCAAGTGCAAGCCTGCCCATTTTATCCGGACTACCGAAGGTCAAGGACCCGGTCTGCGGAATGGCGGTCGATCCTGCGAAAGCAGCGGGCAAAGCTGAGCATGGCGGCAGGACGTACTATTTCTGCTCGAAGCGCTGCGCGGAGCGGTTTGCGCAGGATCCAAAGAAGTTTCTAGCTGCGCCTGGTGTAGCAGGGATGGAGCCGGCTCCCGCTCCTCCAAGACGCGAAGAGCTGCAGCATCCGCGAGCCGCTACGGCAGCTCCTTCTGCGAATGAGAAAGGCGTGCGCTACACCTGCCCGATGCACCCGGAGGTCGTCCAGATCGGCCCTGGCACGTGCCCTATTTGCGGGATGGCGCTCGAGCCGATGGATGTTTTCGCGGAAGTCGAGGCTGATCCCG
>CAZGBQ010000210.1:0-2999 GCA_964524045.1 uncultured Acidobacteriaceae bacterium
TGGATTCGTCGGACATCGCGTTCAAGATCGCCGGCTCGCTGGCGTTCAAGGAAGCCATGAAGCAGGCGCGCCCAGCGCTCCTTGAGCCCATTATGAACGTGGAAGTTTACGCGCCGGATCAATACTCCGGTGACCTGATGGGCGACCTCAGCTCGCGCCGGGGCCGCATCTCCGGCAGCGAAACGCGCGGCCACAACGTCATTATCAAGGCCCAGGTGCCGCTCGCCGAAATGTTGAGCTACGCCACCGATCTCACATCGAAAACGCAGGGCCGAGCCAGCTACTCGATGGAGGCTTCGCACTACGACTACGTCCCGAACGAACTCGCGGAAAAAGTAATCGCGACCCACAAAGCCGCGCACGGCGAAGCCCTCGTCGAAGAAGAAGCCTGACGTTTTCTCACTGTGTCCCCGGTTTGAGTGGTTATATGGCGACACTAAGCCAGACAACCCAGCAGATGGAAACCGCTTCGGCCGTGCGTGAACAAGCGACCGTTAAGCCCGGAGCGGCGCGCAACGTCGCCGTCGATGCGTATCGCGGCTTGGTGATGGTTTTGATGATGGCCGAGGTGTTGCGGCTATCGCGTGTTTCTGAGGTTTACCCGAACAGTCTCTTCTGGAAAACCCTCGCCTTCAACCAGACGCACACTGAATGGTTTGGCTGCTCGTTGCACGACACGATTCAGCCGGGATTCTCTTTCCTGGTTGGCGTTGCGCTGCCATATTCCATCGCCAGCCGTCTCGCGAAGGGTGCACGCTTCGCGGAATTATTCTGGCATGCGCTGTGGCGCTCTTTCGTCTTGGTTGCGTTGGGCGTGTTCTTGCGCTCCATGGACCATTCCATGACCTATTTCACATTTGAAGACACGCTCTCGCAGATCGGTTTTGGCTACCCGTTCCTCTTCGTGCTCGGGTTTTATTCCTCGAAAGTGAAATCACTAAAGTGGGTCTGGGCTTCGCTCGTCTTAATTCTTTTTGCCTATTGGCTGGCGTGGGCGCTCTATCCCGCCGCGCCCCCGAATTTTGACTGGCAAAGCGTGGGTGTTTCCCCGGCTTGGAACGCCCAACACAACTTCACGGGATTCGCCGCGCATTGGAACAAGAATTACAATTTCGGAAACCACTTCGATCAGTGGTTCTTGAACTTGTTCCCGCGCGAGCACACTTTCATCTACAACGAAGGCGGTTACCTCACGCTGAGTTTCATTCCCACGCTGGGCACGATGATTCTGGGCCTGATTGCGGGATTCTGGCTGCGCGAATCCTGGCTCTCCGAGTCCGGCCCTCGCGACTCGCGAACAACGATCCCGATGAAGAAGCTTCTGATTGCCGGAGTGTCGGGGATCGTCCTGGGGCTCGCGCTGCACTACTCGCACATCTGCCCCGTCGTCAAGCGCATCTGGACGCCTTCCTGGACCATTTTCAGCGGGGGGATTTGCTTCTTGTTTCTGGCAGCATTCATCTGGGTGATCGAGGTTAAAGGCTTCAAGAAATGGGCGTTCCCGCTGGTGGTCGTCGGCATGAACTCGATTGCCGCGTATTGCATCGCGCACTTCATGGAAGAGTTTCTGAATAGTTCACTCCGCATCCACTTGGGCTCGAACTTTTTTCAGTTCGCGGGCCTAGGACTGGAGCCGTTCTTCCGCGGCGCCGCGATTCTGCTGTGCTATTGGCTCGTGCTGCTGTGGATGTACCGCCGTAAGTTGTTCCTGAAGATCTGAAGCAAGGAACCTCCTCGGCCTGCGAAGCAGAGGTAACTCCCTACACGCCAATTTGGAGCGTGTTTTCTTGAGGGGAAAGAGCGCACACTCTTTCTCATGAACACCAAGAAGAATTCCAGCCTGGGCCCGCAGACCAAAGCCATTCATGCCGGCGAAGCCATACGCCACGGCGTGAATGGCCCCATCGTTACGGAAATTGTCCGCACGTCCAGCTTCACGTTTTCCAACTCTGAGGAAATGAAGCAATGGGCAGAAGGCAAGGGCAAGAGCTACATCTACACCCGCTATGGCAATCCGACCCTGACGGTCGCCGAGAAGAAAATCGCCGCGCTTGAAGGAGCGGAAGCAGCCGTCGTGACAGCTTCCGGGATGGCGGCGATTTCTTCTTCGCTCTTGGCAGTGCTGAAAGCCGGAGACGAACTGATTTCCACGGCGCAGCTTTATGGCGGCACTTATCGGCTGATGCGCGACGTTTTTCCGAACATGGGTATTACCGTGCACCACGTGCAGCCTGATCTCAACGGAATCGAAAAGCTGGTTAACACACGCACCAAGGCCCTCTATGTTGAGACGCCAACGAATCCTACGCTGCGCCTTGTGGACATCCACAAGGCCGTGGCTTTCGCCAAGAAGCACAAGTTGGTCTCGCTCATCGACAATACGTTTGCAACCCCCGTGCTGCAGAATCCCATCGCGCTGGGCTACGACATGGTCCTGCACAGCGCCACAAAGGCGCTCGCGGGCCATTCCGATATCATCGCGGGAGTTTCCGTCGGCAGCGAAGACTGGATGAAACGCGTCCGCAAGCTGATTATCGATCTTGGCGGCTCGATGGATCCCGGCGCGGCGTATCTGCTCATTCGGGGCATCAAGACGCTCGGCGTGCGCGTCCAGCGCCAATGCGAAAACGCTATGGCCGTCGCGACTTTTCTGGAAAAGCATCCGAAAGTCGAGCGCGTGCACTATCCGGGCCTTAGATCGCACGCGGATCATGCGCTTGCAAAAAAACAGATGCGCGGGTTCGGCTCGATGCTGGCGTTTGATATGAAAGGCGGCTTGCCCGCGGCGCGGCGCTTCTGCGATCGCGTGCGCCTTTTCATGCTGGCGGCAAGCCTGGGCGGCGTCGAATCGCTCGTCATTCTTCCCATCTACAGCTCACACTACAACATGAGCGATGAAGAACTTCGCCGCGCGGGCGTCGGCCCGGGCACCGTTCGCGTGTCGATGGGCCTGGAAGACAAAGAAGACCTAATCGAGGATCTGAAGCAGGCGCTGGACT
>CAZGBQ010000210.1:3099-5769 GCA_964524045.1 uncultured Acidobacteriaceae bacterium
AGGTCTCTACTTCGCGTTCGCCGGGACGGGGGCGTCCCACTCTTCCTGTTCGGGAAGCAGCGACTTCACGATGTCTTCAAGTTCATGCGCGCTGTGCACGTGTTCAGGATAGTTGTGCACGGTAATGTCAAACGCTTTGCCGTATTTCGCGCGCACGGTTTGCAACTCTTCCTGGAGGCGCGCCGCGATGCGCTTGGCGTTCAGGACATCAGTTTCCGGCAAAACCAGAGCAAAAAAGTCCGGCGCCAGCCGGTAAATGGAATCCGAAGGCCGCAGCCTGCGGGACATTGCTTTTGCCGCTTCGCTCCACGCAGGCGAATCTTCTTCCTTTTTATTTCCCGAATTCGCGCCGGCCTTAGCTTTCACCAGCAGCAGCGAAAGCGTTTTTTCCATGGTCATCGCCCGGCGATATTCCATCGTCAGGCGATCCCAAAAATGATTGCGATCCGGCATGGATTGGAGCAGGTCCACGCTGGCCTGCTGTTGCAGCGTGATGTTGCGCTCCAGCTCCGCAAGCAGCCCCTGCTTCAACTGCTTCACAGTGCGTTGGTGCTCCAGGAGGTAGCTGACAAATAGAAGCGTGAGTCCGCAGAAGCCGAAGAACGCCACGCGCAGAGTCCACTTGTTCCCGATCGGATGGAGGAACACCAGCGGGTACATGAATGCAGCGAGCCCACCCGCCAGCACCAGAACGAACACCGTGGCCAGAATGGTGAGCTGCAGCTCGCGCCGCTCAAGGCGGTCCAATTCCGCGCGATTCAGGGATAGGCTTGCCATTTTCTCGAACTTTCTACGAGTGAACGCCTGATTCCCTGAAGGAACAGGGGTTCCTTTCCATGTTCCCGCCGAAGCCTCGCGCCTTCAATGGGAGTGCAGGGCTCCTGTGACTGAAGCGCCACTGTGCTTTCGCTTAGCGAATCCTTTGATCTGGTTCACGCGGCAGAACGCGTGTTTTGCCACAGGGGAGGCAGCTGCCGAATGGCAAGGGGAAACCAGCTTCACTGAATGATTTGAACCTTTATGTCTTTGCCAGCAGCATACTCTGTGAGGAGCGCCGACATACGCTGCGCCCAGCGGTCCAGGCTCTCCGGCCCATCAAACGAAACAATAATGGCAAGCACTTCTTTCGTATTCTCCGTGACCATGGTGCGCTCGGAATCACTTGTGGCGCTGCCGTGCGGGCCGGCGACGTCGGCGAACACAGGCAGGCCTTCCAGATTCAGATCGTATTTGCCTATGCCCTTGTAGGTCTCGCCGGCGCGCCCCGCGCGAAAGACGATGTCTCCAACCACATGCGCCAGGTCATAAAGGCCCACTGGCAGGCGGCTTTCGACCGAAACGAGATTGATTATGTCTACCACGGCGTTAATTTGGGGAAAGCCTTTGCCGGCAACGATTCTTCGAAGGAGGGCTTCCGCAGAGCCGCGATATCTCGCCGGATCCTTCCCCAGGGCCTTGTACGCCTTGCGAGTTGCTTCCACATGGGGCGATTCCAGGACGCCCCGCGGAAAAGGGAGTTCTTGGATCTCGAGTTCCCGGTTATTCATGTCCCCGAGCAGGGCGGCCGGAGAGGCTCCCGGTCCAACTCGCGCGGTCACACAACCCAGCGCCGTACGCGGACATTTTTTCTTTAGATCCAGGTCAATTTGAATGCGCACTTTGTGTGTATTCGAACTTTTTCTTGATCCACTACCGGTCATCGCGCGTTTAGCGCGAGTTCCCGCCGTGAAAGGTTATACCCTCTCACAGGTAAGAATCACAGTCAGGAAAGATAGAAAATTTGGCGGGACTGAAAAGTGGTAGCCCGAATTTCGCCCTGGTTGCGTTATTTTCCCTGCGGCACCTCGACGAGGTGTTCGGCCAGCGCTCGCCATTGGCCGTTGCGATGGATGTATGTCGCCGTGTATCGGTAGACCTCAGTGTATGCAGCGCTCTTTCTTGTCCCGCGCTCAGTGTCGGTGCCAACGACGACGGCCGTGTCCTGATCGATGACGACGGTGCGGTCGGTCAGCGTTTGAGATTCTGTAGGATCGACATCGCCGCTGACTATTCCCTTGATAAAGGCTTCTTTATCGTATGGTTTCTCGGCACCGAAGCTGGCGACAAATTTATCATCCAAAATGCGGCGCAGGGTCGCCGCGTCGTGATTGTGCTCGGCTGCAACCCATTCCTGTTCGAGGTCCAGCACCTGTTGTTTTGCGTCAGCGTCCGAGAGCGTCGTGTTGACAGTTGCCGCCTTTGGAAAGAAGCTCGCAAAGTCGTAATAATCGGTAAAGCGCTTGATCCGCCCGTTCTCGGTCACAACAACCGAAGCACCGCGCCCTGAGATTCGTTGGGCTTTCACATGTCCGGTTGGGCCTTCGCCAGTATACGTGCCGGTCCAAGTCCATTCAGCCGAGACCACCGGACCTGCGTCCACGACCGTGGTCAGGCGCCACTCGACATCCGGCTCCCCTTCGATTTCCTCGCCCATAAACTTCTTAATCTCGGCAAGCCCCTGTGCGTGGACTCCTTGAGCGACGTCTTCGTGAACCGCGTCGGGAGTCAACAGCTTGTCCAGCGCTGCGAAGTCATGACGATTCCAAGCCGACACATACGCTTCGAGAACAGCTTTTCGCGACGGCACTGCGGACGTCTTTGGCTTGCCCTGTTGCGCCGAAGCGCTTGCGA
>CAZGBQ010000211.1:0-5697 GCA_964524045.1 uncultured Acidobacteriaceae bacterium
GGATCGTAGGCTTTGCCGCACATGGCGTAATGGCCCGCGCCAAAACTGCCGCCGCAAATCACGGAAATCTTGGGCACAACGCTGTTAGCTACTGCGTTGACCATCTTTGCGCCAGCGCGGATGATGCCGCTCCATTCGGCATCTTTGCCAACCATGAAACCGTTCACGTCGTGCAGAAACACGAGCGGGATGCGGTTCTGATTGCAATCGAGAATGAAGCGGGCTGCCTTTTCCGCGGATTCGGTGTAGATGACGCCGCCAAACTCGATGCGCTTTTGATCCGAGCCGCGCGCCAGCGTCTGCACGTGCTTTTTCTGGTTCGCGACGATGCCGGCTGCCCATCCACCGATGCGCACGTAGCCACAAAGCAGCGTCTCCCCGTATTCCGCCCGGTATTCCTCGAATTCGCCGGCGTCCACGATCCGCGCGATGATTTCGCGCATGTCGTACTGCTTCGCTGGATCGCTCGAAAAGATGCCGTAAATGTCGTCAGCGGAATAAAGAGGGTCGCGAGCCTTCGAATGGCTAAAAGGAGAAGCGCCCGGCGCCCCCATTTTGTCCACCAGCGCTCGAACGCGTTTGAGGCAAGCTTCGTCATCGAGTTCTCGAAAATCGACGGTTCCGCTGATTTGCGCATGCATTTTCGCGCCGCCAAGCTCTTCCGCAGAAGATTTTTGGCCGATGGCGGCTTGTACGAGCGCAGGGCCCGCAAGGAACAGACCAGAGCCCTCCGTCATTAGAATGTGATCACACATGACCGGGAGATATGCACCGCCAGCGACGCACATCCCCATGATGGCTGTGATTTGCGGGATGCCCTGAGCGCTCATCACCGCGTTGTTGCGAAAGACGCGGCCAAAGTCGTCGGTATCCGGAAAAACATCTTCCTGCAACGGCAGGAAAACGCCCGCGGAGTCAACGAGATAGATCGTGGGAATGTGATTCTCGATAGCGATATTCTGCGCGCGAATGACTTTCTTCGCCGTCATTGGAAAGAACGCGCCGGCCTTCACCGTCGCGTCGTTCGCAATGATCATGAACGTGCGGCCGCAAACTTTGGCGAGGCCGGTGATGGCGCCGGCACAGGGCGCGCCGCCCCACTCTTCATACATTTCGAACGCAGCATAGATGCCCAATTCAAAGAATTGCGAGCCGGGATCGATCAGCTTGCCGATGCGCTCGCGCGCGGTGAGCCGGCCCTTCTTATGTTGCGCTTCGATGGCCTTCGCACCGCCACCCTGGCGAATTTGTTCTTCTTCATTCTTAATCCGCGAGAGCAAATCGACGACGCGGCGCGTATTTTTCTCGAATTCGGGTGACTTGCGATTCGTGGCGGTTTTCAGGACGGAAGCGAACACGCTAGTCCCTCGCGCAATGTTGATAGTTGGTCGAAATCATAGGAGAAGCGTTGCTCGGACACAGAGTGACAGTATACGAGGTTCATGCCAGTTGTGCGAACTGCCCGCCGAAGGGTTGGTCCAAATAGGCCATGGGCTTGCACTTCGCTGCGAGCAAGGTAAGCTAGTTGCGGGTTCTTCACGGCACCTGCGAGCGTGGTCCAGCGGTTGACGATCCATCCGCGTCCATTCGAAAGGAAACGGTGATGAGACAGCTCTACAAGAGCGTTTTGACGCTAGGTTTGGCGACATTGTGGATTTTTGTGAACTCGGCGGCGGCGCAACAACCAAGCGCATCCCCAAGTGAGAAGAAGGCGCCCGCCGGTTCGCAAGCTAAAAAGCCTGTGCCCAAGCCAGCGCCGCTGGAAGTGCCGGAGCTGAGGTTTGAAAAGTACAAGCTCGATAACGGCCTCGAGGTGATTTTGTCGGAGGACCATCGGTTGCCGATGGTAGCCGTAAATCTGTGGTATCACGTCGGGCCGGCAAACGAACTGCCGGGCCGCACCGGCTTTGCGCACCTTTTCGAGCACATGATGTTCGAAGGATCGCGGCACGTGCCCGGAAGCAGCCACGCTCGGCTGTTGGAAGCCGCGGGCGCGAGCGACATGAATGGTACGACCGATTTCGACCGCACGAACTATTTCGAGACGCTTCCCGCTAATCAACTCGAACTGGCGCTGTGGCTGGAATCAGACCGCATGGGCTATCTGCCGGACAAGCTGGATCAAGCCAACCTTTCCAATCAGCAGGACGTGGTGCGCAACGAGCGGCGGCAGAGCCTGGAGAACGCCCCGTATGGAGTCGTAGAAGAAAGCATGATGCATCTACTGTATCCCAAGGGCCATCCGTACTACGGGGATGTCATCGGGTCGCACGCGGACATTCAAGCGGCCAAGCTGGAAGACGTGCGCAATTTCTTCAAGCTGTATTACGCGCCAAACAACGCCAGCCTGGCGATCGTAGGAGACTTTGAGCCAGAGAGAGCCAAGGAGTTCGTGGAAAAATACTTTGGCCCCCTGAAGCGCGGTCCGGAAGTGCCGAGAATTACCGCAAAGACCCCACCAATTACCGCAGAGCGCCGCGCAAGGATTCAGGATAACGTGCAACTCCCGCGCGTGTACGAGGCGTGGTTGACTTCGCCGATTTTCAAACTAGGCGACGCCGAAGCTGACTTGACGGCTACGGTGCTGGGCGGTGGAAAGTCGAGTCGGCTGTACAAGAAGCTTGTTTACGAGAAGCAGATCGCACTGGACGTAGCCGCAAATCAGCAATCTTTGATTCTGGGCTCCGTGTTCGAAGTGCAGGCAACAGCGCGCCCCGGTGTGAAGCCGGAGGACCTGGAGAAGGCGATCAACGCGGAATTGGAGGCATTCCGCACCAACGGCCCGACCGGGGACGAGTTGAAGCGCGCGCGCAACATGCTGGAATCGAGAATCATCGAAGGCCTGGAAACGCTCGGTGGATTTGGCGGTGTGGCGGATCGCTTGAACAGCTACAACCATTACTTGGGCACGCCGGATTTCCTGGGCGCAGACATCGCGCGCTATGAAAGTGCCTCCGCCGAAGCATTACGAACTTTTGCCAAAGACCAGCTTGGCAACAACCAGCGCGTTGTAGTGTACGGACTGCCTGGGAAGCAGGAGCTGGGTCCGGAAGTGGCGTCGTCGAAGCCGGAGCAAAAGGATCCTTCCAAGAACAATGGCGAGCCCGTAAACGCGGACGCAGAGTGGCGCAAAGAGCAGCCGAAGGCCGGGCCATCGAACCCGCTCCATTTGCCGGTTCCTGAGGAGTTCAAACTTGCGAATGGATTGACCGTTCTCTATACCGAGCGGCCTGGGCTTCCTCTGGTGGCGGCGAGTCTTGTTGTGCGCTCCGGGAGTGGTGCGAATCCCGTAGACAAGCCAGGCTTGGCGAGTTTCACGGCGAGGATGTTGCAGGAGGGAACTGCGTTGCGGAGCGCGCTGCAAATCGCCGACCGTGCCGCCGATTTGGGAACGACGATTACGTCGCGAGCTTCCACGGACAGTTCCCTGGTGGGGACATTGGCGCTGAGCAGAAACTTCTCAGACGCGCTGGAATTGCTGGCGGACGTGGCGCTGCATCCGAGCTTTCCGAAAGAAGAAATCGAGCGCGTTCGCAAGGAAAGAGTGGCAGCGCTTGTCCAGGAAAAGGACGAGCCGTTCTCCGTGGCCGCCCGCGTCATGAGGGCCGCGCTTTACGGTACCCATCATCCTTACGGATACCCAGACATCGGTACGACGGATTCGATCAAAGCGGTTACACGTGACGACCTGCTGCGTTTTTGGCAGCAAAATTACCAGCCAAATGACGCGGCATTGATTGTCACCGGAAATATCAAGCTGTCCACGCTGAAGCCGTTGCTGGAAAAGGAATTCGGCGCGTGGAAGGGGGGCAAGCCAGCAGTCGCCGCACTGGGAACGCCGGAAAGCACAGATGCCCGATTGATCCTGGTAGACCGCCCCGGGGCGCCACAAACGACCCTGGAGTGCTACCAGCTTGGCGCCCCGCGCAGCACTCCGGACTACGCGCCGCTTGAAGTGATGAACACAGAGCTAGGCGGGCTGTTCTCCAGCCGCATCAACCTGAACCTGCGCGAGACACATGGCTACACCTACGGAGCAGGATCGACTTTTGCCTATCACCGGCAACCGGGGCCGTTTGTCGCCTATTCGGACGTACGGACCGATGTGACGGGCCCCGCGACAACCGAACTTCTAAACGAACTACGCAGGATGCGTGATACGCTGATGACTCCAGATGAGCTGAAGCTCTCGAAGGATTCCATCACGCGCTCCATGCCGGGACGATTCGAGCGCGGCACGGATGCTGCAGGAACCTTCGCCGAGCTGTTCGTTTACGAGTTGCCCTTGGACTACTTCTCAAAGTTCCCCGAGGCTGTCGATGCGGTTACAGCTGACCAGGCCCAATCGACCGCGCAGAAATACATTCTCCTAGAGAAGCTTGTGGTACTTGCCGTTGGAGACCGCGCAAAGATTGAGGAAGAGCTGAAGAAGCTGAACCTCGGAAAAATGGAAATCCGGGACACTGAGGGAAAGATCGCAAAATGAGGGGAGTCTCCAGCCTCGATGACTTCCGGGGAGTGGCACGCACCGATTGATCTAGCGATTGACGGCGAGCTTCTCTGTCGATAGGATTTTAAACAGGTAAGTTTGCGCGACTGCGTGATTTGCTCAAATTCTGCTTACGGAGGCGCCTGTGCAAACGTTTGTCCAAGTTCGGGCGGGCGAGTGTGCCTCCAAGCGCGTCTTGCTGGGTCTGAATTAGAAGAGGCCCCTCCTCCCGCATTCCAAATTGCAACAAATTGAGTCGCTTTGATTGATTGCCAACGGCGGCCGTGTGTTGTGTCGCGGTCGCGGGAGAATGCGGCTGTGTCGATTCTACGGTGGGGATGGAACCCGTATTTCGAGGCCAATTGGAACGCAATCGAACGGGAGCATACAGTCCCGGCACGAGTTGTTTCGGCGACTCGCGGGATGTGGCGCGTTGCGGGTGACTTTGGAGAATGCCTGGCGGAGGCTGCAGGAAAGCTGCGCCTTGCATCAGAAGAAGGCGCTGATTGGCCTGCGGTTGGCGACTGGGTAGCGGCGGAGCTTCGCGATAACGGCCGCGCCGCACTGATTCTCGAAGTGTTGCCACGCAGGAGCATGTTCGTCCGCAAGACCGCCGGGAAACGGATCGCGGAGCAAGTGATTGCCGCTAATGTGGACACTGCGCTCCTCGTTTGCGCACTCGACGGCGATTTTAATCCACGGCGAATGGAACGATATCTTGCGCAGTGCTGGGACTCCGGCGCGAAACCGCTAATCGTCTTGAACAAGGCGGACATCTGCGAAATTTGCGAAGAGCTAGCGCAAGAGATGGAACGCGTCTCGATGGCCGCGCCGGTAATCGCGGTTAGCGCGAGAAGCGGTCAGGGCTTCGACGAATTGGAAGCGTACCTTGTGCCTGGACAAACACTGGTCTTGCTCGGCTCGTCTGGTGTGGGCAAATCAACGATTCTAAATCGCTTGATGGGCCTTTCGATTCAAAGAGTGCAACCCGTGCGCGAGTCCGATAGCCGCGGAAGGCACACGACCACATCGCGAGAATTGTTTGTCTTGCCCAACGGGGCGTTGCTGATCGACACGCCGGGCCTGCGGGAGCTGCAGCTCTGGGATGCCGACGGAGGGATCGCACAAGCATTTTCGGACATCGAAACGCTCGCAGCGCGGTGCCGGTTCAGGAACTGCCAGCATGAAGGCGAACCTGGCTGCGCCGT
>CAZGBQ010000212.1:0-5667 GCA_964524045.1 uncultured Acidobacteriaceae bacterium
CCGCCTGGTATCCAGAGCAATGGCCCGAATCGCGCTGGGAAGAAGATTTGAAGCTCATGGAAGCCGCGAATATTAAGGTTGTGAGAATTGCGGAGTTCGCTTGGAGCACGATGGAGCCATCCGAGGGGCATTACGAGATGAACTGGCTGGAGCGAGCCGTAGCTGTGGCCGCGAAGCACCACATTGTGAGCGTGATCGGAACGCCGACAGCCGCACCGCCTGCCTGGTTGACGCAGAAACATCCCGAGATTCTTCGGATTGAGGAGAACGGCCAGCGAGTTACGCACGGCAATCGCGCCAACGGCTCTTCAACCTCGCCGATTTACCGGGAATACTGCCGCAGAATTGCGGAGGAAATGGCCAAGCGCTTTGGACACAATCCGAATGTGGCGGGTTGGCAAATCGACAATGAATACGGCTACGCGCTGATGTCGCATGACGATCTGACGCGAAAACAGTTTCAAGACTGGCTACAACGCAAGTACAAGACCCTCGAAGCCCTGAATTCCTTTTGGACCACGGCGTACTGGAGCGAGACGTACAACAATTGGAGCGAAATCCCCATACCCGTCGGCGGTCACAATCCAGGTCTGATGCTCGAGTGGAAGCGGTTCGTCACCAGTGCCTGGAGCGACTACCAGGCCAACCAGATCTCCGCGATCCGAAAATATGCGGAGCCGCGGCAGTTCATCACCGGCAATTTCATGGGCTTCTTCGACGGGTTCGATCACTACATCATGAGCGAGCCTTTGACGTTTGCTTCCTGGGACGACTACGTTGGCAGCGGACATGTCGATCCGGACTTCAACGGTCTTAGCCATGATCTGACGCGCGGCTTCAAACGCGCAAACTTTTGGCTCATCGAAACGCAGCCCGGCGCGGTCAACTGGGCAAACGTAAACAATTATCTGAACAAAGGCGAAGTACGCGCCATGGCGTGGCAGGCCATCGCCCACGGAGCGGATGCGGTCAGCTATTGGCAATGGCGCAGCGCGCTGAATGGCCAGGAGCAATATCATGGGACGTTGCTTGGCGCGGACGGAACCCCTGTTCCGCTCTATGAAGAGGTTCGCCAGATCGGCCAGGAATTCTCCAAAGTTCAGGAAGCCTTTCGCGGCACAACCGTTCAATCCGAAGTCGCCCTGCTGTATTCCTACGACTGCCATTGGGCCATTCAATTCCAAAAGCACACGCGGAGGTACGATGACGTTGGGCTGCTCAAGAGTTATTACCGCGCGCTTCGAAAGCTGACTCTGTCGGTTGACGTGGTCAGCGCCTCTGCGCCGCTTGGCGGTTACAAGCTGGTGGTGGCTCCAGATCTCAATGTTCTGCCGAAGAGTCTCGCCGATCACTTGTTGGATTTCGTGCGTAATGGTGGACACTTGGTCCTGGGCCCGCGGAGCGGGCTCAAGGAAGAACACAACGAACTGCAAAAGCAGCGCCAGCCTGGCTATCTCGCGGACGCTCTTGGCGCGCGTGTGGAACAATACTACGCGCTGGAAAAGGACTTTCCCGCATCCGGCGACTTGGGCTCCGGTCAGGTTAGCATTTGGGCAGAACAGTTGGGCTTGCTGAATTCATCCGCGCAAACGCTGCTCCGCTACAGGAAGAGTAATGGATGGCTTGATGATCAGCCCGCGGCAGTGACGAGTGCTTACGGGAAGGGAAGAATTACATACATCGGGGCCATTTTTGACGACAGTCTGATGAACGCGGCGGCCGCTTGGATGGCGAAAGAAAGCGGGCTGCGCACACCAGTTCTTTCGGTTCCTGAGGGAATTGAAGTTTCAGGGCGCAGCGGAAATGGCAAGCAGATCATGGTGCTCATCAATTTCGCTCAGGAAGCAAAGACATTTGACTTAGGGAAATCCATGAAGCTGTTGCTGAGTGAACGGCGGGGGCAAACCGTGGAGCTCGCGCCTTACGGCGTCGAAGTCTTGCAAGAATAGCGCACGAATCGCGCCTCGCATCTACTGCGATGGAGCCGGGCCTGTGGACTGGCGCCGTACAAATTCCGGCTCAATGGCAATCTCGGGCACATATTCGCCGCGATCCTCGATCAGATCCACGAGCGTTTGCGCGGCGATCTGTCCCATGCGCTGGAGAGGCTGCCTGACGGTGGTCAATCCCGGGTTGGCAAAAGCCGCTCCGGGTATGTCGTCAAATCCCACAACCGACACGTCTTCCGGTATGCGCAATCCCGCCTCGTGGAAAGCCCACATCGAACCGATCGCCGAAATGTCGTTATAGGCGAAAAGCGCCGTGAAGGGCTGCTTCCTAGCCAGCAGTTGCTTGGCAAACGGGTAACCAATCGCCGGCGTGGAATCCATGCCTTCCAATTGAACGGTCAGTTCCGGGCGCACGCAGATGTTCAATTCCCCGGCCACTTCGCAAATGGCATTCCAGCGATCGGCAGAGTCCGAACTGAGCGTTTGGCCTCTTAAGAATGCTATCTTCTCGTGACCGAGGTTTTTCAGATGTTCGAGCGCCAGACGAACCGCGCGGCGATGGTCCAGAACAATATTCGTCACTCCTTCGACTCGTTCATGTCCCGCAACGGCTACCGTTGGCAGCGCTAACTTCTCGGTCAAAGAAGTGTCGGTGGTAATGAAGCCTTCTACCCCCCGCGTTATCAGCATTTGCGCGTACGTCTGCAACAGTTTTGGATCGTGCCGGTGAACCACAGTCAGAAAGAAATAGTCATTTTTCCGCAGATATTCCTCGACCCCGCTAATGACCATGGCGCCATAGACGTCGCCAATCTCCTCCGCGATGACACCAATCGTATAGGTGCGCTGCAAACGAAGCGTGCGCGCAAAGAAATTCGGCCGGTAATTCAGCTCTTTGGCCGCTTCGATGATGCGGTTCTTTGTGTGCTGGGGTATAGAGCCGGCCGCTGGTGAATTATTTAACGCCGCTGACACAGTCCCGGGAGTCAGCCCCAGGTGCTGGGCTATCGTCTTGAGCGTGACCCTTTGTTCCGCCCGGTGGCCGGGTCGCTTTCTTGGCGGCGGTATCATTTAGGGAACCTCTGCATTCTACCAGAATTCGAACACAGGGCTAGGCCGGTCGGCCGCGCGTTGCCGTTTCGTAGGCGCGGAGATCTCCGTCGGCTTCTCATCTGCCGAATCTAGCCACCCAGTTGGAACGCCCAAACTTGTGGATTGCACCTGGGGTCTGCCTGAAGCGTATCATAGGTCTAACGGTCGTCCCACCAACCTTCACCCGTCACGCCGAAACTCTGCTGTTTCAAACGGTTTCGAACGCTTATCGAACTTATCGAACCGTCCTATCAAAAATTTTGATTGCTTAGAATAAGGATATTCTATAGCATTTCGTCCAATCGGCTGGTGCCTTCAACTTATGCCAAGGCCCGTCCCGGTGGCGTCGAGGAGGATTCATGCGTGTACTAAGGGCATGTCCCGGCTTGGTATTTGTTCTGACCATTCTCTTTCCCTTCGCCTCCCGCGCAGGGGACGACATTCCCAAGGCTGCCTGGAAACGCCCCATTGGCGCTCCGCTCGATCATCCCGGCACGAAAAAGCCGGCTCTCGATGGCGGCCACATTGATGACGGCTACTGGCAAGGGGCGCCGGTCGGCGGTTTCGGCGCCGGCACTTTTTCGCGCACCTATCGAGGTGACTTCGCGCGCTGGCACATTGAAGCCGGGGTCCATAAGTATGAGAGCGTCCCCGGAAACCAGTTCGCCATGTTTCAACAGGCGGAAGGTGACGCGTCGAGTTTTGCTCAGGTCCTCGCTTCCTATCATCCCGAAGGGCGCGCGCTCCGTTCCTGGCAGTGGGACTATCCCGTGGCCGCGGGCGACTATTACGCGCTTTATCCCAAGGCCTGGTTCGATTACCGCTCGGAGAAGTTCCCGGCTCATGTTTTTCTCGAGCAGTTTTCTCCCATTCTTCCTAACAACTACAAAGAATCCAGTTATCCGGTGGCTGTGTACCGATGGCACGCGGAGAATCCGACGAAAAAGCGCGTAACTGTTTCCGTGCTTCTTTCCTGGGAAAACATGCTCGGCTGGTTCCGCACTTCTAGCCGCGATTTGAAAGGCGGGATAAATGAAGGCAACCGCAATCAATTTCGCTCGGAGGCTTTTCCGCGTGCCATGAAAGCCTCGAATGCGGCGGCTCCTGGATCCGAAGGGGTGATGAAGGGCATCCTCTTCGATCGGAATCACATTGGCGCCATTCAAGATGCCTGGGATGGCCAATGGACCATCGCCTCTCTCGAATCTCCAGGCGTCGAGGTCACGTACTTGACCACCTTCCAGGCAGAAGGAGATGGCAAGGATGTCTGGCAATCCTTCAGCAAAGACGGCCGGCTCCCCAACAGCAGCGACACTTGGACGAGCACGGGAGAAGGCCTCGCGGGCGCCATCGCGGTTCGCTTCACGCTCGAACCTGGTGAGAAGCGCATTGTGCCTATGGTCATCGCCTGGGACTTGCCGATCGTGCAATTTGGTTCCGGGCGGAAATGGAATCGCCGCTACACCGACTTCTACGGGTCGAGTGGCCATGACTCCTGGGCTATCGCTCGCGATGGTTTGAAGAATGCCACCGCCTGGAGCGACGCCATTGACGCCTGGCAGGGACCATACATTAACGATGAATCCAAGCCGCTCTGGTACCGCGGAATGCTCTTTAACGAGCTTTACGTTCTGGCGGACCTTGGCTCTTTCTGGGGCCGCCCCGTAGGATCCGACTCCAAATTTCCTCCTGTTTACTCCTTCATGGAATGCTACGACTATCCTTTCTTCGAAACGCTCGACGTTCGCTTCTACGGTTCCATGCCGCTCATCAAATTCTGGCCGGACATCGAAAAGGCGGTAATGCGTGATTTTGCCGGGACCGTTTCCCACGAATATAACGAGAAAATGATTTGGTGGTGGAAGTCGCTGCATTCGGACTCTCCGGTTTTCAAAATCCGGAAAGCGAAAGGCGCCCTGCCTCACGATCTGGGCGTGCCCGCAGAGGACCCGTTTGTGCAGATCAATCAATTCAGTTGGCAGGACACGAATGGCTGGAAGGACTTGAACCCCAAGTTTGTTCTTCTGGTCTATCGCGATTTCGTTCTGACAGGCGGCAAGGATAGACAGTTTCTGCACGAAACCTGGCCCGCAATTCAAGAGTCCCTCGCTTATCTTCGCCAGTTCGATAAGGAGGGTGACGGCCTGCCGAAGAACGGCGGGTATCCCGACCAAACCTACGATGAATGGATTGTTCGCGGAGCGAGCGCGTACTCCGGTGGTCTCTGGCTCGCTTCTCTTCGTGCCGCGGAAGAAATCGCAAGACAGCTGGGCGATTCTTCTGCAGCCGCGCGTTACCGCGATCTGTTCGCAAAATCCCAGGCCAGCTACATCAAGAAACTCTGGAACGGCGAATACTTTCGCTACGACACGGGGAGCGAATACCGCGACAACATTCAGGCGGATCAGCTCGCCGGTCAGTGGTACGCGAACATGACCGGCCTGGGGGATCTCGTTCCCCGCGATATGCAGCTCAGTTCGCTGAAGAAGATTTACAACTTCAATGTCATGAAATTCGCCGATGGCTCAATGGGTGCCGTCAACGGTATGGCCTCCGATGGTTCTCTGGTCAAATCCAACGAGCAGGTTGAGGAAGTCTGGACCGGCACCACGTTCGGCCTCGCCGC
>CAZGBQ010000213.1:0-3094 GCA_964524045.1 uncultured Acidobacteriaceae bacterium
CCGTCAGGGATCGAGCACAGCCAGATCACGGAGATTTATCACGTCATTTCCGGCACCGGCACGCTCGTGACCGGCGGGACACTCAACGATCCCAAGGAAGTTCCCGCGGACAACGAAGTCGTCACGGTGTTGAACGGCCCCAGCACGGGAGGGAGCGGCATTCAGAACGGTGTGAGCCGCAAAATTGGGCCCGGCGACGTGGTCATCATTCCACCGAACACGCCGCACTGGTTCAGCGAAATTCCGACCGACAAGATTGTTTACCTGGTGGTGCGCGTCGATCCGCACAAGATTTTGCCGGCAGGCTACATGCCGAAGTAGAGAGAACCAGGGATGTTTCACGTGAAATGTTTGCCGCTCGCGGTGGCTGCGCTGCTCTTGCCGCTATACGCGCGCGCGCACGACATTCCCAATGATGTGACGGTGCAGATGTTCGTCAAACCGGAGGGCCAGCATCTTCGCCTGCTCGTGCGCGTGCCGTTGCGGGCCATGCGGGACATCAGTTTTCCCCAGCGCGACTCAGGGTATCTCGATCTCGCGCGGGCCGCTCCTTTGCTTCCCGGCGCGGCCAAGCTGTGGATCGCGGGGTTCCTCGAAGTGTATGAAGGCGGCGCGCTTCTCCCAAATCTTCAGGTCGCCGCCGCGCGCATTTCGCTTCCTTCGGATTTTTCGTTTGCGTCGTACGATCTGGCTCTGGCGCACGTTACGGGCCCGCCGCTAGCGGATTCCACGGATGTCACGTGGGACCAGACCATGCTGGATGTGTTGCTGGAGAGTCCGATTCAGTCCGAGCGCTCGCGTTTTTCCATCGAGCCGCGGCTGGGGCGCCTGGGCTTGCGCGTCATCACGGTGCTTCGCTTTCTGCCGCCGGGCGGCGAAGTGCGCGCGTTCGAATTCGACGGCGATCCCGGCTTGGTGCGCCTTGATCCGCGCTGGCACCAAGCGGCACTCAACTTTGTGCACCTCGGCTTTCTGCACATTCTGGATGGCACAGACCATCTGCTCTTTCTCTTTTGCTTAGTGATTCCATTTCGCCGATTGCGCGCGCTCATTCCCGTGGTTACGGCGTTCACGGTGGCGCACTCCATTACCTTGATTGCATCCGCCTACAATTTCGCGCCGGATTTTCTGTGGTTTCCGCCGCTCATTGAAGTGTTGATCGCTGCTTCGATCGTGTACATGGCGCTGGAGAACATCGCGGGGGCGGGCAGCGTACAGCGCCGGTGGATGATTGCATTTGGATTTGGTCTCGTGCACGGATTCGGGTTCTCGTTCGCGCTGCGCCAGTCGCTGCAATTCGCCGGGTCGCATCTGCTCACTTCGCTGCTTTCGTTCAATGTTGGAGTCGAACTGGGGCAGCTTCTCGTACTCATCCTGCTCATTCCGGTGCTGCAAGTGTTTTTCCGTTATGCCGTTGCGGAGCGCATGGGAACGATCATCCTGTCGGCTATCGTGGCGCACACGGCGTGGCATTGGATGCTGGACCGCGGCGGGCGATTGAGGCAGTTTCGATTCGAATGGCCTGCGCTGAACGCGGCGTTGCTGGCAATACTGCTGCGGTGGTTAATGGTGGCCGTCGTTTTGGCTGGGATCCTCTGGCTCTTTCGAATGGCAACCCAATGGTGGACCGCCCGCACCGGCGCAACGCGTGAATCTTCCGAGCAGGCTGCGGGTATGATTGCGGGTCCGATCGACTCAGGGACGTCAGTTGAACCAGGCATCTCCTCGGATCGGCCCAACTAATGATGACCAAGGATGACATTCGGTTGCTCTACGCCTACGATCGCTGGGCGAACAACCGGATTTTGCAAGCGGCCTCTGCGCTCAATGCGGAACAGTTCACGCGGGATCTGGGTGGCAGCTTTCGCTCGGTGCGAGACACTCTGGTGCACATCATCGGCGGCGAGTGGGGCTGGCTTACGTATTGGAAAGAGGCATCTCCTAATCCCGCCTTCGTAGCCGATTTGCGGGACCGACAAAATGCTTTGTTCAAGCCAGAAGCATTTCCCGACTTCGCTGCGGTGCAGGGAAAATGGGCGGAAGTTGAAAAACAACAGATTGAGTTCACGAACGACGTGACGGATGAAGCCTTGAGGAAAATGCTGCCGGTTCGCGGGACGCAGGTCAGCTTGATGCACCTGATGCAACATCTCGCGAACCATTCCACGTATCACCGAGGGCAAGTTGCCCTGATGCTGCGGCAGCTTGGCGCCAAGCCGCTGGCCACCGATTTTCATGTATTTCTCGTGGAAGGGCGCCTGTGCTAAGTTTGTTAGATTCTTGACCAAGACGCATGGCGCGCCTTAAGCCCGCGCTTGAGTGGTCAGCCTAAGGAACCTCCTCGATGCTAGCCGGCATCCGCACCGTCGACCTTCGCAAAGTGTATTCGTCCGCTCCGCCTGCGGCGGCGGGCACGGGGGGATTCTCGTTTGCACCTGCAAAATCCAAAGGGAAGCAGCCCAAGCCTGCCGAGGCAGGCAAGCCGCAGATCGTCGCGCTCGATGGCATTTCTCTGGATATCCATCCCGGAGAAATTTTCTGTTTGCTGGGGCCGAACGGGGCGGGCAAATCCACTACGGTGGGTGTGCTGACGACGCGCGTGCGCCCCACGAGCGGCCAGGCGTTCATCGGCGAACACGAGGTGTGGGCCAACCAGGTGGCGGTTAAGCGGTTGATCGGCGTCGTGGCGCAACGTCCGAATCTTGATTTCTCGCTGACCGCGCGCGAGATTCTCGTTTTTCACGGCGCGTACTTCGGGCTGGCGTCGCAGGAACGAGCGAAGCGCGCGGAGGCGCTCCTGGAGCGCTTCAAATTGACGGATCGCGCGGATCAGATGGTTCGGGGATTTTCAGGCGGCATGATGCAGCGGCTCTCGATCGCGCGAGCGATGATGCACGACCCGCAAGTGCTTTTTCTCGACGAGCCGAGCGCGGGACTCGACCCGCAGACGCGTTTGCTGCTCTGGGAAATCGTCCGCGAATACAACCAAAGCGGCAAAACGATTCTGCTCACCACGCACAACATGGAAGAGGCAGACGCGCTGTGCCATCGGCTGGCGATCATCGATCACGGACGCGTCATTGCGCTGGGGACT
>CAZGBQ010000213.1:3194-5660 GCA_964524045.1 uncultured Acidobacteriaceae bacterium
GCTGTGCCATCGGCTGGCGATCATCGATCACGGACGCGTCATTGCGCTGGGGACTTCGCGCGAGTTAAAAGCCGCGGTTCCCGGCGGATACCTGTTGCGGCTGCGCTTTGGGCATCATTCGCCGGACCTTCTTCAGCGGTTGCAGGCGCTGCCGGGCGTTCGCGAAGTGCGCAACACGGACGGAGTCGGCGCCGATCTTTATGCGGACCAGGGCGGACCGCTGATCTCGTCAGTGGCGAATCTTGCTTCCGCCGCGGGCGTCGAATTGTGCGACGTGCACATTTCCGAGCCGAGCCTGGAAAATCTTTTTCTGCACCACACGGGAAGGAGCTTGCGCGAATGAACTGGAAAGCCTTTTCCGCCGTGCTCGCGCGGGACGCGCATGTGGCGCGCCGCAACATCGTCGCACTCTTGTTCCAGACGTTTCTTCAGCCGCTCATGTTTGTGTTTATTTTTGGCCGCGTGATGGTCGGAAGCGGCTACATGCCGCCGTCGTACAAGAGTCTGTTGCTGCCAGGCATTATGGCCATTTGCATGGTCGGTACGGGCATCTGGGCTGTGGCGATGCCGCTTATCGGTGAGTTTCAGTTCACGCGCGAGATTGAAGACCGTTTGCTGGCACCTATGGACATTTCGTGGCTTGCGGTGGAGAAGGTCGTTGCGGGCACGCTGCAGGCGCTGGCGGCCGGCTTCATGGTGATTCCGGCGGCTTGGCTGCTGCTCCGGCCGGGCGTGGGTCTAAATATTTCCAACCCTTTTCTTTTCGTGGGCGTCGCCGTGCTCGTCGCGCTTTTCTCAGCCACCGGAGGATTGGCGCTCGGCTGCAGCGTGAATCAGAACCACATCGGCCTGATGTTCAGCCTCGTCGTTGCGCCGATGATCTTTTTCGGTTGCACTTACTATCCCTGGAGCGCGCTTGAGAAGTTTCCAGTTCTTCAGAAAGCGGTGCTCGTGAATCCGCTGGTTTATGCCAGCGAGGGCTTGCGCGGCACGATGGTGCCGCAGTCCTCACATTTGTCGCTGGTGGCGGTCCTCGCCGCGTTGATCTTTTTCAACGTGCTGTTGTTTACGACTGGCCTGCGCAAGTTTTACGGAAAAGCCGTCAGTTGATCCACTCCACTTGGCGCATTTTACGTGCCGCGGGGCCATGTGCTAAGTTTCTCTGCTTATGAGCAAGCGGATTGGCGTGCTGTTGAGCGGGCGCGGATCGAATTTCGAGGCTTTGGCGGAGTCGGTCGCCGCTGGCCGCATCCCCGACGCAGAAATCGCCATTGTGATCAGCAATCGTGAAGGAGCGCCAGGAATCGATCGGGCGAGAGCGCGCGGCATCGCCACGCGGGTAATTCCCTCGAAAGGGCTCGAGCGGGAAACCTACGATCGCCAGGTCGCTGCTGTTCTCGACGAGCACAAAGTTGACCTGGTCTGCCTGGCTGGCTACATGCGATTGCTTTCGCCGTATTTTGTTGCCAAATTCCCGAATCGCATCCTGAATATTCATCCATCGCTGCTGCCGTCGTTTCCGGGACTCGAATCGCAGCGCCAGGCGCTCGAATACGGCGTGAAGTTTGCCGGATGCACGGTGCATTTTGTGGATGAGAACCTCGATGCGGGACCGATCATTATTCAGGCTGTTGTTCCGGTTAAAGACGAGGATACGGAAGCGTCGCTTTCGGAGCGAATCCTGAGAGAGGAGCACCGGATTTATTCGGAGGCGGTGCGGATCGTGCTTGAGGGAGAATATAAGATTGCGGGGCGCCGGGTGCTGCAAGGGGCCTAGCGCAACGAGCGGTCTCATTTTACGTTGAGATCCTTCGGGCCCCGACCCGGTCGGGGCCCTTAGGATGACAGTCTAAACTGGGGATTTTTCCCCAATTGAACAATCGAATGACCGAACATAAATTCAAACCGGTTGAAGAGCAACTCGCCTACATCAAGAAAGGCGTTGCGGAAATTATTCCGGAACCCGAGCTGGTCGCGAAACTCGAAGCGTCGCGGAAGACGGGGAAACCGTTGCGCGTGTATCTCGGCGTGGACCCGACGGCGCCTGATCTTCATCTCGGCCACACTGTGGTACTGCGCAAGCTCAAACATTTTCAGGACTTGGGCCACACCGCGGTTTTCCTGATTGGCGATTTCTCGGCGATGATTGGCGATCCCACGGGCGTATCGGAAACGCGCCCGCCGCTGACACGCGAGCAGGTCGACGCCAACGCCGAAACCTACCTCGCACAAGTCTTCAAAATTCTCGACAGGGAAAAAACAGAGGTCCGCCGCAACAGCGAATGGCTCAGCAAAATGAACGCTGAAGAGGTGGTTCGGCTCTGCGGACGTTACCAGCTAGCGCGCATGCTGGAGCGCGAGGACTTTCGTTCACGTCTCCGAAATAATCAGCCAATCTCCGTTCATGAGCTGCTCTATCCCTTGCTGACCGCTTGCGACGCGGTGTCGCTGAAAACCGACGTGGAG
>CAZGBQ010000214.1:0-5616 GCA_964524045.1 uncultured Acidobacteriaceae bacterium
CTACCGCGGCGCGACTCCCGTCAATCACTCGCACCGGCTTGCTTCTTCTTCGAACCTCATTCCAAATCCGCGTCGGTGCGTTTTTTTTGCCGCGGAAAGTTTCCACAATCTTCCGCGTCTCGCGGAGTGCTCTCCTCAGGCTGCTTTCTATCCTCCTCGCTAAGTTCCTAGAGAGCTATCAATTCCTGTGTTATACTCCTCGCGCTCGTGGTGGTGTTGCCTCTGGCCGGATTCCCTTTCCAGGGATTTCTCGCGGGAACTTAGTTCCCGGCGGGCTCCGCAACTGGCCGAAGGCCTTCAGGACGTCCGACTCAATGTTCAGCGTGGGGGCTTCCATGCGCCTCTCTAAGCCAGGCCCGCAATCCGTTTTGCTACTTTCGTCTTTCTTCCTGATGTTCTGCTCGAGTGCGTTAGCGCAGCGAGAAACAGAACCTGCTGCTCGCCCGGCGGCGCCTGTGCAGAAAAAACTTCCGGCTGCGAAACAACAGGCTCCGGTGGTCAATTCTCCCGATCCCGACGAAGAGCCTTCTACTGGCGACGCTTCAGGAAACCGCGACAGCGCGGAGGCGATTCGAAAGCGCGAAGAGTGGTTTTACAAGCAACGCAGTTCGGCCAATGGCCACATACCTGCGGGCGCACGCTTCAAAGCGTTTCAGCATATGCAGCGCATGATGATTTCCGAAGGCAAACTCGTCCAGCGTCCTGATGGTTCCTATGCTGAGGCCGCGGCGCAGTCTTGGCTGTCGCCATTCGGAGCCGTTACTTCTCCGTGGGCTCCCATCGGTCCGACTCCCACAACGGGGGGCTTTTTTTCTCCGGTTACGGGGCGAGTCATGACGATTGCCGTCGACCCCTCAGATACCACTGGCAACACAGTCCTCCTCGGCGGCGCTATGGGGGGTATTTGGCGCTCCACCGATGCCGGCGCAACCTGGACTGCAGTGGGTGACCAGAACGCTTCGCTTGCCATGGGTTCCATCGCTTTCGCTACTTCGTCTTCGGCTTGCAGTCCATCGCCGGGCTCGTGCACCGTTTATGCTGGCACTGGGGAACAGACGCTGGCCTTTGACACCTACTACGGCGCTGGAGTGCTTAAGTCTACGAATCATGGGCAGACCTGGACGCAAACATGCACCGCAGCGAGTGCCACATGCCCATTCATTGGACCATTTACCGATGGCGCCAATTTCGGGGGTTCGGGCTTCGGTTTCCTCAACTTTGGCGGAGCACACATCAGCTACATCGCCGTGAATCCTTCGAACCCCAACATGGTTCTGGCAGGCGTGCAATTTATCGTCGAGGGACCGAAGGAAGGCGTGTATTGCTCTGACAACGGAGGAACGACTTGGTCCAACATTTTGCCGGACGAGATGGCCAGTTTTGTTGGCTTTGCCTCTTCCGGCGTCGCCTACGCAGCGTTCGGAAATCTCTTTGGCAGTGCTCCCGGCGCGCCGAACGGAAACGGAATCTACAAGGCCACGGGGATCGGTTCCACTTGCGCGTCTATCCATTTTACGCGTCTGACCGCGGCCACTTTGCCTGCCCAGTCCACCATGGGACGCATTGATCTCGGCATCGCGCCTAGCGACACCACGGGTAATACCGTCTATGCCTCCATCGCCGATGCGCGCACCGCCTCCAGCAACAATCTTGGCGTTTTTCTCACCACGAACGGAGGAACCTCCTGGACGCAGACTAGCGCCCCCGACGTTTGCCGGTTTCAATGCTGGTACGACAATGTGGTCAAAGTAGATCCCAACAACAAGAACATCGCGTTTTTTGGCGGTGGCGCGGTTAGGGATTCCAGCGGAAATTTTTCCTGGGTAGTGCGCACGACAAATAGCGGCGGTACATGGTCTTCCGTGATTCCGAATCTTCCGTCTGGCAGCGCGGGGCTTCCTCACGTCGACAACCATGCCATGGCTTTTTTCAAAGCTACGTCCGGCACATTCTCGGGAAAAGTTCGCATGTATCTCGGCAATGATGGCGGCATCTGGCGCACGGATGACGCGGAAGCTGCCACGATTACCTGGACCAATCTGAACAACGCTTCCCTAACCCTTACACAGTTCTATCCTTCCATTTCCATTCACGCCACTGAGCCTTCCATCTCTTTTGGGGGCACGCAGGACAATGGCAGCCAGAATTACCAGGGTGGGACCAGTTGGATGGACAATCAGCTTTGCGGAGACGGCGCTTCGTCCGCCACAGACGCTGTTACCCCGAGCACCGTCTACATCGGGTGCGCCACGGGCGCGCCCGTGAATGCCTCTTATCAGAATGGCGCCATCGGGACTTTTTCTCCCGCGTTCAACGGCATTAATGTGGCCGATATCGCGAATTTCATCACTCCGCTCGTCACCGATCCGAACCTGCCCAACGTAGTTTACTTCGCCGCGGACACGGTTTATGAATCCGTTGACGCCGGCATTACATGGGCGCCGATCTCTGGGAGCATTGGAAATCCTTCCTACGCCGTCATTACATCGCTGGCCATCGGTTCAAGCAATTCCAGCGTCCTCTATGCCGGTCTCAGCAATGGGACGGTCGAAGTGGAGACCAACGCTAATTCCGGCATGTTTGCAAATTTTTCCCCAGTCTCGGGCCAGAGCGCATTGCCACCGCGGTCCGTGACCGCAATTGCCGTGGACGGCGCTGACACATCCGGCAAGACTCTCTACGTTGCCTATTCCGGGTTCTCTTTGGTTGGCTCTGACCCGTTTGGAAATCCCATTAACGATCCGCTCGGCCACGTCTTCAAAACGATTGACGGTGGAAATACTTGGACGGATGTAAGCTGTTCCTCAACTACCAACTGCTCAAGCCCAGCGGCGACGGATCTTCCGAATATTCCCGTCAACGACGTTGTGGTCGATCCTGATATTCCTGGCACCCTTTACGCCGCCACTGACCTCGGCGTGTTCATTGGAAATTGTTCCGCGATGCCTTGTACCTGGAGCACGCTGAGCACGGGACTGCCCCGCGCTGCAGTTCTCTCTCTGCGCCTGCACGAACCGTCGCGGACGCTTCGCGCTGCAACGCACGGCCGCGGCGCCTGGGACATCAACTTGAACAATTTCGCGTTTAGCGGCCCGCACGTTTCTTCGCTGTCCCCGGTAAGTGTCAACGTTAACGCCGCCTCTTTCACTCTCACGGTAAATGGCAGCGGCCTCACCGGCGGCGCGATCCATTGGAATGGATCCGCTACCGGAGTAACCATGCTCTCCGGCGGTACGGACACAAAATTGACAGCAACGATTGCCACGTCCCTCTTGACCGTCGCTGGCACTCCAAAGATCACCGTTGTGAATGGATCGCAGACCAGCAACGCACTCACATTTGCGATTCTTGCGGGCACGCCCACGATCACGAGCATTACTCCTTCGAGCGCGCCCGTGCAGACAACACCTTCCACCAATGTCGCGATTACTCTGACGGGCACCAACTTTTCCAGCAGTGCGAAAGTGCTTTTCAATGGCGCGCAAAACGGCATTACCATCGCTGCTCCTACGGCCGGCTGCCCACTACCAACCTGCCTTAAGGCCACGCTTCCTGCGGCGCTTCTCGGCCCGTTTGGCAGCACCGACGATATTGCTGTCCTGAACTTCCCTCCTGGCGGCGGCCAGTCACAACCGCAAACTTTTAAGGTCGTTGCTCCTGCGCCTCCCAACGACAACTTCGCCAACGCCATCAACATCACAACCTTGAGCTTCAATGACCTGCAAGATTCGTCGGGTGCCACAACCGAGACTGCCGATCCCACGCCTCCTTGCGCTCAACAGTTCACTCCCGCACAAGGAAACACGGGCGGCCATTCCAACGGCGCTTACAACACGATCTGGTACAAGTTCACTCCTTTTTTTTCCGCAAATCTTGATGTCGACACCTTCGTTAGTAATTACGATACGGTGCTTTCCATCTGGACCGGAACCCAAGGCAGCCTCACGAACGTCGCTTGTAACGACGACTCAACGTCGCCTACACCTCTACAGTCTCAGCTTCAGAACGTCCCACTCGCAGTCGGAACGACTTACTACATCATGGTCAGTTCTTTTGGTCCGCCCGACCCCAATCCCATCGCCCTCGGTGGCCGCTCCCGGTTGGGCTTCCAATACAACAATGGCTCGAATCCCGCGCCCACAATCACTTCCGTATCTCCAATTAGTGCCAATTCCGGTGATCCGTCGTTCACACTCACAGTTAACGGCAACGGCTTCCTAAATGGCGCGTATTTGGCGTTACAGGAACAGAACCCGCCATATCCCACCACCACCTTAACCACTACCTTCATTAGTTCCACGCAAGTAACAGCCGTGGTCCCTACCTCAGCGATTCTCTTTCCGGGAAGCTACCTGATTCTTGCCTTTAATCCGTCGCCCGCCCTAGGACCAACTAGTTTCCCCTTCACTGTGAATGTCGGAGTTTATCCCGTCCCAACATTGAACTCCGTGTCTCCGAATTCAGTCGTAGCCGGCACTCCAAGCGGAATTACGTTAGATATATGGGGAACACAATTCGCTCAAAACGCCGTGGTCAATTTTAATGGAATTGCGCTAGTCACGGATGTTACGGGTCATGCGCATATACAAGCCACTGTTTCGGCTTCGGCAATCGTATCGGCAGGTACTGTGCAGGTGACGGTTTCTAACCCGCCGCCCGGTGGCGGTCCTTCTAATCCACTTCCCTTTGCGATTGCGGTGCCCACCCAGGTCCCGACCATTACCTCGATCGCACCCAATTCGATTCCCGTAAACACTCCCAGCCCCATCACTGTAACGGGCACGGGATTCTTACAAGGTGCGAATATCTATATCGGTAATATTGGATATCCTGGGGCCAATACAATCTCTCAGACGCAGATCGCCGTAAATCCCAATTTGATGATCGGAGTTCCCGGCACCTATCAACTTTACGTGGTTGATCCGCCTCCCGCTGGAACCTCGGCACCCGTCAATCTGACTGTTGTCGGTCCGCCGGATTTTTCGATTGCGTCTTCGGGGACGACCACTCAGACCGTGAGCGCAGGCAGCACGGCTACGTTCACTAACGTGATCACTGTCTCTCCCATGAACGGCTTCACTGCGCAGGTCAGTCTGACTTGTTCTCTGCCGATCACGGCAAAGCAAACTACCTGCAGCGTCAACCCCAATTCGTTCCCGAACGGCAGCGGCACGGCTTCGGTTACGGTAACGACGACGGCGCGGGGGCTCATGCCTCCCTTTGTCCCGATTGGCCGGTTCCGCTGGCAACCGCGTTGGCTCCTGCCGTTCTTCGTTTCAATGCTCCTCGCGATTCTGCTCCTGCGCTTAGCGCGCACGCGCCGCCAGCGCCTGGTCGGAGCGTTGCCCCTTGCCGTGTTGGTTCTATTCGTTTTGCTGCAAGCCATGGGCTGCGGTGGAGGCGGGGGTTACACTCCTCCTCCGCCACCAACCGGAACGCCAGCCGGAACGTACACCGTCACGGTAACGGGCACGTCGGGAAGCAGCACGCATACCACCACGCTCACACTCGTGGTCAATTAAACATTTCTCAAGGTTATTGGCAAAGTGTGATGGCAAGTCGGGGGCGGCGCAGCACTCTGCGTCCCTCTTCCGTCACAAGCGCTGCAGACCTCTG
>CAZGBQ010000215.1:0-3561 GCA_964524045.1 uncultured Acidobacteriaceae bacterium
CTATTGGAGGTCGCCGGATTCGGCCAACTTCGCGTACCACTTGCCGGATTCTTTGATGGTTCTCTTCTGGGTACGAAAATCAACGTACACGAGCCCGAAGCGCTGCGTGAAGCCTTCGGCCCATTCGAAGTTGTCCATCAGGCTCCAGTGATGATAGGCGCGAATGTTGGCGCTGTGAATCATGGCGCGCCCCATTTGATCCAAATAGTTTTTCAAGAACTCAATGCGGCGCTCGTCGGGAACCTTGCCGTGATCATCCGGCGCGTCCAAATAAGAGCAGCCATTCTCCGTGACTTCCATTGGCGTCCCTTTGTATTCGTGGGAAATGCGCATCAGCAGCTCGTAGAAGGCGGTAGGCCAGACCTCCCACGCGAAGTCGGTGAGCGGGCCTTCATGCGCATCGTAGTTGTGAACGCCCGTAGCAGACTCGCCTTCGCCCGGCGGGATTGCTGCCACAAGCTGCCGGCGGTAATAGTTGACGCCGATAAAATCCAGCGGCGCGCGGATCAACTCCATGTCGCCGGACTTGACGCCCATCAACTCGAGCGGATTCCCTGTCGGGAACGCGGCGGGATATTCACCCCTCATCGCGGGCTGGAGGAACCATACGTTGCCGAGCGCATGCGCGCGGTCGGCGGCTTTGCGGTCGGCTTCGGAATTGGTGGCCGGCTGGCAATGCGACATGCTGAAGGCCGTGCCAACTTCGAGCTTGGGATTAATAGCCTTGATGGCCCGGAATGCCTGGCCCTGCGCGATGTTCACGACGTGCGTGGCGCGCATGCATTCCTGGAAATTTGTTCGTGCTGGCGCGTGAACTCCCCAGGCATAGCCGAGAAATGTGAACACCCAGGGCTCGTTGAAGATGCACCAATGCTTGATGCGGTCCCCGAGCGCGCGCGTGACGATTTCCGCGTACTCCGTGAACCGCGCCGCCAAATCGCGATTCGGCCAGCCGCCCGCGTCTTCCAGCTTTTGCGGCAAGTCCCAGTGATAGAGCGTGCAGAGCGGACGGATCTTGGCTTCAAGGAGCGCATCGGTGAGGCGCTTGTAATAGTCCAGTCCCTTGGGATTGGGTTTGCCCGTGCCGTCGGCCTGGATGCGCGGCCAGGAAATGGAAAAGCGGTAGCTCTTCATGTTCAGTTGCTTCAGCAGCGCCACGTCTTCTTTGTAACGATGATACGAGTCGCACGCAACGTCGCCGGTATAGCCGCCTTTCACCTTGCCCGGCGTGTGAGAAAAGCGGTCCCAAATGGACTCGCCTTTGCCGTCTTCATTCCATGCCCCCTCGACCTGGTAGGCGGCGGTCGCAGCTCCAAAAATAAATTCCGGGGGAAACTGAAAAGGACCGAATTTCATCGGAGCCTGGATCGATTCGCTGGCGAGAACTCGCCCAGAGGGAAGGACATAGTACGAAGCAGCAGCCCCCAGCGCTGCCAGGAATTCACGACGATTCGGATGCTGCCATCTGCCCATGGACTCCTCCTTCACAAAACCCTATCGACGTCTAAGCTTGTTTCTGATTCCGCCAGATAATACGTCAAGAAGGATGAGGACAGCGCCGATAGTAATGGCGGAGTCCGCGACGTTGAAGGCGGGATAGTGATACGTTCCAAACCACACTTCAAAAAAGTCGGTAACGCTTCCATGCAAGATGCGGTCGGTCACATTTCCCGCCGCGCCGCCGAGCAAAAGCGCCAGCCCGGTAGCGCCCACAAAGCTGTCACTTTTCCCCGCCAGGAGCATCCAGGCGATGATGACCATCACCACCAGCGAACTGATGATTAAGAAAAGGCGTGTCTCCGGCGACGCGGAATCCGCAAAGGCCCCGAAGGCAATGCCAGGATTGCGGCTGTGCACCAGATAGATGAAATTGTGGACGAGTTCGTGCCGCCAGCCTTCGACGGTTAGCGCTTCGATCAACGTTTTTGTGCCGCGATCGAGAAGAACGATGATTAGCGTGAGCCAGAGCCAGCGAAGGCGGGAGCGGGGTTTCATGAAAGGGGAGCGTAATGTAAGAGGCCGATTCTTGTCATCCCGAGCGGAGCGAGGGATCTGCTTTTATGCACATGGAGGGAAAAAAGCAAATTCCCCGGGCCTGCCCGCCGCAAGCAGGCAAGACGACCCTCGGAATAACAAGTTGGGGCGTTTTTCAGACGAAATAAACAATGCGCTTCGGAGCAAAGTCGCATGTCAGCTCGCAGCCACGCCAGTAGAAGCATCTTTCTCGATCTCAGCGAGCGCGTCGCTACAGCGCTCGCACACAGTGGGATAGCGGGAGTTTTCGCCCACATGAATGGAATAATTCCAGCAGCGCTCGCATTTCTTGCCGTCGGCGCGCTCGATCTTGAGAGCCAGGCCTGGGACCGTTTCGCTTGGCAGGAACCCATCGCCGGCGACGGGTTCCACCGCCACTTGTGAAACGATAAAGAGCGCGGGAAAAAGCGCGCCTTTTTCCTCGAGAAGATCTTGCAGACCCGGCGCTTTCGAATTGGCGTGCAGGCGAACCTTGGCTTCCAGGCCACCGCCGATCGTCTTTGCCGCGCGGGCTTGCTCTAGAGCCAAAAGAACTGCGGAGCGAACTTGTACAAGCCGCTCCCACTTCTCCGCTTCCTTTGCGGCGATTCCGCAGGCCAACGAATCTGCCTGCGGGAACAAACCCATGTGGACGCTCTCAGGCCGCCCAGCGCTTTTCGGAAGGTACTTCCAGATTTCTTCCGCGGTGAAAACAAGAACGGGCGCGGCAAGTCGGACCAGCGCGTCGCTGATTTTCCAAACAGCAGTCTGTGCCGCACGGCGCGACCTATTCTTTTGCGCTTTGGTGTACAGGCGGTCCTTGAGCACGTCAAAATAAAACGCGCTGAGATCGACAACGCAAAACTCATAGATGGTGTGATAAACGCGATGGAAGTCGTAATTCGCGTACCATTCGCGGCATTTCTTCACCAGGTCCGCGGTGCGATCCAGCATCCATTGATCGATTTCTTCCAGTTGGTTGTTCGCGAGCGCGTCGCGCGAAGGATCGAAGTCGCCCAGATTACTCAGCGCGAAGCGAAACGTGTTGCGAATCTTTCGGTACGCTTCGCTGAGCTGCGTCATCACGCGTTCGCTCATTTTCACGTCGGCCTGATATTCGACCGACGCCACCCAAAGCCGCAGCAAATCCGCGCCCCACCTGTCGCAGATTTCCTTGGGAGTGATCACATTGCCCAGCGACTTGGACATCGGCCGGCCCTGCTCATCGAGTGTCCAGCCGTGTGTCACTATGCCTCGATACGGCGCGGCGTCGCGCACACCGGTGGCCACGAGCAACGAGCTGTGGAACCAGCCGCGATACTGGTCTGGTCCTTCCAAATAAACATCCGCTGGCCATTCCGCGCCTTTCAGAACGGAAAGGTGCGAAGAGCCGGAGTCAAACCACACGTCGAGGATGTCGTTCTCTTTGCGCCAGCTCGAAGCGCCGCACTCGCATTTCGTTCCCGGTGGCAGAAGTTCTTCCGGCGGATGCTTGTACCACGCATCCGCGCCTTCCTTTTCGAACCATTTCACAACGTTTCGAAGCAC
>CAZGBQ010000215.1:3661-5589 GCA_964524045.1 uncultured Acidobacteriaceae bacterium
TGTACCACGCATCCGCGCCTTCCTTTTCGAACCATTTCACAACGTTTCGAAGCACCGTGTAATTTTCGAGTCGCTTCCCGCAGCCGTCGCAATAGAAAACGATGATCGGCACGCCCCAAAAGCGTTGGCGCGAGACGCACCAGTCCGGACGCTTCTCGATCATTTCGTACATGCGATCTTCGCCCCACGCGGGGATCCATTTCACCTGGTGAATTTCTTCGAGCGCTTCCTGGCGCAGAGTCTTTTGGCGGCCGTGTGCGGCCTGATCCATCTTGATGAACCACTGTTCGGTGGCGCGGAAAATCACCGGATTGTGGCAGCGCCAGCAATGCGGGTAGCTGTGCGTATAGGGATAATTGGCCAGGAGAGCGCCTCGATCGGCGAGAAGCTTTACGATAATGGGATTCGCCGTAAACACATCCTTGCCCTTATATTCGGGCAAGCCTTCGAGATATACACCCTTATCGTCAATCGGCGCGTAGGTTTCCAGGCCGTACTTCTGCCCAGTAAGAAAGTCGTCAGCGCCATGGCCGGGCGCGGTATGCACGATTCCTGTTCCCTGATCGAGTTCCACATAATCGGCGAGCACAGCCGGCACAATTCTGTCGAGAAATGGATGCTGGAAGCGCAAACCAGCTTCATTCACCAAATACTGGCCTGAGAAGGTCTTTAGGGTTTTCCCCAACCCTTTGCGGCCAATGGCCTGCCAAACGGTGTGTTGAAGCTGGTGCGCGACGATTTCCACGTCACCGTCGGTTTCGACCGCCGCATATTCAAAAGTCGGATTAAATGCCAGCGCCATGCTGGCGGGAATGGTCCATGGCGTAGTGGTCCAGATGATGGCGTAAACATTCTTCCCTCGAAGCTCGGAGGGAATTCTGTCCGCATTCGCACCATCCTGTACAAGTTTGTATCGCACGAAGATCGACGGGCTGCTGTGATCTTCGTATTCGACTTCCGCTTCCGCGAGCGCCGTCGAATCGTAAATGCACCAATAAACCGGCTTGCGCCCGCGATAGACGTAGCCTTTCTCCATGAATTCCAGGAATGCGCCGGCAATCGTGGCTTCGTAGCCGAAGCTCATCGTCAAATACGGATCGTTCCACTGCCCGAAGATTCCCAGCCGCTTGAAATCGCGCTTGTGCTGCTCGACATAGCGCGCAGCGAATTCGCGGCACAGCTTGCGAAACTCCGCCGGCGGCACTTTGCCTTTCCCGCCGAGCTCTTTTTCCACCTGCGTTTCAATCGGCAGCCCGTGGCAATCCCATCCCGGCACGTACGGCGCATAATGCCCCGCCATACTCTTCGTCTTGACGATCAGGTCCTTCAAGATTTTGTTCAGGCCGGTGCCGAGATGAATTTCGCCCGTGGGATACGGCGGCCCGTCGTGCAACACAAACAGCGGCAGTCCTTTGCGAGCCTCCAGAATGCGCTCGTAAATGTTCGCCGCGTACCAGGCTTCCAATTGTTTCGGCTCGTTCTGCGGAAGGCTGGCCTTCATGGGGAAATCTGTCTTCGGCAGGTTCAGCGTCTTCTTGAGTTCCAGTGGTTCGGCCATAGATATGAGTGTACGGGTTTCAATATTTCGCCCGTTTGAACTTCTCTTCTCTCCGAGCGTTCTCCGCGAGGAGAATTTTCTGACCTTGTAGTGGCCGGTCTTCAGACCGGTATGAACCTGTGCCTAGTCTTCTGTCACACAATCTTCATCGCCAAATTCTGCGAAGGCAAGTCGTTGTAGGGGCACGATACATCGTGCCCCTTTTTATCTCACGAACCAGTAAGACAGGACTCCTTCTTTGTCATGTTACACGATTTAGGACCTGGTTAGCGCTGGCAGCATCTCTCTTCGGCGGGTGGAGCACAGACCGAGCCTGGAGACGAATTTGGGTGCCGCTCGATAAGAGCGAAGGCGTTGTCAAGAGACACTT
>CAZGBQ010000216.1:0-5578 GCA_964524045.1 uncultured Acidobacteriaceae bacterium
CGCTGGCGGTAGAAATGATCGAGCGGAATGCGGCCCTTGCCGACGGCATAGCCTTTTTCGATGGCTTTGGTGACGTAAGCCTTTGCCAAAGTGGCGGCTTCGAAGAGCGAGCGTCCCGCGGCTAGCTGCGCGGCAAGCGCGGAAGCAAAGGCGCAGCCTGTTCCGTGCATATTGTCGGACTTGACGCGATCACCGGTGAGCTGGACCAGTTCAGCGCCATCGAAGAGCACGTCGATGGCCCGTTCCATGTGGCCGCCCTTGAGGATCACGGCGCGCGCGCCCATTTCGACGAGCTTGCGCGCGGCGGCTTCCATGTCGGCAAGCTCTTTGATAGTCAAGCCGGTCAGGATTTCGGCTTCCGGGACATTGGGCGTGATAACGCTGGCACGCTTGAGCAGTTCCGTGGCGACGAATTTGATTCCGGCGGCATCGAGAAGCTCTGCGCCGCTGGAGGACTTCATCACCGGGTCGTGAACCACGTGAGCGAATTTGTGAGCATCCAGAAATTCCGCAACCACGGCGGCGTTGCCGCGGTTGCCGAGCATGCCAATTTTCACCGCGGCGATCTCGGAATCGCTGGCCACCGCTTCGAGTTGCGCGCGAAGTTCCGCGCTTGGCGTGTTGTGGACGCTCGCGACGCCTTGCGTGCTCTGCACGGTCAGAGAAGTAATGGCAGCGACGCCGTAGCAGCCATGCGCGGCAAAAGTTTTGAGGTCGGCGGCCGTGCCGGCTCCGCAAGAAGGATCAAATCCGGCAATCGACAGGAGAATCGGAGGCGCGGCGTGTGTGTGTCCGTTCGTGCTCACCGTCAGTTCTGGCTCCAACGATGAAAATTGCCGGTCGCGCTGAAAAAACGGACCGGCAACTGTGAATGTACGCGCGAGATGTGCGTTGCGCAATAGAAAACTTTTATGGAAACAGCCCGCGGACGAGAGTGGCTTCGGCCACGCGGCCGACGGCAAGAATCATGGCGCCGGCGCGCGGGGGAACGTGGTGCTTGCGCATGGTATCGAGCATTTCCTGGAACGCGCGCACCATCACTTTTTGCAGTCGCGCATTCACTTCGTCAACGTCCCACATAAGCCCTTCCTGGTTCTGCACCCACTCGAAGTAGCTCACGGTTACGCCGCCGGCGTTGGCGAGAATGTCCGGCAAGACGGTGATGCCGCGGCGCGCCAGAATTTCGTCGGCGTGCGGCGTGGTGGGGCCGTTGGCAGCTTCGGCGACAATGCGCGCCTTCACGGCTTCAGCGTTGTGTAAGGTGATAACGTTCTCCAGCGCCGCGGGAATCAGGATGTCGCACTTCATGGTGAGCAAGTCGTCGTTACTTATGCGCGAGGCGCCGGGCATGCCGACCACCGTCCCAGAGCGTTCTTTGTAGCGAATGGCCTTGATGGGATCGATGCCGCGGGGATTGGTAACGCCTCCGCGGGTGTCGCTGAGGGCCACGATTTTCGCCTTCTTATCGGCGAACAACCGAGCAGCGGTCGCGCCGGCGTTGCCAAAGCCTTGAATCGCCACGCTCGCGCCGCGCAGCGGGATCTTTTTCACCTTGCACGCCTCTTCCACGACATAGAGCAAGCCGCGAGCCGTGGCTTCGCCCCGCCCTTCCGAACCGCCGATGGAGACCGGCTTGCCGGTAACCACGCCGTGCGCAGCGTGGCCGATGGTCATGGCGTAGGTGTCCATAATCCAGGCCATCGTTTGCGCGTCCGTGTACACGTCCGGCGCGGGAATGTCCTGCGCGGGGCCGATGAGCGGCAGAATCTCGCTGGCGAAGCGCCGCGTCATGCGCTCGAGCTCGCTCTTGGACATGCGCTTGGGGTCGCAGATGACTCCCCCCTTGGCGCCGCCAAACGGCACGTTCACCATAGCGGTCTTCCAGGTCATCCAGGCGGCCAAGGCCTTGACTTCGTCCAGGGTGACGTTGGGGTGGTAGCGTATGCCGCCTTTTCCGGGGCCGCGCGAAATGTTGTGCTGCACGCGGAAGCCGCTGAATACTTTCACCTGGCCGTTGTCCATTTTTGTGGGCAGGGAAACTTCCAGCATGCGTTTAGGCGTGCGCAGGATCTGCCGCAGGCCGGGATCCAGTTTCAAAAACTCCGCCGCCATGTCGAACTGAATCTGCGCGATGCGAAAAGGGTTCAGGTCCTCACGCGGAGCAATGCGCGGCACGAGCGGCGGCGCGCCTAATTGCTTGAGCGGGGGCTTTGCGACCGTGGCCATCAGCGTCGGTCCTTTCGTCTGCTCGATTTATTGGAGAATACGTACTTGCACTTGGCCCATGTTGCGAATCATTCCCATCGAAATCCGTTTATCCGTTTGCCGCGAATTTTCTCGCGCCGGCAATATGGGCATCGCGGCAAGCAATGGAACAGAAATGCAAAAGCTGGCCGTCCTCGCGCAGCGGAATGGAGAGCGTTTCATCCACATGCATGCCGCACACGGGGTCGCGCACTAAGCGGCGCGAACCAACCGAAGTCTGCGGCGCTCCGGCGGATTCGGCTCCGGTCTGCCGCGGCGCGGAGGCCGCGTTCTGCAACAACGAGCCGAAAACGCGGCGAAGGAGCCACACGCTCCAGGACACCACGAGCAACCAAAACAGAAACCGGGCGATGCGGGCAAGAAATGTCATGCGAGTAAGGCCCCAAACATTGGAGCCCCCTACGCCCCAATGAGGTGAGTGTATGTAAGGGGAAAAGCGGTAGTCAAACGAAAAGGCGTAATTTCAAGAGGTTGCAAAGGGCGGGAGAATGGAGTTTCACAGTCCAAGAGGTTCCAGAGTGCCATTAAGCCTTTTAGTTGCAGTAAGTTATCCAAAAGATGTGTATGTTCTGCGAACCGTTGACGGAAAGCGCAAAGATGTCTCGGAGGAGGCTGAAAAGACGCTATTTAGGTACAGGAATGCAGTCAATGCCCATGTATGGGCGCAGGGCTTCTGGGATAAGAATCGACCCATCAGCCTGCTGATAGTTCTCGATTATTGCGATCCATGTCCGGCCTGCAGGCAATCCTGAACCGTTCAGAGTATGGACGAACTCGCTTTTTGCTCCGCTTTTTGCTTTGAAACGAATGCCTGCTCGCCTCGCCTGAAAGGCTTCGCAATTCGAGCAGGATGAAATCTCCATGAATTCTCCGGTCGAAGGTAGCCAGGCCTCGATGTCATAGGTCTTCGAAGAAGCAAATCCTGTGTCGCCCGAGCATAACTGCATCACACGATAGTGAATGCCGAGTTTTTGCAGGAGGCCCTCGGCGTTGTGCACCAGGGCCTCGAGTTCAAGGTAGCTGTTGTCTGGGTGCGTGAACTTGAAGAGCTCGACCTTCTGAAACTGGTGCTGGCGCTTGATCCCACGCGTGTCTTTCCCGGCTGCGCCTGCCTCGGACCGAAAGCACGCGGTCCACGCGCACACTTTGATCGGCAGCAGGCCAGCGTCCAGCGTTTCCTCGCGGTGAAGATTAGTCAACTCGGTCTCCGCCGTCGTCGTAAGCCACAGATCTGTGCCTTCGAGGTGGAACATATCGCCAGCGAATTTTGGGAGCTTGCCGTCGGCCACCAGGGAAGTGGTGTTCACGATGAAGGGGGGCAGAATTTCCGTATAACCGTGCTCGCGCGTGTGCACATCGAGGAAAAAGTTCGCAAGAGCGCGTTCGAGCCGCGCGCCCCAGCCTTTGTAAACGGCGAAACGCGCGCCGGTGATTTTGGCGGCGGCTTCGAGGTCCAGGATTCCCGCACGCTCACCAACTTCCCAGTGCGGTTTGGGTTCAAAATCGAACTTCGGCGGCGCGCCCCAGCGGCGCACTTCGACGTTCTCTTCGGAGTTCTTGCCGGGCGGGACGGAGGGATGCAGCAGGTTGGGGATAGTCAGTAGCAGCTCGCGCTGCTTTGCGTCGAGCGCGGCGATGCGTTCGTCGAGCTCCTTGATCTGGTCGGAGGCCTGCTTCATTTCCGCGATCAGGGCATCGGCGGTCTCTTTAGCCTTCTTGAGCCGAACAATTTCCTCACTGGCTTTATTGCGTTGCGCTTTGCGCCTCTCATTGAACGTAATTAGCTCGCGACGTTCTTTGTCGAGCGTACGGAAGCCGTCCAGGTCCAGCGTGATGCCGCGCTTCTTCGCCATGTCGGCAAAGACGTCTAAATGCTCGCGAAAATAGCTGAGATCGTGCATGGTCTGAAGAGAATACCGTAATCCGCGCGCGGCTAGTAGCGCGGCTTCACACTCGTGCTGTCATTCTGAGCGCATCAGACGATGATGCGTGAAGAATCTCAACCGATCAAATGATTGCGAGTGCTGGATCAGTTGGGATCCCTTCGCTTCGCTCAGGATGACAGTTCGACGGCGCGTTATCTAGGAGCACGTCTCAGTTCCTAAGTAAGACGTGTTATGCAGGCCGCGGCACTTCGCTCATTAGCGCGAGGAGATTGCCTTCCGTATCGCGGAAAAACGTCATCCAGAGATCGTACGTTGGCATCTGAGCGATCACATGCGGCTCATCCTCGAATTTGGTTCCAGCGTCCTTCAGACGTTGATGCGTTGCGCGAATGTCGCCGGCCTGGAAATAGAGGATCGAACTGGGATGATCGAACTCCGGCTTCTCTGGCCGGTCCAGCATGAGGCGTACGCCCCCGCAGTCGAAAAACGACAACTGGCCGGCCCGGAAGAGATGCTTTAGTCCGAGCACATCGCGATAGAATGCGGTGGCGCGGTCCACGTCGTGGGCGTTGATGGCGATCTGGCCGATGCGCGTGAGGGCCGTATTGTCCTGCGCGGTTGCAGCGTTCATTGAGTTTACCTCCAGGAAATAATTTGTTAGCATAGCTAACTATATTCCATGGCCGCTGTCAAGCACAAACTTCCCCCCGACCAGGCGCTTTTGGACACTGCCGACAAGTTGCACTCCGCGGCGATCCATTTGCTCAGGCGATTGCGCGTGCGCGACCGCGAAAGCGGGATCGGGCCGGCGCAGCTTTCCGCCCTGTCGGTACTGGTGTTCGGCGGACCGCGATCGCTCGGCGAGCTTGCGGACGCCGAGCAGGTACGCCCCCCGACAATGAGCCGTATCGTCGGGGGACTGGAACGCGTAGGACTAGTCAAGCGCAGCGCGACCGAAGATGGCCGGCGCGTACGTTTGGCCGCCACCGCAAAAGGGACAAAGATTCTCTGGGAGGGCCGCAAACGCAGGGTGGAAGCGCTGGCGAATGCGCTCGCGTCGCTCAGCGAAACAGAGACAGTTCGCTTGCGCGAGCTTGCCGAATTGCTTCGGACGATCGTGCCGAAAGTTTAGAGGTCGGCCCGCGAGAGTACTTTTGTACCGCCGCAGAGTACTTCGGTGAGCGGAAAGAGTACCGCCCAAAATGAAACGCCCGGTCTATCGACGGAAGAGACCGTAAAACGGAAACTGGAGCCGTAGTCGGAAGCGGCTTGGCTTTCTGGAGTTAAACCTGTTTGCTCCTGGGTTCGCTTTGCTGCTCGCGAGCGCAGCAGAGCGGCCAGATAGGCCGAGCCAACTTCAGATTACAATTACCCTCCATCCCCCACGCCCGAGCGGCCGGTGCCCCCACCGGCCGCTCATTTTTTTG
>CAZGBQ010000217.1:0-5571 GCA_964524045.1 uncultured Acidobacteriaceae bacterium
GCTGGAAATTGAAATTTGCGTCCGGCCACGCGCCGGGATAGCGCCAGGCGGCGGTGTGAATACTGATGGGTCGCATGAATGCGCCCAATCGTAAGGTGCGTGAGTGAGCCACAGAATCTCCTTCCCGTGTCAATCCTGACGTTCAGGATTGACACGAGCCTAGCCGAATACCTCTTGATCTTGTTGCTCTGCTGTGTTGTGAAAATCCCCCGCTCGGCTACGCCTTCACTGCCCCCTTTGCCAAAGGGGGCCGGCAGACACGTAGTGGCTGGCGGGGGATTTTTCTCTTCTTTTTCTCTTCTACATCAGAAAGCGGGTGAACCACTCACATGCCAAGCGCGAAGACTCCTCCAACCACTTGCCAGAGTAAATTTCATAATGCGTGATCGGTAGCACGACCAGCTTTTTGGGCTCGCCCGCGCGCTCATAGAGTTTTTGGTATCCCTCAATCGGACAGGTGTCGTCATCACGCGCGCCGATCAGCAGCAGGGGTCGCGGCGAGATTTTGTCAACCACGTTGATCGGTTTGTATTCCAGCGTTTTCTCCACCGTCTCCCACGAGAGATCACACTTCATGACAGGGTGGGCCTTGAGCAGCGGCTCCAAGAAAGCGCGGGTCTGCGCTGCATTCAAGATGGTGATGGCGTCAAGCGTATCGCCCACACCTTCACGCACGCGCCGCTGTTGATCCTCTCGAAGCTGCTGCTGGAGTTTCACGCGGTCAGCGTAGCCACGTGAATCGAGAATCAAGCGTTCGCCATCGCCAAACCCGACTTGTCCGACCGCCGCTTTCACGCGGGCGTCGATCCCAGCGGTGTAAGGGACATGACCGCCGCCGAAACTCGTGCCCCAGAGCCCGATCCGTTCGGCGTCGACTTGCGGCTGGCCCTGCAAATAGGTGATCGCATTGCGAATGTCATCAATCTGTTCCAGCGGAATCAGCCGCCACTTCGTTCCCTGACTCCCGCCAAAGCCGCGGTAGTCGAACGTGAGGGCCACGAAACCCGCCTCGACGAAAACTTTGGCGTAGTCCGGTAGAATCCCACCACGCAGACCCGTGAAGCCGTGGCACAGCACGATCCCCGGTCGCTTCTCTCCAGTCTTCAAGCCGTCGGGCAGAAACAGATCCCCTTCCAATTTCGTCCCTTCGCTAAAGAAATTCATTGTGCGTCTTTCCATTGTGCAGCCCTCCGTTTTTATTCTGTATAGACAGTGTGGAAGCGGCTCTCCGTCGCTTCAATGAGCCTTCTTCTGGATCGCTAGGCGAAATCTTACTGCACTTCGCCCGGCGCTGTAAAGAAAGAATGACGCCTCACGAGCCTTTCAGCTTTATTGCAACCGTCACTGCGCCATGTAACCGCCATCCACCGGCATCGGCAGACCGGTCATGTACGAGGCGCGGTCGGAACACAACCATGCGACGGCTTCGCCGACTTCTTCCGGCTGACCGATACGTTTCATGGGCTCGGAACGGGCGTAGCGCTCTTCTATGTCTGGACGTTTTTCAAAGGCCTTGGTCAACATCGGCGTGTAGATCGGAGCGGGGCACACCGCATTGATCCGAATACCGTGCCGTGCATACTCCAATGCTGCTGCTTTCGTAATACCCGCCACCCCGTGCTTCGCAGCGGTGTAGGCGGGCACACGAATAGCGCCGGTGAGCCCCATGATCGAGGCGGTGTTCACGATAGAGCCGCTGTTCTGCTTGAGCATCTGAATAATCTCCGCCTTCATGCACAGCCACACGCCGGTCAAATTGACAGCCAGCACGCGATTCCACTCTTCTTCGCTATACTCATGCGTAAGCGCGCCCCGACCGCCGATGCCCGCATTGTTGAAAGCGCAGTCCAGCCGTCCATACGTGTCCACCGCTGTGGCGACCAGTGCGTCGACTTCCTGCGACTTGGTCACATCGGTCTTGAGGAAGAGTGCTTCGGCTCCGAGTTCCTTGACCATGCGCAGTGTTTCCTGGCCGCCTTCCTCCATTACGTCGGCGAGAACCAGCCTGGCGCCTTCGCGAGCGAAGATCAGCGCCGTGGCGCGACCAATCCCAGAGCTAGCGCCAGTGATGATCGAGCTTTTTCCTTCGAGTATTCCTGCCATATTGCCTTCCTCCTTTTGTCAACCGTTGCGAGAACTGTAGGGAAGCGCCATAATGCCGCAAGATCGGTGCGTGTGAAAAGGAGGGTTCCATTATGAAATCGACGGAACAGCTCGTGCGAGAGCTTGCAGACCGCGAGGAGATCAAGGAGTTGACCGCCCGCTACGCGCATGGGGTCGCGCGCGGGGAGGGCCTCAAGGTTGCGGAGCTATTCACGGACGATGGGACGTTCATCAATCGGCTCAACCCGAATGAACCGCCCTCTATCGTGAAGGGGCGTGAGGCGCTCAACAAATTTTACGGCGCGATCAAGCGCAATGTCGCTGTGCCCTGTATTCATAACCATCTCATCAATCTGAATGGAGATGAGGCGACCGGGACATGCTCCATTGAGGTGCGCATTACCCGGAACAACCAGAGCATGATTGGCTCGGGATATTATGAAGATCGTTTCCGGCGGGAGAATGGACGCTGGAAGTTTGTCGAGCGCGACTGCACGTTTTTCCACTTTGTCCCCATCCAGCAGGGATGGGCGGAAGCCGCCGCAAAGAGCGGCCAATAACGGAACGGGAAAGAAATTGTAAGGAGGACATCGCATGAAATTACCGAAAGCTCGGATTGCTCCGCTCACAGAAGCGGAATGGACCGAAGAACAACGCAAGGTGCTTGAACCCGTCTATAAAGAAGGGCGAGTGTACAACGTGCTAGGGACGCTCTCCCGCCACTGGGAGGCCTCAAAGAAGTTTGGAGTCTGGGCCTATCACATTATGGGGGAGACCTCAACTTTGGTTCCACGCGAGCGGGAACTCCTGATTCTGCGCATTGGCTGGCTGTGCCAAGCGGAATATGAGTGGGGTCAACATGTGATCTTCGGTAAGAAAGCAGGTCTCACCGACGCCGAGATCGCGCGGATCAAAGAAGGACCGGACGCGCCGGGCTGGGCTCCGTTCGACGCTGCACTACTACGCGCCACTGACGAATTGCACAAAGACGCCTGCATCAGTGACGCCACCTGGGCCGCACTCAGTCAGCGCTACAAGACGGAACAGTTAATGGATGTGGTTTTCACCGTCGGCCAGTACAACCTGGTGTCGATGTCGTTGAACAGTTTTGGCGTACAACTGGACAAAGGCGTCAAGGGGTTTTAGCGCAGTTTACAGATGCTTTTACCTGCTTTTTAGTCTTTCGACCCTCACCCTATCCCTCTCCCTGCCAGGGAGAAGGCAGCAGCCGCACAAGCGGCTGCGGGTGAGGGTAAAGATCACCTCAAGCAAAGAAGGAGACTGCTATGGCGCAGATTGTTGCTGGCATTGCCGCCTCGCATGCCCCCAACTTGGCAAACCCAAACCTCGTGGGAAAAACGGACGAAAGCCAGCTTGGCCGTGTGGTGCAAGGTTTTGGCGAGGCGCGGAAGATTCTCGAACAAGCCAAGCCTGATACGATCGTCATCTTTTCCACCGATCATTTCGATCGCTGCTTTTATGACAACCTACCGCCGTTTCTCGTCGGTGTCGGTGAAGAGGCCGAAGGACCGGTCAACGAATGGTTAAGAATTCCCAAAGTGAAAGTGCGCGTTGCTGGAGAGCTGGGACGCTTCCTCGTCGCCGAAGGATTGGAGAACGGGGTGGACTTCGCGTCTTCGGCGGAGTTGGGGCTCGATCATGCTGAGGTGGTGCCGTTGTCGTTTCTGACGCCGCAGTGGAACATTCCCATCGTGCCGATTGTAGTCAATGCCTTTGCGCCGCCGATGCCCAGCCTCAAGCGCTGCGCACAGGTTGGCGCCTTCGTGCGTGAAGTGATCGAGCGTTGGCCGAAACAGCAACGCGTAGCGGTGATGGGCACGGGCGGGTTGTCGCACTGGGTGGGGTCGCCTGGCACCGGGCGGGTCAATGCGGAGTTTGACCGTTGGTTCCTCGACTGTCTTGTCGCCGGGAAAAGCGCTGGCGTGATTGCCCGTTACCCCAAATATGAAGAGGTTGAGAAAGAAGCCGGTAACGGCGGTCAAGAGATTCGTGACTGGCTCGCAGTGGCCGCTGCTATGCCCGCGACCCTGAAGCCGAGCGTGCTGGCCTACGAGCCCATTCCGGGCTGTGGCATCGGCGTCATGGCGTGGCAATAGATGAAAAGGAAAACGAAAGCGTCGCATTTCGCAGTCTGCATCAACAATGACGGGTACAAAGCGTCGCTGGAGGTAGGAAAACTGTACCAAGTGATTCCGGATGCAGAGGCCGCCTTACACGGCTACATTCGTGTTGTGGACGAAAGTGGAGAAGACTATGGATACGCCATCGACCGATTTTTCCTGCTCGAAGTACCCCAAGCGTTAGCAGATGCGTTACAAGCAGCCAGCTGAAGTGCGAGCGTTTTCATCTGTAGAAGCGTGGAGACAGCCGACCCGGTCGATAAGGTTTATTCGCTGCCGATTGCTTCCTTGAACGACATCACTTCCCCCGTGCGATTTCGTGATGATGGGCTATCTCATCTGGGGAAAGCCGCAGGAATCGGGCAGCATTATAGTAGAAGATGTCCGCCTTTTCTTCCGGGGTGAGGAACTCTGCCGTCTGGATGGAGTCCACGGCGCGCGCGATGGTCTCCGGCCACACCATTTGGTCAGAGCCGAACATGATCCGCTTGCCGAGGCCGGCCCGCAGGAGGCGCTGGAGGTGGTCCAGGAAGGCTTGGCGCTCGACAATCCAGGTGATCGTGGAGACATCGCACTGCAACTGCGGATATTGGTACATCATCGCCACCATTTCCGCCGTGAACGGAAAGCCGCAATTCTCCACAAATAACCGCAGTTTCGGGTGACGCACCAGCACGTCTTCCAGCAGCACGGGATTGCCGGCGGCGACCCGAAAGCCCGGCAGGCGCGCGCCGATGCCCAGCGTGTGAATATGCGTTGGAAGGTCCAACTCTTCGGCGAGCGCGACATACGGCTCCAGCGCGGGGTCATTGGGCCGCAAGCCGCTGTACTGCGTGGCCAGTTCGCCCATGCCGCGCAACCGACTCGCGGCGTAGGCGGGCCGGAGCGTGGCAATGGCCGGGTCGCCGGGTTGGACAATCAGCGGGGAAGCGATGAATCGGCCGGGCGCTGCCGCCGTCCATTTCGCGACCAACTCAAGGGAACCGCTCAGAAAGCCTTGGACGATATGGTAGTGGTCCATCGCCTCCAGCGACATCCGCACCACGTCCTCTTCCGACGTGGCCGCAGTCCTCACACATGCAGCAGGTGCGGGGTAACAGTCGACGGGGACCTGTTTGCCGTCCGGCCCCAGAGTCACGGGAAGAGCGTGCATATGCATGTCAATGATGGGTCCCTCATAGCGGGCACCCCCCTGGGCGGCTATAGCCTCTCCTCCATGCAGCAAAGCGAAGAAGACGGAGGGAAAAAGTATCCAACTGAGCCAGGGGATAAGTAGGGTAGGAGCGGAGCGCGTTACCGTTTCCGGCACGTTTCGAGCCACTCCCCC
>CAZGBQ010000218.1:0-5502 GCA_964524045.1 uncultured Acidobacteriaceae bacterium
TGCGCTGCGTTGGCGCTTGCCAGAATATCTTCCAGCGTGGCCGCGGCGCGCGCGGCGGCCACCGCGACGACGCCTTGATGATCCTTCGAATTGGCCAGCCGGTCGAGCTGCCCGCGCTCTTCGAAGCGCACGGGAACACTCTGCTTGCGCGCGAGCTGCACGATCTCTTCGATGCGTGTGTCCTGCCGGCCTTTGGCGATGGCGATGCGGTCGATAGGGCGTTGCGCTTCAAGCGCTTCTTTCACCGCGTGGATACCCGTCAGCTTGTCCATGGAAAGGATAGTTTACAGTTCACCGTTCACAGTTGACAGTGCCCTAGTCAATGCTCCGAAGGTTCATTGTCATTCTGAGCGCATCCGGCGAGGATGCACGAAGAATCTCAGCCGCTCCGAAGCATCGAGATGTGGATCGGTTGAGATCCTTCGCTTCGCTCAGGATGACAGTCAGAGCAGTCTTGCCGAGTGACTTCGGTCTGACCTGTGAGAAATGCGCTCTAATCCAGTGCGGCGCAGAATTCGAGGACGCGGGCGCGAGCGGACTTTACGGGCACAGCGAAGGGGAGAACGGCCGCTTCGTCGAACAGGAGGACGACGCGGTCAAGCGCTCCGTCGCCGGGACGGCCAGCGAGCGCAAGGCGCATGGGATAAAGCAATTCCCGGCCTGGCAATTGCAGCTGCTCCTTCAACTTAGCGAAGATTTCCTTGAAGCGCTCGGAATTCAATGGTGCGCCATCCAATAGGAGCAGCCCAAGATGGCGCAGCACATCGCGCGCGGCGTAGCGTGCAAGCACTTCGTGCGTTTCTACGCAGGCCAGGATTTCCTGCGCGTTGTAATGAAAGACAAGAGCGAGTAGTTCGGTGAGAGCCGTGCGGTCAGCAGCTTGAGCGCCCAGGATCGCCGCAGCGTGGCCGCACCACGCTTCCATCTCCGGGGTGACCTCCGTCGTCAGCCAACCGCGTTCGCGGAGAATGGCAAGAACATCCGCGCAAGTGAACGGGTTCGTGGCGATAGCAGCGTTTGCTTGATCCTCAAATCGCATCGAATGGATTTTAGCGCAGGAAGAGGGATTCCTCGCTTCGCTCGGAATGACGAGAGGCCCTTTTGGCGAAATTTTCAATCAGCGGGAAGAGAGTGTCGCGACGACGTGCGCGGCAATCGCTTCGCCGCGGCCGATGGCGTCGACGCCTTCGTTGGTCTTGGCTTTCAGATGAATCTTTTCGGCGGAGACGCCGAGCGCTTTGGCGAGCGCACCGCGCATCTTGGGAAAATGCGGCCCGAGCTTCGGCTTTTCCGTAATGACCACCGCGTCGACGTGCTCAATGGCGAAGTTTCTTGCGGCGAGCAACTTTTTTGCATACTCGAGGAAGAGCAGGCTGTTGGCGTCTTTCCATTTCGGATCGGTGTCGGGAAAATGCGTGCCAATGTCGCCAAGTCCTGCGGCCCCCAGTAATGCATCGCAAAGCGCATGCGCCAGCACGTCACCATCGGAATGTCCGACCGGCCCCTTGTCAAACGGCAGCTCGATCCCGCCGACGATGAGCTTTCGCCCTTCGGCTAGGCGGTGCAAATCGTAGCCAATGCCGCAGCGCGTGCTCATGCTTTTTGCATCTCGCGGTGGAGGTAGAAGCGGGCGAGTTCCATGTCGGCGGGCTTGGTGATTTTCATGTTGCGCTCGGAGCCAAGCACCACATGCACGTCGTGGCCGAGGCGCTCGACGAGTCCGGCTTCGTCGGAGGCGTTCACGCCATCCTCCAGCGCGCGCGCAAACGCTTCCCTCAGGAGCTTCGTCGCAAAGGCCTGCGGCGTCTGCGCCAATACGACGCGTTCGCGCGGAACAGTAGCGGTGATTAGCGCGACGTCTTCCGGCAGGCTGGCGCGCTTCACTTCTTTCACCGTGTCCATCGCGGGGATGCCCAGAATCGCGGCGTGGCAGCGGCGCGCTTCTTCGATGACGCGCGCAACCTGCTCGACGGTTACGAACGGCCGCACCGCATCGTGCACCAGCACGATTTCCGTGTCGCCGGACACTTCGCGCAGCGCGGCGGCGACGGACTCCTGCCGCGAATCGCCCCCTTTGACCACGCGCACGGGCTGCTTGAATTTTTCCTTGGCGATGCGCTCTTCGAGGCGCTGCACTTCGTCGCCACGCGTGGCCACGATAAGGTCGGTCACCAGCGGGCAGGAGGCGATGCGCCGCAGGCTGAGGATCACGATGGGCGTACCGGCGAGATCGAGGAACTGCTTGGGCGTGTCCGCGCCCATGCGCGTTCCCATACCGGCAGCCGGCAAAATGGCAGCGATTCGGCTCATATCGGGAGCGGCATCCACCTGTGAAGCGCCCCAAAGGCGGATGCACAAGAGTTTGAGTTTACCTCAAGCGCGGGTATGGGGCGACCTTGGAAAACGAAAAGCTACTTCCTTTGGTCTCCAGATCTCACAATAGCCAGTGAGCATTTTGTGTAACTTCGCGACCCAAAATCTGCTTGTCCTCTAGTAATGAAACATCCGGATCCTGAGGGTTGAATCGGACTGTGACAGTTATTCCCTCAGCCCGTTTTTGCAGCATCTGAGCCATTTCTTCGTTCTCAGCCTTCAAGGCAAAAAAGCCTGCGTAACGCGATTGATTCGCCCTGAAAGCGTAGCCCAGCACACTGCGATAACTATTAGGATCCCATGGCCAATATCCCTGGATCACAGAGCAGCGCTGAACAGCTCCGGACGTCGTAGGCCAACCTCGACTTTTTCTCCTTCTGAATTCAAGTTGAAGGTTCCGGAGAGCCACGAGCAGTATGTCGATTAGCCATTCGAATGGGAACAACATGCCCCGAAGTCTACCTCACGGCGGCAGGTTGACGTAGTGCGTTATATACGCGCTAAGCCCTGGAACCAAGGCGGTCTAGCGAGCGTAGACGCGTTCGACGCGCTGGCTGACGGCGCAGAGCAGGTCCGAGGTCACCGTGCCGATACTGCGCGCGACGCGATTCGCGAGAAGCACCTGACCGCAATCATCCGTGCCGTAAATCGTCGCAACATCGCCGACGGTAACCTCTTCAATATCGGTCACGTCAATCATGGTCACATCCATCGAAATAATGCCGACGATGGGCGCGAGCTGGCCGCGCACGAGCACGCTGCCGCGATTGCCAAGCGAGCGGTGAATGCCATCGCCATAACCGCCGGCGAGCACGCCAATGAGCGAAGGCCGCTTCGGGACAAACGTCGCGTCGTAGCCGACTCCCGCGCCCGCGGGAACGCGCCGCAAATGGATGATCTTCGTGCGCAGACTCATCACCGGCTTCAGAGGCAAGAGCCTCTCCGCTTCTTCGCGCTTTTCCATGGGATCGTAGCCGGGATGGTAGCCGTACAGAATCGCGCCGGGCCGCACCATGTCCGCCCAGGTTTCTGGGCGCGTGACGATGGCGGCGCTGTTGGCAAGATGCACCAGGCCGGGATCGATGCCCAGCTTGCGCAAACGCTCGAGCGCGGCGTAGAAGCGTTCTTCCTGTTCGCGCGTCTGCTTGCCGACCGCCGTATCGGTGAAAACTTCCGAAGACGCAAAGTGCGAAAAAATCCCGGTGAGCTGCAGGTGCTTGCACTTCGCCAGCTGCCGCGCAAAACAATCGATGTCGGTCGTCGCGATGCCCAAGCGGTTCATTCCCGTGTCAATTTTCAGGTGGAAGGGCGCGGGCTTGCGGCCTCCTCGGCGAGCCGCCGCGCGTTCGAGCAGCGGCAACTGATCGCAGCGGTGAATCGTTGCCGTGAGGTCATGTTCGACAAGCCGAGCTTCTTCACCAGGCACGAATCCCGTCAGAACGAGAATGGGGTTGCGAACGCCGCCTTCGCGCACCGCAATACCCTCGTCGGTGCACGTTACGCCAAACCAATCCGAGCCGGCATTTTCCAGCGCTTTGGCGACTTGTGGGCCGCCGTGGCCGTAACCGTTGCCTTTGACAATGGACAGGATTTTGCGCGGCGTCTTGCGTTTTTCGCTCGCGGGATTGACGTATTCGCGAATGGCTTCGAGGTTGTGTTCCAGCGCGCTGAGCGAAACTTCCGCCCAAACCGGCCGCCTTATTTCTCTACCGGCTTCTTTACGACCTTTGCTGCGGGGACTTTTCTGTATGCTCGCCATGTGCCTTCAATGTAGCGGCAGATTTATCCCGCCGCCGAAATTATCAGTTTACGACAATCACGCGGCGCGGCCAGACGGCCACTTTGGCTGCCGCGTGAAAGAGACAACAGTCGAAAAAGGTGCATTTGCGTGGCCGAAGCCTTTGCGCAGGCCAACATTGTGCGTATTCTGAGAAGCTCAGGTAAATTCTGATTTCTTACGTAATTAGCGGACTTAGTCACCCTATTGGAAGCGCCAGCGCGCAGGTCCAATTCAGTACCAACGTGGTCGCACGCCCACGCCGTGGCTCGCTTGCCACAAGCGAGCAGAAATTACATGTTGTCTGGATTAAATTGGCTGAACGCGTCGGCCGCGGCTTCCTCAAAGCGCGTAAACCGGCTGCGAAACACGAACTTCACCATATCGGTCGGGCCGTTGCGCTGCTTGGCGATGCGCAGCTCGGTTTCTTCGCGTTCTTCGGGACTGGCGCCCGCTTTGAAAAAGTGCGGGCGGTAGATGAACATCACTACGTCGGCATCCTGCTCGATGGCGCCCGACTCGCGCAAATCGGAAAGCTGCGGTCCGCGCTCATCGCGCTCCGGAGCGCGAGTGAGCTGGCTCAGCACCAGCACGGGAATCCGCAGTTCTTTCGCCAGGCCTTTCAATCCGCGCGAAATGCTGGCCACTTCTTCCTGGCGGTTGCCGAAGCGCCCGCGTGCGGTGATGAGTTGGAGATAATCAACGATCAGCATCGACATGCCTTTGTCGTTCTTCAGCCTTCTCGCTTTGGCGCCAATCTCGAGCACGCTGATCGAGCCTGAATCGTCAATCCACAGCGGCGCGGAAGAAATCGTTCCCAGCGCTTCGGTCATGCGCCGCCAATCTTCTCGGGTCAGATGGCCGGTGCGGAACTTGTGCGCGTCAATCTGCGCCACCGACGCAACCAGGCGCTGCAGCAGCGATTCCTTAGACATTTCCAGGCTGAACATCGCGACCGGATGGCTGCTGCGAATGGCGATGTTTTCCATCAGATTCAGCGCCAGCGCGGTTTTCCCTTGAGATGGCCGCGCCGCGAGAATGAGAAGTTCCGAAGGCTGCAAGCCAGATGTGAGCTTGTCCAATTCCGTGTAGCCCGTGGGGATTCCAGTGACGCTCTTGCCTTCTTTGAAGATTTTCTCCAGGCGCTCGAAATTGTCGCGGACAATTTCCTTCACAGGAATCAAGCCAACTTTCACGCGGTCTTCCGCCAGCGCGAAAATCTTGTTTTCCGCGCCGTCCAGAATGGCGTCGGCGTCCTCCTCGCCCTCAAACGCTTGCTGCTGAATGTCGTGCGTGGTGTGGATCAGGTTGCGCAGGATGGCTTTTTCTTTGACGATGCGCGCGTAGTGCTC
>CAZGBQ010000219.1:0-5425 GCA_964524045.1 uncultured Acidobacteriaceae bacterium
GCGATGAGCAACCACACCATGCCTGCGGCCAAGCCAATCAGTGCGCTGATCCAAAAACACCAGCGCCAGCCATGATTCACGATGATGTAGGTAATGAGGGGAGGCGTGACTCCCGCTCCCGCGCCTACGCCGGCAAAAATAAGTCCGTTGGCAATCCCGCGCTCATGGGAGGGAATCCAGCTTGCCACCAGCCGGTTGCTGGAGGGAAAGACAACGGCTTCGCCCACGCCGAGCAGAAAACGCGTGCACACGAGCACAAACAAAGCGCGCGGGAGGGCCCCCGGCACAAGGGCAGTGAGGGTTGTAAACAACGACCACCAAACCGTTCCCAGCGTTAAAACAATACGCGGGCCGAAACGGTCGGCCAAACGGCCGCCAGGCGCTTGAAACAATGCGTACCCGAGAAGGAATGCGCTGAACACCCATCCGAACTGCACGTCGTCCAGATGAAATTCTTGTTCCATCCTGGTCGTGGCAATGGAGATGTTCACCCGATCCAGATAGGCGATGGCGCTGATCACAAACATCCAAGAAATCAGCAGCCAGCGGATGTGGCTCCGGGGCGTAGTCATCGCACGCCACAATACAGAGATTGCCTCTCCCAGGCAAGATTCACGATTGACAAATCGCCGCTCATTTGAGAGTTTCGGCGCGATAACGAAGGGCATTGATTCTTCCTGATCCGCTGGGTACTCGCAAGCGGGACTCTTCGCCCCGGAGGTGACCGATCATGAGGGCCGTGCTGAGCTTTCGCCATAAGTGGGTCCTGAATGCAATCTTTGTGCTGAGCACCATGGTGTTGATGACGGCAAGCCCCGCGTCTGGCCAGCTATTGACCTTCTCCAAGCAGGATCTCATCGACTACACCGCCGACGCGCCGTTTGGCCGCTTGCCCGACGGCCGCCCCAACGTGCCGAACGAATTTCTGGACAGAGCGCGTGAGCTTTCCTCCGAAGAGGTCTGGGCGGTCCTGCAGGAAAAGGGTTTTCATAACCAGTATGCGGACGGATTGCAGGTGCTCCATCCTGGGAAGCCGCTTGCAGGACGCGCTTTTACCGTTCAATTCATGCCGTTGCGCCCAGACCTGGACTCGATTTCCAAGGCCAAAGCCAAGGATCACGGGCTCTCGCGCCTGACCAATCAGACTGCGATTGACATGCTCCAGCCCGGCGACGTGCTGATCGTGGACCTTTTCGGCAAAAAAGTGAATGGCACGATCGTCGGCGATAACCTCTTCTATTATGTGTACAAAGCCACGCACGGCGGCGGCTTGGTTGTCGATGGCAGCGTGCGCGATCTCAACGGTCTTTCCGAAATTGACATGCCGGCGTACTTCCGGGCGGTCGATCCGACGCCCATTGGGAACGTCATGCTCACGGGGATCAATGTTCCGGTGCGCATTGGCGGCGTCACGGTGATGCCGGGCGATCTCGTCGTTGGCGACCGCGAAGGCGTGTATTTCATCCCGCCGCAGTTTGTAAAGGAAGTGATGGATCGCGCGGATGAAATCCACATTCACGACGAGTGGACGAAAAAGAAGTTTGATGAGGGCAAATACAAATCGAGCGAGATTTATGGCTCTCCGAGCGATCCCAAGCTTCTTCAGGAGTACCAGGAATACTTGAAGAGGCGATTGGAAGAACTGCGGAAGCAAAGAAATCCGAAGTAGAGGAGAAGGCTTATGACGCACAGCACGGAAAGAGAGATCACCCGCCGGGGATTTATCTCGAAAATGAGCCAGGGAGTGGCCGGCGTGAGTGTGGCCGGTGCGCTCTTAAGGGAAGCCGCCGCGGCACAGCAGCTCGGCGTGCCCGATCCCCCGGGAAAGAAACTGGGATGGGCCATTGTTGGCCTGGGCAGTCTCTCCATTCATCAGATTCTGCCGGCGTTTGACAAGTGCGAGAAGTCGAAAGTGACGGCTCTCGTCAGCGGGCACCCGGACAAAGCGAACAAGCTCGCGCAACGGTACGGAGTCTCTGCGAAAAACATTTACAATTATCAGAACTACGATTCCATCAAGGACAATCCGGAAGTCGACATCATCTATATCGTGCTGCCGAACGGCATGCATGCGGAGTACACCATCCGCGGACTCGGGGCAGGGAAGCACGTCCTGACAGAAAAGCCCATGGCCAATACTTCGGCCGAGTGCCAGGAGATGATCGATGCCGCTCGCAAAGCGAATCGCAAATTGATGGTGGCCTACCGCTGCCGCTATGAGCCGTACAACATGGAAGCGATTCGCATTGCGCGCTCGCACGAGCTTGGGACCACCAAGGTCATCCTGGCCGACGCTGGTTGGAAAATCGGCGATCCGACGCAATGGAGATTGAACAAGAAGCTCGCGGGCGGCGGCTCGTTGATGGACATCGGGATTTACGCTTTGCAGGCGGCTCGCTATCTGTCGGGAGAAGAGCCGGTCGAGGTCAACGCTTTCCTGTACAACACTCCGAATGACCCACGGTTCAAAGAAGTCGAAGAGACGATCAACTTTCAACTCCGCTTCCCCAGCGGGATTCTGGCAAACTGCACCTCCAGCTACGGGTACGCGTGGCAGAGTCACTACCGCGTGGTTGGAACGGAGGGTTGGCTGGAAATGGATCCCGCGACGGGTTATAGCGGATTGCGAATGAGAATCCATCGCGGAGACGTTTTGGAAGAAAGAGAGCTTCCCGTGCGCGATCATTTCGCGCTGGAAATGGAACATATGTCCCACTGTGTCATGGAGAACAAGGAGCCGCTAACCCCCGGGGAAGAGGGGTTGCGCGACTTGAAAGTGATGATGGCCATTTACGAAGCGGCCAAAACGGGAAAAACGGTGAAGTTGGCGTAAATCCAGGAAGTGACCGGGAAGGTTAATAAGAACTACGATAAAAGCATCAAGGCGGGCCGGGCGCCTGCATAGTCTAAATTAGAATATTCCAATTTAGAATATCTTGACCGTCTAGGAGAGGCGCATCTGTCTTCGGTCAGACTATGCCTTTGCCCTCGACAATGCGGATGTAGCGGTTCGGAGCCAGATTGGTGAGTTTCTCCACGTGCTTGCTTGGCGCGGGCCAGTGAATCTCCAGTTCGTCGACTTGCGTGGCCGTCCCGATCCCCAAAACTTCCCGTAGGTCATGTGAGGAAAGATAGCTGCCGCCGTTGTTTTTCAGACGGTGGCGTAGTTTTCCGCCGGTCTTCCAAAGGATCCGGGCGCCGATGGCATCGCGGTTGCTCGTCGTGCCTTCGAGCCTCAGTCCCAGCCAATTGTTACCCTTAGCCGCTTGACTTTTCAACAAGATAGGGGCCCCGCCATTGTTTGCGATCAGCACGTCCAAGGCGCCATCGTTGTCGTAATCGCCGATGGCAAGACCCCTGGCGGGAAAGAATTTTTCAAAAGCAGAGCCGCCCTGCGTGCTGACGTTCTGAAGCTTGCCGTCGGCGCCCTGATGGAATAGCAAAAGCGGCTCCATGTAACGGACTTGCTTTGAATAGCGGCCGATCATGTCGTCCGGATGACCGTTCGCCAACATGAGGTCGACCGCGCCGTCATTGTCGTAGTCGAAGAACTTGAGGCCCCAGCCACTGAGCAGACGAGTAGCCTGCGCGACGCCGTGAATATGGGCCACATCGGTGAACGTCTCGTCTTTGTTGTTGCGGTAGAGCGAAAACATCTCCTGATCGACATTGGCTACAAAAAGATCCTGCCAGCCATTGTTGTCTAGATCGCCGGCGTCCACGCCCATTCCAGAGCGAGGCTGGCCGTTGTCGCTGAAAGCCACTTCGGCCTGCAGGGCGACTTCTTCCCAGCGTATTTTCCCTGAAGCGTCCGGGCCGCGATTCATGAAAAGGAAATTCTGAACGGTATCGTTTGCGACGAAGAGGTCCATGCGGCCGTCGTTGTTGACATCTGTGGCCACCACGCCAAGCGATTTGCCCAACGCCTTAGCGATATCCGTACCCTTGCTGACTTCGGTGAAGGTGCCGTTGCCATTGTTGTGATAGAGAAAGCTGGGCGTGCCGCGGAAGACTCGGGGAATGCAGTAGTAGTGCTGGCCGAGCTGGTTATCTCCGCAAGCGAGTTTTTGCTTGGCGCCGTAGTCGACAAAGCTGCAGATAAACAGATCGAGGCGGCCATCGTTGTCGTAGTCAAACCACACCGCGCTGGTGGTCCAGCCAGGCGTAGCGAGTCCGGCCTTTTCGGTGACGTCAGTGAACGTGCCGTTTTGATTGTTCTTGTAGAGGATGCACTTTCCATACGCGGTAACGAAGATGTCGGGCCATCCGTCGTTGTCGTAGTCTCCGACGGCAACCCCCATGCCGAAGGTTCCGCCGGCGACACCGGCTTTCTCGGTCACATCCGTGAACGTGCCATCGCGATTGTTCTTGTAAAGGACGTTGCGAGGCGCCTTTCCAGAAGCCGGTGTCCAGAAGTCACAGGGGCCGCTGTTCACCAGGTAGATGTCCATCCAACCGTCATTGTCAAAATCCAGGAAAGCGCACCCAGGACCGAGGGTTTCCGGCAGGTAGCGGTTGTCGGACATGGCATTGTCGTGCACCCATTGAATCCCACTCGACGAAGGGGGGACTTCCAGGAACAAGGGCGTTTCGGCGGGGCTGTTCCCCGCGAGGGAGCGGGGTAAGAGCCCTGCTGCGCTGAAAGCCAAGCTACGCCATAGAAGTTCCCGTCTGGAGAAAATCATCCTGGGCCTTACTGCAGTGTAAAACTAACTGGTTCTTCGGCAGCTGCTGAACCCTGTTTGACCTTGAAGCGGATCGTAAATTGACCCGGGGGGAGCGACGCGAGAGGGACGGTGGCGACATAATGAATACGCCCGTCTTTTTCCGGATCGCTGAGTTGCGGCGAGCCGCTTCCCAGCACTTGGCCGTCTTTGCTGAATTCCATGATTAACTGGGGCGCGGCGCTGATTTTCTTGTCGGGATAAATGACCATGTAGAAGGAGACATCGCCGTCGGCCTTTCGAAGCACGGGGTTCAAAGTTGGGGAAACAACCTTGTTTCCGACGAGCATAGGATCGTCCGGGTTGGTCGATTGTTCTTTGTCCTTGGTACTGCGAACGATGCTGACGCTGCTCAATGCGAGCCCTGGCGATGGCGCGGGCATCACGATACTGGTCTTTCTTGCGCTTATTTTGTTCCCCGTGCTATCAAGGACCGCCGTTTCCAGCGAATAGTGGCCGGAAGGCAAATCGAAGTGCTCTGTATAAATGAAGTGCGAGGCTTTGAGCGCGGCCAGCTTGGCTTCGGCGACATTGATGGGCACTTCATTCTGGAATTTCTTAGTGATTTCCCCCTTGCCATCCTTCAGCAACGCAACGTAGGACAAACGGCTTTCCATCTGATCTGCGCCCTTCTTGCCGAACGTCAAAACATCCAGCGGCACGTCCATCACCAATTCGCAGACGGACTGATCCTGCGGCCC
>CAZGBQ010000220.1:0-5420 GCA_964524045.1 uncultured Acidobacteriaceae bacterium
TCACGCTACGGCGATCCGGCGTGTACTTCAGAAAAACCCGCAGCAATTTGCGCGTTTTGTTCTCGTCCACCAGCTTGTAGGTCGAGATGTAGCCCTCTTCCTTCAGAATGCGCGCAATTTCGGTCTTGAGCTTCGAGACGGGAACGTCGACGCGCTGGTGCTTGGCGGCCGCCGCGTTGCGGAGGCGCGTCAGAAAATCGGCAATAGGATCGGTCTGCATATTTCTCCTACCAACTCGCTTTCACGACGCCGGGAATCTCTCCGCGCAGCGCCATGCCGCGAAAACAGATGCGGCACATCTCGAACTTGCGAATGTAGCCGCGCGCGCGCCCGCAGACTCGGCAGCGGTTGCGCACCCGCACCTTGAACTTGGGCTTCTTGCGCGTCTTGGCGATCTTTGCGGTGCGTGCCATGAATTATGCGGCTCCTCTTTCACGAAGCGGTACCCCGAGCCCCTTCAGCAGCTCGCGGCCCTGCTCGTCGTTCTTTGCCGACGTGGTCAGGGTGATATTCATGCCCTTGATTTTGTCGACGCGCGTGTAATCGATCTCCGGAAACACCAGCTGGTCCTTAAGCCCCAAGGTGTAGTTCCCGCGTCCGTCGAAAGCGTTCGAGGGCAGCCCACGGAAGTCGCGCACGCGCGGCAGCACCACGTTGCACAAACGGTCCAGAAACTCATACATGTGGTCGCCGCGCAGCGTCACTGCGCAGCCGATGGGCATGCCCTTGCGAATTTTGAAGTTCGCAATGGACTTCTTTGCGCGGGTGATCATTGCCTTTTGCCCGGTAATTTGTCCTAGCTCGACCGCGGCGGTGTCCAGCAGCTTGACGTTCTGGCTGGCTTCGCCGAGGCCGATATTTACCGTAATTTTCTGCAGCTTTGGCACGGCCATACGGTTCTTCCAGCCAAAGCGCTTCATCAGCGCCGCCACCGTCTCGCTCCGGTATTTTTCCTGCAATCGGCTTTTCATCGCCTTCCTTTGCCTCGTCCTTTTACTTATCCAACGTCGACTTGCAATGCCGGCAACTGCGCACTCGCGAGCCGTCCGGCAGCACGGTATGGCCAATGCGGGTATGCTTGCCGCAGCTCGGGCAAACGATCATCACGTTGGAAACGTTGATGCCAGCTTCCTTTTCCACGATCCCGCCCTTGATGTTCTTCGAAGGATTGGGACGCGTGTGGCGCTTGATGATGCCCACGTGCTCGACAACGACGGTATTTTTTGCGGCGTTCACCGAAAGCACCCGGCCACTCTTTCCTTTATCCTTGCCGGCCAGCACCTTTACGTTGTCACCCTTGCGAATCTGGATGATGTGCCGCACCGCTCGTTCGTGTGTCAGCGCCATGGCCTACCAAACCTCCGGAGCCAGCGAAACGATTTTCGTGAATTTCTTTTCGCGCAGCTCGCGCGCCACGGGGCCGAACACGCGCGTGCCGATCGGCTCCAGGGCGTCATTGATCAAAACCGCAGCGTTATCGTCGAACCGGATGTACGTACCATCCTTGCGCCGCTGCTCTTTGCGCATCCGCACGATCACACATTTCACCACTTTGCCTTCCTTAATCTGGCTTTCGGGTGTCGCCTCCTTCACCGACGCGGTGACGATGTCGCCCAGTCCCGCTTTCAGTCCGGCATCGCCGCCGACCGGCAAAATACACATCAGCTTCCGCGCGCCGGAATTGTCCGCCACCGTCAGCCAGGTTCGCATCTGAATCATTGGTCTGCTCCCCTGTCTTTCTTACTTGGCCTTGGCCGACGCGCTCGTCGCCAGCACTTCCTTCAGCCGCCAACGCTTGAGCTTTGACAGCGGACGGGAGGCCACAATGCGAACCGTGTCGCCAGGCTTGGCCTGGCGCTGTTCGTCGTGGGCGTAAAACTTTTTCGCGATGCGCACCACGCGGCGGTACTTCGGGTGCTGCACCAGGCGCAGAACTTCCACGACAATGGTTTTTTCCATCTTCGCGCTGGTGACTTTGCCGGTCAGCACCGTGCGCTCGCCGCGCGAGTCCGCCGCGGTCTGTGTCTCAGATGCCATTATGCTTTCCTCAATTCCTGGGCGCGGAGAAGAGTCTTTACTCGCGCCAGATCTTTTTTTGTTTCGCGGAGCCGCTTCAGTGCTTCCGCCTGGCCGGTGGTCAGCTGAAACCGCAGACGGAAAATCTGCTCAGTCAGGTCCTTGTGCTGCGCTTCGAGCTCTTCTTTGCCCATTTCGCGAATCTTCTCAATGCGCCGCGGCATAACTAGAATCCTCCTGCGCGGGTGACGAACTTTGTGGGAATCGGAAGCTTGTGCGCCGCAAGCCCGAGCGCTTCTTTGGCCGTCGCTTCGTCGATTCCCGCCATTTCAAACAGGATGCGGCCCGGCTTCACCACCGACACCCAGCGCTCCGGCGCGCCTTTGCCCTTGCCCATACGCGTTTCCGCAGGCTTCTTAGTGAAAGGCTTGTCCGGGAAAATGCGAATCCAGAGTTTCCCTCCCCGCTTGATGAACCGCATGATGGCCACGCGCGAAGCTTCGATCTGCCGGTCAGTGATCCATGCGTTTTCCAAAGCTTTCAAGCCGTATTCCCCAAACGACAAATCGCCGCCGCGCCAGGCCTTGCCCTTGCGCCGCCCACGCATCTGTTTCCGGTACTTCACTTTCTTCGGCATCAACATCGTTCTGTTCTCGCTCCCCTAGTCCCGGCTTTAATTAGGCGACAGCCGCCGCGCGTTCTTCCTGAATCTTCGAAGCGCGCTTCGGAACGTTTTCGCCCTGATAGATCCAGCACTTCACGCCGATCACGCCATAGGTGGTGTACGCCTGCGCGAAGCCGAATTCGATTTCTGCGCGCAGCGTTTGCAGGGGCAACCGCCCTTGCAAGTACCATTCTTTGCGCGCGATCTCCGCGCCGTTTAGCCGCCCAGCCACGCGCACCTTGATGCCCTTGCAGCCAAAACGCAGCGCCGAATCCACGGCTTTGCGCATCGCACGCCGGAAGGCCACGCGCTTCTCCAATTGCAGCGCAATCGACTCGGCTACCAACTGCGCATCCAACTCGGGGCGATGGACTTCCTGGATGTCGATATGCACTTCGCGTTTCGTGCGCTTCTGGACGTCCTGCTTGAGCTTATCGATTTCCGCGCCTTTGCGGCCGATGATGATTCCCGGCCGCGCAGTGTAGATGCGCACGACGAGTTTATTCGCCGCGCGCTCGATGTCGATCGAACTAATGCCGGCGCTTTTCAGTTTCTCTTTCAATTCGCGACGCAGCTTCACGTCTTCGTGAAGAAGGTCGGCATATTCCTTGTCGGCGTACCAGCGGGATTTGAACGGCTTATTGTAGCCGAGCCGGAATCCGTACGGATGCGTTTTCTGTCCCATAGCGTTCCTTGGTGCGGCCCTCGCCGGGCCGGCTACCTCTTTCCCTTCTTTGGCGGTGCCTGCTTGCCGGTCAGCGCCTTGCGAACACGCCGCGCGGTGCCACGAACGCCTTTCTGCGCCTGAGCTTCGGCTTCAATCGCTGCCACGCGTTCTGCCGCAGCGACGTGATGCTCGGCCACGCCCACCCACAGGTGCGCAGTGCGCTTCTGATAGCGGAACGCGCGCCCCATCGGAGCGGGCCGCAGCCGCTTCCAGCGCGGGCCTTCGTTCACGAAACACTTCGCAACGTACAATTCATCCACGTCGAGCGGCGCACCTGCTTCATCGGCCTTGCGCTCGGCGTTAGCGATCGCGCTGCGCAATACTTTCTCGATGTGCCTGGCAGCGCGCTTCTGTGCAAACTTTAGCGTCTGCAGCGCGCTCTGCGCTTTTTGGCCGCGAATCAGGTCCATCACCAGCCGCGCTTTTTGCGGCGACATCCGCACGTGCCGCGCGAGCGCGTGGGCTTCAATCGATCCAGCAACTGTTGGTGCGTCTGCCATGACTTATCCCTTTGGGGCCGCGGGTGGGGGCGCGCCTGCACCAGGAGCGCCGCCGCCTGCTGGCGCCACGCCGGCAGCCTTTTCGAGCGCCACCTTCACGCCGTGCCCCTTGAAGGAGCGCGTCGGCGCAAATTCGCCCAGCTTGTGCCCTATCATCTGCTCGGTCACGTACACCGGAATAAACTTCTTGCCGTTGTGCACGGCGATAGTGTGGCCGATCATTTCCGGCACGATTGTCGAACGACGCGACCAGGTCTTGACCACTTTCTTCTCGTTGCGCGTATTCAGCCCTTCGACCTTCTCGCGCAGGTGGCCGTCGACGAACGGCCCTTTTTTCAATGAACGTGCCATCGCTTCCTTATTCCTCCACCCGCCGCAAACGGCCCCATTGCGCCCGGCGCACCTTCTTGAAGCCGCGCACCGGTCCGGGAACGCGGTGCGACTTCGGGCAGAACGGGCAGACAAACCGCGTGCCCTGCGCGTTCGGAATGCGCTCAACAATCACCGCCCAGCCCGGCTTGCACAGCTTGTAAAGCACCGGCTCCGGGGGAGCCACGGCGACCCTGGCTGCCGGCCGCGCCGGCTTGGTTAGTTTCGTGATGTGGCGCTTGGCCGCGCGTTTCACCTCTCGGCTGCGCCGTCCTGCTGTTCGGGTTGTTCGTGTTGCTCGCATCGTTTCTGCTCTCACCGGGCAGCCTTTCGTTCGCGTCCCGGTCTCGCCTCAGTGCACCTGTCTTCTTTGCGTCCAGCTACTTCCTGCGCTCGACAACGTGCTTGTCGGTGCGCTTGTTGTGCCGGGTCTTCTTGCCCAACGTCGGGAACGCCCAAGGCGTCTGCGGATGATTGCCCTTGACGCGCCCTTCGCCACCGCCGTGCGGGTGATCCACCGGGTTCATGGCCACACCGCGAACCGTTGGCCGGATGCCGCGCCAGCGCGTCCGCCCAGCCTTTCCGTAAGTTTCGTTTTCATGGTCCAGATTGCCGACCTGGCCAATCGTGGCCATGCAGTCCACGGAAAACTTGCGCACTTCACCGGAAGGCAGTTTCACCAGAGCGACTTCGCCTTCCTTGCTCAGCAGCTGCGCGGAGCTGCCCGCCGAGCGGACCACTTGTCCGCCGCGGCCAGGATAGAGCTCGAGGTTATGAATCATCGTGCCCGGAGGAATGTGCTTGAACTGCAACGCATTGCCCGGGAGAATGTCCGCGCCTTCGCCGGTAGAAACCGTGGCGCCGACTTCAAGGCCGACGGGGTGCAGGATGTAGCGCTTCTCGCCATCGGCGTAGTGGAGCAGCGCCAAGTTCGCGCTTCGGTTCGGATCATACTCGATGGCAGCGACTTTCGCGGGTACGCCGCTCTTGTCGCGCCGGAAGTCCACTTTGCGGTATTGCTTCTTGTGTCCGCCGCCCCGGTGCCAGATCACCACTTCGCCCTGATTGTTGCGCCCGCCCGAACGCTTCTTGGGCTCGAGCAGGGACTTCTCCGGCTGCTGCTTGGTGATGTGGCTGTTGTCCA
>CAZGBQ010000221.1:0-5400 GCA_964524045.1 uncultured Acidobacteriaceae bacterium
GCGGCCCAGCGCGACGCAAGCCCGGAGCCTTCCGGCCCCGTTCCTCCCAGAATTCCAATTTTTCTGCTCATGCTTCACCCTGCTTCCCTGCAAACAATGGGATGACATTGTACGATTGTTTTGCACACCAACGGGAAGACCTCATGCCGGAGCTGCCAGACATCACGGTTTACATTGAAGCGCTGGAGAAGCGGATTCTCGGCCAAACGCTCGAAGACGTGCGCGTGGTCAGCCCGTTTCTTCTACGCACTGCCGCTCCGCCACTGAGCGGTGCCATCGGGAAGAAAGTGGTGCGTTTGCGACGGCTGGGAAAGCGTATCTGCATCGGGCTCGAAGGGGATCTCTGGCTCGTTCTTCACCTCATGATCGCCGGCCGCTTGCACTGGCGTGCCCGCGGAGTCAAAGTGTCGCGTCAACGTGGCCTAGCCGCTTTTGATTTCCCGAACGGTTCGCTTCTCTGGACCGAGGAAGGTTCACAGAAGCGCGCCTCCCTCCACGTGGTTTCAGGGGAAGCAGGGCTGCGGGCTCTCGATCCTGGCGGGCTCGAAGTGCTCGAATGCGATTCTGCGCGCTTTGCGGAAATGCTGCTCTCTGCGAATCACACGCTCAAGCGGGCCCTCACCGATCCTCGGCTCTTTGGCGGAATCGGAAATGCGTACTCCGACGAAATCCTGTTCGAGGCGAAACTTTCTCCGCTCGCGCAAACGCACAAAATATCGCCCGTAGAAATTACTCGGCTGTACCGTGCGATTCGCTCAACGCTGACGGATTGGACGGATCGCTTACGCACCGAAGCTGCCGGACAATTCCCCGAAAAAGTGACTGCATTTCGCGCAGGGATGGCGGTTCACGGGAGATACAAGCAGCCATGTCCGCGCTGCAAAACAAAAATCCAACGCATTCGCTATGGTTCGAACGAGACGAATTATTGCCCCACGTGCCAAACTGGGGGACGGCTTCTTGCCGACCGGGCGCTTTCGCGCTTGCTTCGCGAAGACTGGCCGCGAACGCTAGACGAACTGGAACTGCTTACAACAAAACGCGCATAAGTGGCGACCTCTCGCCAGCTAGTCATTTTCTCAGGACGCTTGAAATTATTTGAGCATGAATTCTGAACCCCGAAGAGAGATCTCTCCGCCTTAGGCTGCGGAGGACCGCAGCCTGAGAGTGGAGATGACGGTTTGGGCGCCAGAGCGCGAACATGGTGGAGAAACCCTCGCTAGCCGGTTTGCGGCAGGGGGGAACAGCGTGGTAACCCTGCGTGCGGCAGGCAGGGCGCCGCTGCACGATCAGTGGAGGATGGAAGCGATCGCGCCGTCGGCGATCAAGGCCGAGATGGCTTCGATATCTGGCGAGAGAGGGCGATCGACTGAAAGCATACGAGACTTTGCTCGGATAGCCTCGTAGGCTTTGGTCGCCAGGGGGCCCGTTTTCAATGGCGACAGCAAGTCGATTCCCTGGCAGGCGCACAGAAGTTCGATGGCAACCGTGTTACGAAGGTTTTTCAACATTCGTTCGAGGCGGCGCGCGCCGCTCATGCCCATCGAGACGTAATCTTCCTGGTTCCCTGATGTGGAAATGGAATCGACGGAATGCGGTGTCGCGAGGGCTTTGTTTTCGCTGGTAAGGGCCGCGGCGGTAATCTGCGCGACCATGAAGCCGGAGTTCACTCCGGGCTCCGGCGTGAGGAATGCGGGAAGCATGCTGGTCAGCGGATTGGTCATTTGCTCGATGCGGCGCTCGACGATTCCACCCAGCGTGGCAATGGCAATAGCCACTTGATCAGCAGCCATGGCTAACGGCTGGCCGTGAAAATTGCCACCGCTGATGATGTCGCCATTCAATTTGTCGCTTGAAGCCTCGCGCACGAACACAAGCGGATTGTCGGTGGCGCTGTTCAATTCGACGGCCGCGATTTCGCGCGCTTGCGCGAGGGCATCGCGAACGGCGCCGTGCACCTGCGGCGTACAACGCAAGCTGTAGGCGTCCTGCACACGCGGGTCTTTTTCCATGGGGCGATGAGACTCGCGAATCTGGCTGCCCTCGTTCAAATGCGCCAGATTGCGCGCGGTGGTGGCGGCGCCGGCATAAGCGCGGGCGTGCATGATGCGCGCGTCAAACGCTCCCGGACTTCCGCGCAGAGCATCAAGCGAAAGAGACGCGGCTACATCCGCAGTATCAACCAGGATGTCAGCTTGCCGCAGCGCGAGGCTAAGCAGCGCAAGCATTCCTTGCGTGCCGTTCAGAAGTGAAAGGCCTTCTTTTGCTTCAAGGGAGACGGGCGTGATCCCAGCGCGCTTCATGGCTTCGCCGCCGGGCAAAGCTTCTGCTCGATAGATTGCCTGCCCTTCGCCGATGAGCACGTGCGCGAGATGCGCCAGAGGAGCGAGGTCGCCGGAAGCGCCAACCGAACCTTGCGAGGGAATCACGGGATGAACCCTGGCGTTCAGCATCTTGCAGAGCGTTTCCACGACGACAGGCCGGATACCACTGAAGCCCTTTGCCAAAGCGTTCGCGCGGAGCAGCATCACCGCACGCGTTTCAGTTTCGGTGAGAGAGTCGCCAACTCCGCTCGCGTGGGAGCGCACGAGATTGACTTGCAGCTGGCGCACTTGCTCGGGCGAGATTCGAACGGAAGCCAGCTTTCCAAAGCCAGTATTGATTCCATATGCCACGCCGTCTGACGCTAACACGCGCTCAACCACGGCCCGCGAAGCATTCATCCGCTCGACGGCGTTAGGGGCAAGCTCCACCGCTTCGCTACTCAATGCTACCGCGTGGAGTTGCGCAAACGTCAGGTCATTTCCCGTCAGCAAAACGCTCATACGGGACTCCGGTCAGGTTCGGGTACACCGGCCGCGACCATGATTTCGCGATATTTCTGAGGCAGGAGTTTCGGCCTTCCATTGCTGCCACAAATGATGTGCGTGGTGTGCCCGTTTGCAAGGAGCGTGCCGTCGGAATCGCGAAACAGTTCGTAGGAGAATTTCACGACCCGGTTTCTTGATTCCGCGATGCGTGTCCTAACTCGCAGGACCTCGTCGTAGCGCGCTGGATGATGGTAGCGGCAGTGCACGTCAGCTACGACAATGTGGCAGTCATCTTCTCTTTCCATTCTTTTGTACTCTACACCCAACGCACGCATCAGCTCGACGCGGCCAACCTCGAACCAAACGAAGTAGTTCGCGTGGTAGACGACGCCCATCTGGTCGGTTTCCGCGTAGCGCACGCGCACGATTGCATCGTGATATTCGATCATTCAAATCCCCCGAGCCTATTCCGGCTTACCTTGCCAAACGGGCTTCCGCTTTTCGAGAAACGAAGCGAGCCCTTCTTTGAAATCGGGAGTACAGCGAATGCGCGCATTTTCCAGCACCGCGCGCTCGAGGTCCGCGTCCACGCCGGCTGCAGCCGCAGAGGTCATCAGCCGCTTGGCGCGGGAAAGGCTTCCCGGGCTGGCAGAGATGAGCACTTCGGCAAGCTCCTGCGAGCGTTCGCGGAGCTTTTCCGCAGGCACGATTTCGTTAACCAAGCCCAGCTCTCGCGCTTCCCGCGCATCAAAGACTCTGCCTGTGAGGAGCAGGTCTCTGGCTCTCTTTTCGCCAATCTGGCGAGTCAAGAACACGGACACTATTGCGGGCAGAAAACCGATGCGCACTTCGGTGTATCCGAATTGCGCTTCTGGAATGGCCAAAGTGAAATCGCAGAGCGTGGCGATACCGCAGCCGCCGGCGAGCGCCGCGCCGTTAACGGCGGCGATGAGCGGCCGCGGAAAACTCCAGATGCGACGAAACATCTTGGCCATGCGGCGGGAGTCTTCCTGATTCTCCGCAGGAGATTGCTGCGCGATAGCGGAGAGCATTTCCAGGTCCATGCCGGCACAGAAAGTTTTTCCGGCGCCGGTAATAATCACAACCCGCGCGTGTCCTCTTTCAATCTCGTCGAGCGCCGTTTGCAGCTCCGCCATCATGGTGGAGGAAATGGCATTGCGCTTGTCCGGGCGATTCAGCGTGATGGTTGCAATTTGCCCGTTGGTGTCGAGAATCAGGGTGGAATACATGCTTGGAGCCTCCTCTCAATTCACGAGCGGGGCATGCGCATATTTTGCGCGAATTTCGTTGGTCATTTCGAGCGTTTTTGTGAGGCGCGCACAGTCGATGCCGGGATCAGCCCCCGCCTTGCGCAATGCCGCAAGGACGTCCTCCGTGGCGATATTTCCTACCAGATTGTCTCCCGCAAAGGGACAGCCGCCAAGTCCGGTGAGCGCGCTGTCAAAGCGGCGGCAGCCCGCTTCGAAGGCAGCGAGGATTTTCTCTTCGGCGTTTTCGGGGCGGCTGTGGAGATGGACGCCCAGCTCGATTCCGGCGACGTGATCCTTGACCTGGCGGTAGAGATCGCCGACGAGTTGGGGCGTGGCCGTGCCGACGGTGTCGGCGAGGGAAACCGTGCGAACGCGGGTGTCCTTGAGCCATTCGAGTGTATCGGCGACGATCTCGGGACCCCAAGGCTCGTCGTAGGGATTGCCAAAAGCCATCGAAACATAGATGACCAGGCCGCGCTTGGCTGCGACGGTTTCTTTTTTGAGTTTTTCGACGAGCGCGCGGGATTCGGCGCGCGTCATGTTGGCGTTGGCGCGGCGGAAATAGGCAGAGATGGAATATGGATAGCCAATCGTCGTTACGCCGGGAGTGGCGAGAGCGCGTTGCAGTCCTTTTTCATTGACGACGATGCCAATGATTTCGGGGGGATCGACATTGGTCGGAAGGGAAGCGTTGAGTTTCGCCATGACATCTTCGCTATCGGCCATCTGCTTGACGTGCTTGGGCGAAACAAAGCTGACGGCGTCAATATGGGTGAAGCCGGTGAGCACGAGTTCCTTGAGATACGCCGCTTTGTACTCTGTTGGGATAAAATCGGCTAAGCCCTGCCAGGCGTCCCGCGGGCATTCGATGATTTTTGGGGCTTCGTTCACTCGGGCCTTCCAATGCTACTTTCGCGCGCGCAGAGCAAACGCCAGCACGGCAAAAACGAGTCCGATCCAGAAGAGAATACTCGCGCCAAGCGAGAGATTGTCGGAAACCGTGTAACCGCCAAGGGGAACGCTATAAAAGTGGCCTTCACCGCGGATTGCAGCCGCAGCGATTCCAGCGAAGATGTACGCGATGATGCCTGCTGGGAGCGAGGCGAGAAACATGCCAAGATAGCGCTTCAGCGAACTGCGCGGGCCGCCTTTTTGCGCTTTGACGATCAAAATGATGGCCGCGAGGATCATCAAGAGCGGAAGAATCTGAACGATAAAATTGGCCAGGAAGATTCGAAGCATGGTTTCCAGCTTCTCTACGTTTGGAGCACGCCGGTTTTGAAATCGCCAATGTTCGGATTCAGGGAAGCGGATTCGAG
>CAZGBQ010000222.1:0-5358 GCA_964524045.1 uncultured Acidobacteriaceae bacterium
GCTTTGGCGGTGTCGCCTTGCAATCCAAAGGCGCGCCCTAGCTGTAGATGGGCGAGCGCTCCGATAGGTTCATTCAACACAATTCCCCGATGGTCGAGGATTTTCTGAAATTCCGCCGCTGCTTCACGGCCCTGGCGCGCGGCAAGATAAGCCTCTCCTCGCACATACACAGGATACAAATTCGGCCAGTTGTAAAAACTCAAGGCCGGGAGTCCAAGTTCGTAGGGAACTGCGGCGTTAAGGGAATGAAGCGGGTCTTGGAGATTGGCGCGAAGAAGCCCGAGCTTGCCACGCAGCGTGGGCAAATAATTGAACTGCACGATTGTGTCTTCCGGGAACTGCTTGTTCAAACGTTCGGCGACAGATTGCGCTCGTTTGGCGTCTCCCGCATAGGAGAAGGCAAGTGCGACCGCGAAGCCCAGGTCTCGCCCGAGCGGCCCTGCCCCAACGTCTGGAGTCTGTTGGCGCGCAACGGCGACGTTACCGAACAGGCCCTCACGAAATGCGGATACCGCAAGGTAAGTTGTTGCTACCTCCTTCTCTTGCTCCTGTTGGGCAGATTGCGCCGCGCGTAGGGAAAGCTCCCGGGCTTTCTGAAGATGGCCGGAATAGGCCGCGGTATCGGCTTCGAGCGCCAGAAACAGATCTGCTTCGCCTAACTTGTGGGCAGCTCGATCGGCCTGGCGCGCCATTTCGGCTGCATCATTTCGATAAAAAGCTATCTCGTAGAGAACGTCCCCCAAACTGCCGTCCAGGTTCCTGGCCCGGGCCTCTCTGACGGCAGTTTCCGCTTCATCGACACGGTTCAGCAGCAAAAACGAATGAACGAGCTGCCGATACAAGAAACCGTCGTCGGGAACGATCCGAAGGGCTTCCCGGGTTTCTTGGAGTCCCAAGTCATACAGACCGAGAGCATGCAGATATTGTCCCAGGTCCTCATGAAAATAAAAGCTTCGCGGGAACGTGCGCGCGCCAAGCTCACAGATTTGTCGGACCTTAAGAAGGTCCCCGTTCGTGTAGAGGTCATATTCCTCCTCGATGTATAACTCTTCAAACTTGCTTACTCCGTTCCGCAATGCAAATGCTTTGCGGCTATACTCCGCGGATAGGGCAGATTCCCCAAGTCCCTGATAAGAAGCGGCCATGCCCATGTACGCCATCGCAAAATTTGGGTCGAGCTGCGCGGCTATCTTGAAGGAAGCCAAGGCTGCGGCACTGTTGCCTGCATCACTGCCGCGGACGCCCAAAGTGAAGGCCTGTAATGCTTCAAGCGATGGTGTCGTCGCTTGTACCAGCGGCACGTTATAGCGTTGCAAGGAACTCAAGGATTCGCCCAGTTTGCCACGCATTTGCGTGGCTGCCTTGCTAAGGGCATCTAAGACGTGGTTCTTGTCACTTGATTGCGCCTCCGTGCTTGCCAGTAAGTTTCCATTAGCGCAGTTCAGAGCCTTGAGGATCAGTTCGTATTTGGAGCCAATCAAGGCAATCGAACCATCCAGGGCTGTCGTACTGTTGGTCCTCTGACAGACTTCGCGAGTGATATCTGGAGTGAGTCGTGCATTCGCCGGCTGTCCCATCATGCGCAACGTCTGATGGATTCCCTCTTCTGAGACAAGGCTCAGGAAGGGCGACTGCTCCAACTGCACGGAAAGACCTTCGCGCAGGGTCCCGTCAAACACCGAATCGCCGGTGGAATTTGTGAAATCTCCGAGAACGATGGTGTCTTTTTCTGTGAGAAGGCGTGCTTGTCGTGCACGCCAAAATAGCACTCCGGCGACTGCTGCCATGGCAACAAGGACAGCCACCCCTCCTGCAGCCATCCACTTTGCCGCAAGGCTGCGTGATTCTTTCTTTTCGTCGCTGCTGACGGGAGCGAGGAACCGGTACCCGCGCCGGGGCAGCGTCTCAATAAATCGTGGATTGTCTGCGGAATCGCCCAGGGCTTCGCGCAGCTTGTTGATCGCCGTGTTCAGGCTGTTGTCAAAATCGACGAAGGTATCCGGCGGCCAGTTCTGGCTACGTAGTTCTTCGCGAGTCACCACCTCGCCCCGCCGTCTCAGCAGGGCCGTCAGGACCTGAAACGGCTGCTCCTGGACCTTGATGCACTTGCCCTGCTTGCGCAACTCTCCCGCGCGCAGGTCCACCTCGAAGCTTCCAAAGCGAAGGATTGCAGAAGATCGCGTTTCGAGGGCCATTACTAGTTGCCTGTCACTCTTACAGGCAGTCTAACATGACCCTTTTTCAGTGGCTTCATCTCCGGTTGCGCGGACGGAACCGCTGAATACTCGAAAGGCTGAAAGGTCGCTCAGTTGCTTGACGCGCTCAATTTGTGCTTCTCGCGAGTCGCGCCGGGGTCTTCGAGTTTGCGCGCGAGGGACTTCCAATAGGAAGCGGGCCGCAGGCGTTGAGCAAAGTCGATGAGGTATGCGTCCGCCCCAATAAGAATGCGCGGCGCGCGGCGTGCGACTCCCCGCAAGATTCGCGCCGCCGCCTTTTCAGGAGGCGTCCGCGCCAGACGTTCGAACCGCGCAATGTTTTCCTCGCGCTTCGCCGCCGGAGTCTGCGCGCCTAGGCGCGAATGACGCGCAATCGGAGTCCGAATTCCCCCCGGATGCACGCAAGAAACGGAGACGGTGCCGCCCGCCAGCTCGTGCCTCAGCGCTTCCGTAAATCCGCGCACCGCAAACTTGCTCGCCGCGTAGGGAATTTGACCCGCGGGAGCGATGATTCCAAACACGCTCGAAAGATTCACGATGTGCGCTCGCGGTTCCCGCTTCAACATTGGCAGGAAATACTTGACGCCGTACACCGTGCCCCAGAAATTGATGTCCATCAGCCAGCGAAAATCGTCCAGAGAAATTTCGTCGAAGTTTCCGTGCAGCGAGACTCCTGCGTTGTTGATAAGCAGACTCAGGCGCCCGTGGCGCGCCTCCACCTCATCCGCAAAAGCCCTGACACGTTCTTCTTTGGAGACATCCACAACGTGCGTTGTCACTAGCGCACTATTTTTTGCAAGAGACTGCCCTGTCTGCCGCAGGCCATCTTCATCAATATCGGCGATTGCAAGCGCCGAGCCCGCCGTGGCGAGTTGCAATGCGAGCGCCCGCCCGATGCCGGAGCCGGCTCCGGTCACGACCGCAACGCCCCCGCTCAAGAAAGACATCGCGAACCTCGGGCACTTCACGAATAGCGCGCTGCGGCTCACTCATATCACAGTTGGGAAGCTGCTTCCAGATTGCAGCCGCCGGCAGGGGATTCAGCAGAACTCAGCCTGATTCTCCGAAATTCGGTTTATTGGTGCGGTCAGCCTAGAGGGTTTCGATCTTTACCTGGTTGCGCCCTGCCCGTTTCGCGGCGTACAGCGCCATGTCGGCTTGATGCTCCAATTTCGAGAATTCAGGAAGCTCCGCGCTTTGGAACCCGCAGGCCCCGATGCTTGCGGTCACGGAAATACTCTTCCCGTCAAAACAGAACTTCAGAGACGAGATTTGCTCGCGCAACCGGTCTACTACGGTGTTGATGTGTTTTTCTGCGACGTGCGAAACCACATAAAGAAATTCATCGCCTCCCACTCGCCCGCAAATATCCGATGCCCGCGTGTTTTCGTTCAACACTTCAGCAACTCGCTTCAGGACCTCATCTCCCGCATCGTGGCCGTAAGTGTCGTTGACGCTTTTGAAAGAATCCAGATCCAGATGCGCCACCCACAGCGAATATCCGTGCCGCGCCGCCCCCCGTAATTGGCGTTTAGACCAATCCTCGATGGCTCGGCGATTGGGGAGGCCCGTTAGGGGGTCCGTGTGTGCCATTTGCTCGAGCAATTTGTTCTTAGCCTCGATTTCCCTGTGCAAGTCGACGGTCCGCCGCCCCACGCCGATGCGCGCCAGCAGTTCACTGCGATCGAAGGGTTTTGTCAGGTAATCGTCTGCTCCCGCGGAAAGGCCTTTCACGATGTCTTCTTTCTGCGTCATGCTGGTCAGCAGGATGATGTACGTGTAAGCGTCCGTGGATTCCCGGCGAATCTGCTCGCAGAGTTCCGGCCCGGACAAATCCGGGAGCATCCAGTCCGTGACCACGACGGCGGGACGGCGTTCCTTCAAGAGCCGCAGGGCTTCGCGCCCATTTTCGGCAAGCACCAGGGAATAGGAATCCCCTGCCAGCGCATGTTCCACGAGCTTTCGTGAAAACGGCGAATCGTCCACTACCATCACCGTCAGTTTTGACGGACTCTCGGTCATACTTGCTCGGGAACGGCGCGCCGCCCTTCTGGGAAGAATTCCGCACTCTGAGGAAGCGAATGCTTGGGTTTATTTTAGCAGCGACCGCGAAGAGCTGCCTGCGACGGCGCGAATTGTTTCAAAAAAAGTAACGGGTCCGGGTTACTTTCTGGCGTGAATCAACAGGGCGCCTTCCGCTTTGAAGGCGCGAAGCTGCGCCGCGTCGCGGAACCATCGGCCGGTGTACACCTCAGGCGTCGGTGAGGGATCGGCGACACGTTCGTGCGATACGCTCGAGAAACCTGCGGCGCGGAAGATCTCGCTCCACTCTTCCGCCGAGAGGAGATGAGTCACCACAGCCAGCAGCTTTCCCCACTGATGGCAGTGCGGATTGTCGCGGTAGTAGTTGATCAGAATCCACGCCGAGCCGCCGGGCCAAAGCACACGGAAGATTTCACCGATGCTGGCGGCGGGATCGGGCCAGTAATAAGAAGACTCCACAGAGATGGCATGCGCAAAAAAATTCGGTTCCCAGGGAATTTCCGCCGCTTCGCCGGTGACGAACATCAGATTTTCGGAACCAACACTGACGCGCCGTGCCCGGCGGATCATCTCGTCAGAAACGTCCATCCCAACGACGCGCCCTTCGCGGACTAACTTTGCCAGCCGCCGCGAAAGCCAGCCCGCCCCGCAACCGACATCGAGCACGTTGTCGGTGGCGGCGAGTTCCATTTTCTCGAGAACCGGCAGGGTGATCGGCAGGTGCTCATTTTCCATGCCTTCGCCGCGCCCCGCTTCGGCCCAGCGGTTGAACTCTTCGCGCAGGATTTCTTCGGATTGTGGTTTGGTCACGCTTGCCCCGGCTAGTCCGCGAATCTACACCGCGCGGCCGCAGGCGGCGCAGAAATGCGCGCCATAGCCCGACAGAGTGCCGCACTGGGAGCAGAAGCGTCCGGAACTGACGGGAACAGTGCGTACCGGAACGGCAACATATCGCTCCGCCGCGCATGCCCAGATGAGCGCGATGAACCAACCAATGACGGTCCAGCCGAAGAGCAGATTCACGATGAAAATAGCTCCGGCGTCAGCTTTGTGGCGGCCAATCAAAGTTGGGAGGAAGTACATCAGAATCGAGAAAATC
>CAZGBQ010000223.1:0-5351 GCA_964524045.1 uncultured Acidobacteriaceae bacterium
GCGTCGGTGCGAATGTGCTTGGAGGCCATGACGCAATACGCGCCGCCGTAAGCTTTGCGCGTGATGACAGTAATTTTTGGCACCGTGGCTTCGGCAAAAGCAAAAAGCAGCTTCGCGCCGTGCTTGATGATGCCGCCAAACTCCTGTTGCGTGCCGGGTAGAAAGCCCGGCACATCCTCAAACGTGAGCAGCGGGATATTGAAGGCATCGCAGAAGCGCACGAACCGCGCACCTTTCACGGACGCGTTGATATCCAGAACGCCGGCGAGAAAAGCGGGCTGATTGCCCACGATGCCGATTGGGCGGCCGTCGAGTCGCGCGAAACCGACAACGAGATTCTTCGCGTAGTGTTCGTGAACTTCAAAGAAATAGCCGTCGTCCACGATGGAATGAACCGCGTCCTTGATGTCGTAGGGCTTCTGCGGATCGGGTGGAACTAACGTGTTGAGGGCTTCATCGCGGCGCTCCGGCGAATCGGCAGTGGCGCGTCGCGGCGGATCTTCGAGATTATTCGAGGGGAGAAAACTCATCAGCTCGCGAATCATCGCCAGACACTCCGCATCATCGCGCGCGACAAAATGGGCGACGCCGCTTTTTTCGTTGTGGGTCATCGCGCCGCCCAGCTCCTGCTTGGTCACTTCTTCGTGTGTGACCGTCTTGATCACGTCCGGACCGGTCACAAACATGTAGGACGTTTCGCGCGTCATAAAAATGAAGTCCGTGATGGCCGGCGAATAGACCGCGCCGCCCGCGCAGGGACCCATGATGGCGCTGATCTGCGGAATCACGCCGCTCGACAGCGTGTTGCGCAGAAAAATGTCGGCGTAGCCGGCAAGCGAGGCCACACCCTCCTGAATGCGCGCACCGCCCGAATCATTCAAACCGATGACCGGTGCGCCCGCGCGCATGGCGAGGTCCATGATTTTGCAGATTTTTTGCGCGTTGGCTTCCGAAAGCGAACCGCCAAATACGGTAAAGTCTTGCGCGAAAACATAGACCAGGCGGCCGTCGATGCGGCCAAAGCCGGTAACAAAGCCGTCGCCGGCGGGCCGCTGCTCCTGCATCCCGAAATCCACGCAACGGTGGCGAACGAATTTGTCGAGCTCCTCGAAGGTGCCTTCGTCGAGAAGCAAATGGATACGCTCGCGCGCCGTGAGCTTGCCGGCTTGGTGTTCGCGCTCGCGGCGCTCGGGGCCGCCCCCGGCTTCCGCTTCCGCGTCGAGCCGGCGCAGCTCTTCCGTGCGGTCGCTCGCTTGCGGCTGAGGAATCAGACTGCGCTTGGCTTCAGACAAATCGTCCTCCACCGGAGGCGGGGCTGGATGAGGCGTTGGACGCAACCCCAGACGGAGCCGTGGACGGAGGCTCCTTCCTGCTGAAGATGCGAACCGCAAGATGCGTGGCGAGCCACACAGTGCCCAGGAGAAGAACGATGCCGAGAACGATCTCCACGCCCATGGCACCGGCGCGCTCCAACGGAGACTCGAGCGACGTCACAAATTCGGTCGCTCGCACCAGGACAAACATCGCGCCAAGCGTCATCGCCACGATCAGCACGGTAGTGACAATGGAAGCAAAAATCGTTTTCATAGGATCGGCGTTGCCATGTACCGATAAGAGTAAGAATAGCGCAAGAAGAGTCAGTCGTCAGTCTTTCACCGCAAACCCGACCAGTCATCGGCCACAAGGATGGAATCAACGGGATTGGAGGGGTCGTACTTGACGCTTGCGGGCTGGCCGGGAACGAGCCGTTCGAGGCGCACCTGGCTCTCGAGACCGGTGATGTCCTGCGCGGTGTGATAGGTCACGCCGGAAATCGCGTAACTGTACGAAACGAGATGGCGCGGGCGCATGTCGACGAGCGGGCGAGCTCCCGACCCAAACAGCCCCTTGCGCCCTGGCTTGGGCTCCGGTGGATTCTCGACCAGATCGACGACCTGACCTTCGGCGATGCGGCCGATTTGATTGAGATGCAGCCGGCGCCTGCGTTCTTCCTTTTCGGGGTCTATCGCAGGACGAAGAAACGCGTAAATTATCATGGCGACGGCAGCAATAGACGCACCGGCCATCGCGAGCACAAGTTTCCAATCCGCGAGCAGAGCTTTCAACGAAGCAGCCTCTTGATGTGAGTCTTGGGGGACGAACCTGGCGCGCGGGCTGAGGAATTGCGCCGCGGCGTGCCGAAAGGATCCGGCCAGCCATTCCCCATAGATGCGTATTCTAGCCGAATTGCAGGCTTCGGTGAATTCAGGCTTGCGGCGCCTGCACCGGATTGCGCAATACCCCAACACCGGCGACGCTGACCTCCACGGTGTCGCCGGCAACTAGCGGACCGACGCCAGCGGGAGTTCCGGTGGCGATGACGTCGCCCGGAAGTAGTGTCATCATGCGGGAAATCCAGCGGATGAGATAGGGCACGGGATAAATCATGAGAGAGGTGTTGCCTGACTGGCGGAGCGTGCCGTTTACGCGTGTCTCGACAAGAACGTTGGCAGGCTCGAGCCCGGTTTCGATGTGCGGCCCCACGGGACAAAAGGTGTCGAAGCCTTTGCTGCGCGTGAATTGCACGTCGCTGTTCTGCAAATCGCGCGCGGTGACGTCATTGAGGCAGGTGTAGCCAAGAACGAAAGAGAGAGGATTGTCGGAATCCTGCAATTGCGAGCAGCGGCGACCAATGACCACAGCAAGTTCGCCTTCGTGCTCCACACGTTGCGAGAATTTGGTCAGGAGGACCGCTTCGCCGGGGCCTACGATCGAGGTGGAGGGCTTGAGAAAGATCAGCGGCTCCTTGGGAACTTCGTTGCCGAGCTCCGCTGCATGCGCGGCGTAATTGCGGCCCGCGCAAACAATTTTGGAAGGCTCCACGGGAGCAAGAAGTCGAACATGGGAAAGGCGCGAAGAGCGCGAGCCGCGCGTCCATTGACTCCACGGCACGCCAGCAATTTCGGTTACACTCTCGCCTTCAATCAGGCCATAGGAAGGCGGGTGTGGGGCGGAATTGATTGAAAGATAGCGGCAAAATTTCATTCCAGGTCAACTCGCTTGATGGTTTTGATGATGCGAAACGTCTGCTTCGCGCGCTCTTCGACAAATCGACAGAATCCACGAAAACGTCGTGAGGATCATGTAAACCACCGCGCCGGCCATGAAAACATAGAGGGGGCTGCGCAAATCGCTGAGCCTGCTGAAGAAAATGCAAAGCGCGCGGTAGACCAAACTAAAGACGATCCAAGCGATCATACTGGAAGTTAAGAGAAGCCCCGGCACACGGAAAAAACGCAAAACCGGCACCGCCGCGAGAAACCCAAGGACCGCGGCGGCCGCGATGTTGCGCTCGAGCGCGAAGCGTTCCAGGAGCGGAACCTTATTGGCGATTACCAGCCAAACGATAAAGACCAGACTCAGACAGACGCCCGTGTAGACGCCGGTGCGAATGGCTGTGTTGTGCAGAAACCGCAGCCGGTGGTAGCCGGGCAAATTAATAGGTGTGGACATCTGAAGCTGGGCCCCCAAGATGCCTAGCACTCGAATAACCTGAATCTACGAAGGCGGTTGCGCGATGTCAACCACCACCGGATTGCTGAGCGGGCTTTCGTTTCCTGCGCGATCGACAGCCGTCACTGCATACCAACAACGATGCCCAGCCACAACTGAATCATCGCGGACAGCGGGCGTGGACAACAAATCGGGCATGAGAAGCCGGCCCCGCTCCCCTTCCTGCTCACTTCTGTAGACGCGATAACCGGCCAAATCGGTTTCCAGATTGATGGCCCAGGAGAGGTCCACAACAAGAGTCTGTGGGGTAGAACCAGGAAGAACCACAGCCACCAAGCCTTGTGGAGCTGCCGGAGGAAAGGTGTCGAGGACCGCGATGGCGGCGGGATCGGAGTTATCCGACTCGATTTCGCTTTCCTGCGCCGTGATCACGCTTCGAACCACGTACACGTAGGTCTTGCCGAAATCGAATTGTGTGTCCCTGTATGCGTTCGCGCTGGAGGGGCCAAGAAGCGCGAGGGGTGAGATCCACTGCATGAGAGCGAGGTCTTTGGCGGCGGGCGCTGCGGTATGCGGATCAATTTCGCCACGATAGACGTGGTAACCGGGGGCTGCGGGGAGAGGCTCGCCTCCGGAAGTCTGTGTGGGGGCGGGCCAGTCGAGACTCACAGCCGTTTCGGTGACCTGCACGTGAACTTGTGAGATCGGTCGCGGAACGGGGAACGCGCGAGTGGTGACGATGTTCGAATCAGCGGAAGCACGCTTCGGCGAGAGACGCGTTCGAACGAGATAGGTCAGCCTCGTGCCAGGCTGCGCCTTGGTTTCCAAGGGAGAGACGGGATCCGTGAAATGAACGCGGCCTGCGGCAACGTAGTTGCCCGCGAGTGCGCCAGGGATCGTATAGACGATGCGAAACGATTGCGAATCGGGCTTGCCATCTGGTTTGAGGGCGCCGCGAAGAATTTCGATCGCGGGACTCGACGTTAGTTTCTCGCCGGACCTAGATTTTGCTGGAAGTGTAAAAACGAGTTCGATGCCATCGCCAGATTGGTGAGCCGCAAGATCCGCGATAGCGACAGGAACCGTGGGGCTAGGCGGAACCGGCTCGCCTGGAGCGCCACAGCCGCCAGCGACTAAGAAAATGGAAAATAGAAAATGGAAGAGGAACCGTGACTGGTAACTTGGGACTGGCGATTGGTGACTGATGACGGTGTTCTTGAGGCGTTCTGGAGGGTAGGCGCGCGTCCCTTTTCTGTGTTCCATTTCCAATTTCAATTTTTCAGCACTTAGAGGATATAGCGGCTCAGATCCTGATTCTTCACGATGTCCGCGAGTTGTTTGGTGACGTAGACAGCGTCAATTTTAACGTTCTTTTTCTTGAGGTCGGGCGCTTCAAACGAAATCTCATCGAGAACCTTTTCAAGAATGGTATGCAGGCGCCGCGCACCGATGTTTTCGGTCTGTTCGTTGACGCTGGTGGCGAAGCGCGCGAGGGCTGCGACAGCGTCTTCGGTGAAATGCAGCTTCAGGCCCTCGGTTTCGAGGAGCGCAGCATACTGCTTGATGAGGGCGTTCTTGGGCTCGGTAAGGATGCGGATGAAGTCCTCTTCTTTCAAAGACTGCAGCTCGACGCGAATGGGCAAGCGGCCCTGAAGCTCGGGGATCAAGTCGGAAGGCTTGGTGACATGGAAAGCGCCGGCGGCAATGAACAAAATGTGGTCTGTTCGAATCATGCCGTAGCGGGTGTTAACGGTGGTGCCCTCGATGATGGGGAGAATGTCGCGCTGCACGCCTTCGCGGGAAACGTCCGGGCCATGGCCGGACTCGCGGCCGGCGACTTTGTCGATTTCGTCGATGAA
>CAZGBQ010000224.1:0-3948 GCA_964524045.1 uncultured Acidobacteriaceae bacterium
GGGGCCCAGAGGCGCAGGCCAATCAAGTGCCAGGCGGACAAAAATAACGTGACGATGCAGCACGCCAGGGACACCAGCAGAGAGTGGATGCGCACGCCCTTGTGAATTTCCGCGCGCGGCACCATTCCAGCCAGAGCCAGACCGATGAGCGATAGCGTGGCAAACAAGATCGTCCCGCCGAATACCAGCACCGACCACAAGTTTATCTCGCCAATGTCCGCAGTAATTTTCGTGAAGGCAAACACGACCGCCAGAAGAACCAGCACGGCGCACAAAGGCACCACACGAACGCGCAGGTGCTTCACGTCCTTTAACCTTCGAAACAGCCACAACAGTCCCCAGCCCAGTGCGAACAGAAGCGAGCTGGTCATTACGAGGGCCGAAGCTATCAGCAGCGCCAGCCGGGCGTACGGCCAAAGAGGGCTGCTCTTCTCCCCGTAGGGCTGGCTATCCAGGCCCGTACCGACATAGATCATTCGGCCACTCTGGTCGGGGAAGAACGTTACCGTAGCTTCCGGCTCTTTCTCAGTGCGAAAAAGATTTTTGCCGACAGGCAAAAGATCCTCTCCTTTGCCAAAGAGTCCGGAGCGTTTCAGTTTACCGCCGGCGACGCGAATCCAGGTTCCGCCGGTCAAGTCATCCATGAATGCCAGCAACTGGTATCGCGAAGCGTGTGGCGCATAAAAGCCCGCAAATTTCTGAAGTTCGCCGTCCGCGAGTCGCACGACGGACTGCTGCGGCTTGGGAAAATCCTTTGAAAGAAAGTCGATGGCCAGATGGTTCATGTCTTCGAGCGCTTGTCCGGAGATGGTGCTGTTCAGCAGCACGACGTAGCCCCAGTTCTGTTCGGGCATATACCGGTAGGAGGAGACGAAGCCGTCGATTCCGCCGTCGTGGCCGTGGGTGATGACGCCGCCATCGCTCTCCGTATAATTCGCCAGGCCGTAGCCGAGGCGCAGGCCGTTCTTCGCGGAGGAAGTCGTCTCGGGATACTCCATCCGCGCGATGGACTCTGGCTTGAGCAACTGGACATCGCCAGCCCTGCCGCGGCGGAGGAAAAACTGCACCAGCTTGGCCAATTCTTCGGGCGACGCTTTCATGTCACCCGCGGGACGCAGGTAAATTTCCTTGTACTGAATGACGCGCGGCGGATTGCCATCGTAGCCTTGCGCGAGCTTGGCGCGATTTGCATCGGTCAGCCGAAAATCGCCAACGGAAATCTCCAGCGGCCCTAGAAGGTTTTTCCGAATGTACGCGTCGAAGGGTTGGCCGCTAACTTTTTCGATCAAGTATCCCGCAACGCCGTACCCCGGATTCGAATAAGAAAACCGCGTGCCCGGCGGCCAGCGCACCTCCTGCGGTTCCTGAAAGCGTTTGAAAACCTCGAGCAGCGGAAAATCGGCCCGGTCGTGCCGGTTGTAAATCTCGCTGGCCGCCATGTCATCGAAACCCGCAGTGTGTTCGAGCAGATTTACAACGCGCACGGGGTTCGAACTCTCCCAGCGATTTTTCATGGGAATTTCCGGCGCGACATCCTGCAACCGCGCGTAGAGGTTGATCTTGCCTTCCTCTTGCAATTTCAGGAGCGCCAACGCCACAAAGCTCTTGCTGACCGAGCCGACCCGAAATTCCGTATCACAGCTGACGTCGCGATTGGCAGCAAGGTCTGCCTTGCCGATTCCACCGCACCATAACATTTGACCGTTCGAAACCAGAGCCACGCCCGCTCCTGTCACGTGACTTTTGTCTACGACGTCCTTGATCGCTTTTTGCAAATCCTCCATCGTCTTGGGATGCGGCAGCTCTTCTTTTTTCTGCTCTGCCTGCGGAGTGGCCGGAACAGCAAGGGCGAAGGTGAGGAAGGCAAGAATAAGACCTGGCCAAAAAGTATGGCGCATGAAGCGCTCCTTAGCGACTCGTTTACTGCAATGCGCGGAATTTTATCCGTGAATGAGCGTAATGCAAACGGATTTGCCCGTATCGCCAGTCTGCGGCTCGTCCTGGCAGCGATTGACGCTGCCGTGACTCTCGCATACGATGCCGCACGTCACTTTTGCATTGACCGCCGTTGAGTGAGGACCATTTCGCTTATGAAAACTTCGCTTCCACTCCTGAGCATCACCGCATTCTTGCTGGGGGCAAATCTTTGCATAGCGCAACAGCCGCAATCCCAGCCGCAGTCGGAAAAAGCAGGTGAAAAAGCTTCTGAAAAGCCGAAGGACGAAAAGAAGCCGCCGGTTCCGGAAGAAAAGAGCGTTCCCACCAAACACTCACTCAAAGTGGATGGAAAGGAAATCAAGTATACGGCGACCGCCGGTACCATCCTGCTCAAGCTCGAAGACGGCACGCCCAAGGCCAGCATATTCTATGTTGCCTATACGAAGGACGACGTTCCCGATCCCAGTCAGCGCCCCATCACATTCAGCTTTAACGGCGGGCCGGGTTCTTCTTCGGTCTGGCTGCATCTTGGTTTGCTGGGGCCGCGCCGCGTGCAAATGGGCGATGCGGGCTCGCTGTTGCCGCCTCCTTACAAACTTGTGGACAACGAGACTTCCTTTCTGGATGTGAGCGATCTAGTTTTCATTGATCCCGTTTCCACCGGCTACAGCCGCGCGGTTCCCGGGGAAGCGCCAAAGCAATTTCATGGTGTGGAGGAAGACGTGGAGTCCGTCGCGGAATTTATCCGGCTCTACGCCACGCGCAACAAGCGCTGGTCTTCGCCAAAATTTCTCGCCGGAGAAAGTTACGGCACCACGCGCGCTGCCGGGCTGTCCGGCTATTTGCAACAGCGCTTTGGAATGTATTTGAACGGCATTATCCTGATTTCCACGATTCTGAATTTTGAGACCGCGGAATTCGACGTCGGCAACGACCTCCCGTTCATCCTCTATCTGCCGACGTACACGGCCATCGCTTGGTATCACAAGAAACTTCCGCCTGACTTACAGGGGGACCTGCCGAAGGCGGTCGAAGAATCGCGGAAGTTTGCCGTAGGCGAATATACAGACGCGCTTACAGCGGGCGACGCGCTGTCTGCAGCGCGACGGACCGAAATCACACAAAAGCTCGCCCGCCTCACTGGACTTTCGCCGGATTACGTCGATCGGACCGATCTGCGCATCGAAATCATGCGCTTCACGAAGGAGCTGCTGCGCAGCGAACGCCGCACCATCGGCCGCATCGATGCACGCTTCCTGGGCATCGACCGCGACGCTGCCGGCGAACACCCGGAATTCGATCCCAGCATTGCGGCCATCACCGGGCCATATTCGGGCATGCTGAACGATTACGTGCGCAATGATCTTAAGTTCGACAGCGACTTGCCGTACGAAATCCTTACCGGCCGCGTGCGACCGTGGAATTATGCACCGTATGAGAATCGCTACGTCAACGTGGCCGAGACCTTGCGCCGGGCCATGACGCAGAATCCCTTCCTGCGTGTTTTTGTTGCCAAGGGTTATTACGATCTTGCTACGCCATTTTTTGCGGCCGACTACACCTTGGATCATCTCGGCCTCGACCCCACACTGCGCAGCCACCTAAGCAGTGCCAACTACGAAGCCGGCCACATGATGTACGCCCACACACCGTCGCGCGTGAAACTGAAGGCCGACATGGCGCAGTTCCTGAAGTCCAGCCTCGTCCCGGAACCTTCCAAATGAAGCGTATCTTGCCCATCCTGGCGTGGTTTGTCATTGGGCTGCTGGGCGCAGGGGCCCTCGGCGCGATTGCCATCCATCGCGGCGAGCCTCTCAACGCTATGTGGTTTGTGATCGCTGCGTTTTGTTGCTACCTCGTGGCCTTCCGGCTGTATTCCGCATTTGTAGCCGCAAAAGTTCTGGCGCTCGACGACACGCGCGCTACGCCCGCGGAACGCCATGACGATGGTCGTGACTTCGTCCCCACCAATAAATGGGTTCTCTTCGGCCATCACTTTGCGGCCATCGC
>CAZGBQ010000224.1:4048-5340 GCA_964524045.1 uncultured Acidobacteriaceae bacterium
GCCGGGCAGTGGGTGGCTGATTCGCCGTACTGGTCTCATGTTTTTACGTTGAGCGGACTGGCTCTTACAGCGGCCATTATCATTTATGGATTCTCGGCTTCCGCGTTGCCGGTGTGGTTGCTGCTCGCGCCGCGCGATTATCTGAGCGCGTTCATCAAGGCTGGTGCAATTTTTTCGCTGGCTGCGGGCATTCTTCTGGTGCGGCCCCAAGTGCTCATGCCCCCTCTGACGCGCTTCATCGATGGCACAGGGCCCGTCTTTGCCGGGAAGATTTTTCCGTTTTGCTTCATCACCATTGCGTGCGGCGCTGTTAGTGGCTTCCATTCTCTGATCTCTTCCGGCACGACGCCCAAGATGATCCTTCGCGAAGGGCATGCTCGCTTCATCGGTTACGGTGCGATGCTGCTTGAATCTTTCGTCGGCATTATGGCCATGGTTGCGGCATGCGCCATGACGCCGGGTGTCTATTTCGCGATCAACAGTCCGCCAAGCATCGTGGGAGCCACGGCGGAAGCAGGCGCTGCCACCATCAGCAGCTGGGGTTACGCATTGCGGCCGGAGACCATGACAAATCTCGCTCACGCGGTCGGCGAAATCACGCTATGGAATCGTGCCGGCGGCGCGCCATCGTTGGCTGTAGGCATGGCGCAGATTTTCTCCAACACCATCGGCGGTCCCCGCCTGCTCAGCATCTGGTACCACTTCGCGATCATGTTCGAAGCGCTTTTCATCCTCACTGTGCTCGATGCGGGCACGCGCGTGGGCCGGTTTATGGTGCAGGAACTGGGCGGACGCATTTGGGCCCCGTTCGGCCGGCGAGGCTGGATGCCGGGAATCCTTCTCTCCAGCGCAGTCATTGTTGCGATGTGGGGCTACTTTCTCTATCAGGGAGTCATTGATCCTCTCGGCGGCATCAATTCCCTGTGGCCGCTTTTTGGGATTGGAAATCAACTGCTCGCCGCTGTTGCCCTCGTCGTTGCCACTACGATTCTTCTCAAAATGAAAAAACTACGCTGGATCTGGGTCACGCTGGTGCCGATGGCATGGCTTGTGATTGTCACTATGACGGCGAGCTACCAAAAGATCTTTGCGTCCGATCCGCGCATCGGTTTTCTCGCCGGCGCCAATGCCTTATCCGCCCAAATTGCCGCCGGCAAGATTGTTGCCGAAAAACTGGTCGAAACGCATCGCTTGATCTTCAATCTGCGTCTCGACGCCGCGGTAACGGCCACTTTTGCTTGTATGGTGCTCGTGTTAGTCGTGGAAGCAATTTTTCAGTGGTATTCGATCCT
>CAZGBQ010000225.1:0-5338 GCA_964524045.1 uncultured Acidobacteriaceae bacterium
AATCGATCCGCACATGATCCGGCGCGTGGCGAGCTACGATGGCGCGCTACTCGAAGAAGCGCATCCGGAGGTGCACGACGTACTGTCGCCTGAAGTGGCGCGCACGATGACGGCCATGCTCGAAGAAGTCATTCAATTCGGCACGGGCGTGCAGGCGAAAGCGCTAGGTCGGCCCGCCGCCGGCAAAACCGGCACGACGCAGGACTACACTGACGCATGGTTTGTGGGGTACACACCGCAGCTTACTGCGGGCGTGTGGGTTGGATTCGACGATAAACAAATCTCGCTCGGCAAAAAGGAAACCGGCGCACGCGCCGCGTTACCCATTTGGCTGCAATTCATGCAAGGTGCGGTAGCGGGGACGCCGGTCACGGATTTTGCAAACGTCGTTCCACTCGAACAGTTGGCCGGCGAGCATCAACTCAGATTGGATACGCCCGACACCGCGCCGACCGAAGACGAGCCCGGGGAAAAGCCCAAAGAAAAACCGCCAGCTGTTGCTGCGGCAAGAACAAGCGCCTCGAATCCTTGATGGACCATTCGGATTTGTGAATCCACGGTTTCTTGTTGAATTTAGAGGGCGTCTCAGGCAGGCTGACCCCTACGTGCCGTCCTCACCAAAGAAGCGGGCACGAGCGTTGGGCGCGACGGGCAAATCAGGGCCGGAGAATAACATGTCAGGGGGCCGAGTCGGGTCCTGTGCGATCAGAGGCATTGCGCGCGCGCGACGAGCGTCCGCCTCCGGACCTAAGCGCTGAAACACATCGTAGAACCAGCCGCTGATCATGCGGATGGTTCCGTAGTGCTGGTCATGGCGCGCCGCATAGCGCTCTCCCGCAGCCGCCCAATCCTGATTTGCAAGCAGTTCTTCCGAGAGCACGCGCGCATCGCGCAGGGCCAGTGACAGTCCCTGGCCCCAGGAAGGGTCGTTCGAAGCGGCCGCATCGCCGACCAGCGCCACGCCATTGCAATAAGGGTGGTCCACCCAGACATCGACACACTCAAACGATGCGAGCGGCCCGGCCGGCTGTGCGCCGCCCAAAGGAATAGCGCCGCCCGCAGTACGGTTGAACTCTTGGCAGAAACGCGGGAAATCAGCCTCACCCTGGAGACGCGCGCAATTCTGTGGATGGTAGCCAAAATACGCGCGGCCCCTGTCGGCGGACTGCGGAAACAAAGCCGCCACAGCGCCGGTTGTGAGGTCGTTGGCGATGTAAGCAACCGAAGGATCCATTTCGGCTGACAAGTTCGTCACCCAGACTCCTGACAGGAGCAACGGAATCGAACCGCGTCGAGTTTGGAAACCGAGCTGCGCGCGCAACGAGGGATTGCGCCCAGCGCAGAGCGCCACGAGCCGCGCTTCCACTTCGGCGGTTCCTCCGGGCTGAATCACTTTGGCCTTCGGTCGGGGGCCGGGCGTTACGTGCTGCACGGTCGCCCCACGGCGAACTTCAGCGCCTGCTGCCTCTGCCGTCGCGAGCAAAGCCTCCTGGGCGCGTGGATGATAGAAGGCCCACAGCCCTGAAGCTTGCGGTGTGGTGGCGACAAAATCGCGCTTCATCGCGTGTTGGCCATTAATGATAAAACTCACCAACCGCATCTCGTTGGCGCAGACGCGCAACGCTTCGGCAACGCCGAGCTGGCGGGCTTCGCCCACTCCCCAGGGCTGCAAGGCCTCACCGCGGATGCGATCGCGAAATTCGGTTTCTTGCTCCAACACCAGCACGCGCGCGCCGCTTTTCGCCACGCGCTGGGCCAGAGAGGCACCCGCAATGCCGCCACCTACAACAATCAGGTCGTATACCATCACCACCACTCAACAACGCGCACCGGGTTCATGTTCGTGCAGCCATCAACCAACTCCGCCCGCGGTGGAGCGACGTTAGCACTTATCATTTTCGAGGTAAACCGCAAACGCGATTGCCCTGATGCTCGAGCAGCTTGCAACCCGCGCGATCGGGCGCAGAACTGAGACTGCTTTTAGCGCAATTCAAATGGATCCCAACCGCCCGATTCGAAGCGATGTCCGCGGCCGCTCTCCTTCACCAGAACGACTTGCTTTCGCGAAGTGATGACCCCGATCGGCGTGAGCGGAATGCCTTGAAACGATCGTGGCAGAGACTTAGTGCGATTCGGGCGGACGGTGAAGAGCAGCTCGTAGTCGTCGCCGCCGTGCAAAGCAAGTTGCAGCGGGTCGATTGTACCTAAGCCACGGCGAGAGGAAATAAGAGGCGCCGGGATACTGGCCGCGTGGATGCGCGCCCCGACTCCACTGGCCGCACACAGGCGCGGCAAATCGGTGGAGAGGCCGTCGGAGAGGTCCATCATCGAGCTGGCGACGTGCTTTTCGGCAAGCCATTGGCCGAGAGCGATACGCGCTTCCGGGTAAAGGTGCTTTTTCAGGCGGAGATCCTTCGAACGAGCGCCACGTTTGTTGCGTTTCAAAGTCTGAAGCCCAAGCTCGGCCTCCCCCAGCCGGCCGCTCACGTAGACAACATCCCCGCTGTGAGCTCCCGAGCGCAGAACTGCGCGACCCAATTTCACTTCTCCTGCAACGGTGACGTTGATCAAAATTTGGCGGCTGCGAGTGGTATCCCCTCCTGCTAAGGCACAGCCGAATCTGCGAGACGCTCGCCGCAGCCCGGTCAGAAACTCCTCGAGCCAGCGTCCGGCAAGGGAAAGCGGGAGAGCGAGACTCAAAAGAAAGCAGCGCGGAATCCCGCCCATGGCGGCGACATCACTGAGGGCTCGCGCGAGGCACTTCCAACCCACGGAATCAGGCGGATGCTTGTCGCGGAGAAAGTGAGTGCCTTCCAGGAACCAGTCGCAGGTCAGGATTAGCTCGTAGCCTGGCCGAGGCTCGAACAGAGCTGTATCGTCGCCGGCGCCGAGCCGAAGCTGCCCGGAAATGCGCCGTTGCGCCACCGAGCCGCTGATTTTCTGAACCAATTCGTTCTCGCGTATTCTCATAATTGGGCCTTGCAGGCAACGGTGTCACTTCTCTCAAACTCTCCTCCATGCGCTGCCTGCAAGCGGCCTGTGCTATTGTACTTACCCCAGCCGGATTCGCTAAGACGCGGACGCACGTACCTGCCCCTTGGTACAGGGAACGGGTTTCGCATGCCTGTACCGCGTCGGTACTAAAAACAGGGTTGACGAACACTTTTGAGGAATCTAGTATGAGCAAGGTCGCGAACCAGACCCCTCGGTTCAGATGCGTGTCTGTTTAAGTTCTGCGGGCACAGGGCAAGTTGCCTGCCAATAGCGAGTGAATGGGTCCTAGAGGGCCTTTAGATGCTGATGAGAGGAAAGAACTATACCTTCTTCATCGCTTCGACTCCGGGGAAGCTCCGGAAAGTCGTCGTACCCGCCTATCTGCTACACGGAGTTGCGGTTCTTGCACTGATTGGCGCTGTGACGGTAGCCGCCGCCGTTGGTTCTTACTCCCGAATGCTTTGGAAAGTCGGGAACTATAACGCGGTGCGGCACGAATTGGAAACGCGCACCCAGCAGTACCGCCAGTTGCAGGCCGCCGTCAACGATACCAACCAGCGCCTCGACTCGCTCCAGTCTCTTGCGACCGAAGTGGCCATGACTTATGGCGTGCTGCGCTATCATCCAGCGGCGTTCGATCAGAGCGACAATCCGGTGGACTCTCAGGACGCGTTTGACCGCTCCATCGAGCAATACACCTTCCTGAAGCGCAATGCCGCAGTGATTGCGGTCTCCAGCAGCGGACTGCACTTGTTGTCCCCGATGAGTTTCGCCGATTCGACCTATACGCCTGCAATTTGGCCGGTGATGGGCCATATCACGGACAGCTTCGGCGAGCGACTCGATCCTTTCAGCGGAGAAGGTGCGTTCCATACTGGCGTGGACGTGGCGTCAGACTACGGCGCACCCGTGCACGCAACGGCGGATGGGGTCATCACGATTGCAGAGAACCATGCAGGATACGGCCGGCTCGTGGTCATCGATCACGGATTTGGCATCACCACGTGGTATGCGCATCTTTCGGCGTTTTCGGCGGTAGCCGGCGCGCGCATCAAGCGCGGCGAAGTCGTGGGATACACGGGAATCAGCGGAAGGTCGACCGGACCGCACGTGCACTACGAGGTTCGGGTCAACAACGCCCCGGTCAATCCGTGGCGGTACATGAAGACCACGGCGGCGGGCGACTGACGAATTCTGGCTAATTGGAGTGGGAAGATGTGAGGCGGGCGCAGGCCCGCTTTTTGTTTTAGAGTGGGCAAGTAGGTCCTCAAGTTTCGATCTGCGAGCAAAGTTAAGTGTGGCCCTTTTTGGACCGCGCGGAGCTTCCCGGAGCAGGTTTCGGGGAATCGGCTCCAGGAGGAGTTGCCGCGGGGCGGCTAGCTGCGTCCAGAAACGCAGGGGTGATTTCGAAGGCCAACCGCACGGACTTGGTATCGCCGCGGTCGATTTTGGAGACCTCGGCGCTCTTCAACAGGTCCAAATAGGCGGCGCGCAGGGCCGGATCCAGTTGCTGGCGCGTCTTAGCGTCATTCAAGCCGGCGCCAGCAAGAAGAACGATGCCATTGAGTGCGTCTGCGAGCTGATGAGTTGTCGTTTCGGCTGTGCATTCCCCTTCGGCGATCACGCGCAGACGGTCATTCTCCGGTTTCGCCGCGACCGTGATCCACTGCAACTGGTCAAGCAAAGACGAAAGCTGCGCCGAGCGGAATCCGCCGGGAGCTCGCTCGACCAGAGCCGCGCCCGCGGCGGCCTCCTGGCGAATCACCGCAAAAATCGGCGAACCCGAAAGACGTTCAAATCGCGCATGCCAATCCCCTGCGTCAGCCGCGCGCTTTTTTGCCGCGAGAAAGTTCGCAAGGTCCGCTTCGTTGGTCAAAACGATGCGATCGCTTCGCAGGAACGTGAAAGAGATTCTCTTTGTGCTCCCGCTGACGGGAATCGAGAAAATTTCGCCAGCTCCGGTTTTCAAGAGCGCGCCGTTTTTCGTTGCCACGCCGGAGATTTTGGACTTGTCGAATTTCCCATCGGCCACCGCGAAGAAAACGGACTCTGGCCCTTTTTTTTCGAATGCGACAGCGACGAGAGACAGGTCGCGCTCATAATCGAATCCCGTGTCTTTGAGAAACTGCGCGTATTCGGGATCCGCCTGTAGCTTAGGGGCCCAGGCGTAAAACTTCGCGAAGAACGGAGCGGTTCGCAGCTCGTTGAAGTCGACGAAGAGAATGGAGCTGGCTTCGGCGGGCATCATAGCCAGGATATCGTTGCGCGCGGAGGAACTTTGCCTGCTGCGCGTCCAGTAGCCGTAGTAAGCTGCGGCGCTCGACAAAACTAAGATGGCTGTCAG
>CAZGBQ010000226.1:0-5311 GCA_964524045.1 uncultured Acidobacteriaceae bacterium
GAGGCAAGAAGAACTCCTGCCACTCGCAGGGTAGGCACGTCCACAGGAAGAATCTCGCCGACCGTGCGGATTATACACGGCGCCTCGGGCGGGACAAAGGAGTATGCGGTCGCGTGCCTCGCAAACTTAAGGGCCTCTCGTGGCGGTGCATCTCCTTGTTTTGTGAGAGAAAATGCTGAGCTGCGGCAGTGTTGGAGGCGCGGGGCGGAATCGAACCGCCGATAAAGGTTTTGCAGACCTTTGCCTTACCACTTGGCGACCGCGCCCCAAAAGTAAAAACCCACCGGATCTTGCTCTGGCGGTGGGCTTTAGAAACTCTGAGGCTGGACGAACTTCCTAGGTTTTCAGCCTCCCCGCGCCAGAAAACACACGCATACAGCACAGACAACACATGCGCGTGGCGTTGTTTTTCTGGCTGCGAGTTCGCATGTCATAATGCTACATGGACGCGGTGGCTCTGGCAATAGTCATCCGGCAACCCAGCTCAAGCGGATTTAATGTCCCCGCGGCGAAACTTCTCGATTAAGTGTTCACAGGAGCGCAACGTAAAGGCCATGATGCTGATCGTAGTAGTTTTGTCCGTGCAATTGAGGAAGACGCTGGCGTCGCAGGCGTACAGATTCGCCATATCGTGAGCCTGCCCGAACGCGTTGGTGACGAATTTCCTTGAATCGTGGCCCATGCGGCACGTGCCCACGTCATGGAGGCTCCAGCCGGGAACATTGGGCTCATCCGCCGCGCCCTCGAACACGCCGCCCGCCGCGCGAATCAAGTCGGCACACACGTGCTTGGAGTGTTCCCACATTTTCAAAACATTTTCATCCCACTGAAAATGAATACGGGCGCAAGGAATCCCGTAGGCATCCTTCGCTTCGGGATCGATGTCGACAAAGTTGGAATCAAGACGCAACGAAGGGGCCTGAATCGAGAAGCTGACCGGCGTGCGATAGCGGCGCTTGACTTCGCGCTTGTAGGAGGAGCCGAAGCCTTCCGCCTGTGTGGCATACCAGGGGTATTCGCTGCAGCCGCCATAAGGATAGACGGAGTAACCGCGGATAAATTTCTCCTCGTGGGGATCTTTCAAGTTCTGCCAGCGAGGCATCCAGACAATGGTGTTGTCGCCGACACTGTCAGGGAAACTTGGCTGCCCTAGAAGTTGCGGCAGATAGCCGCGGGCGGATTCTCCATAAAGGTGGTCGCAGAGATTGCGGCCAAGCTGCCCGCTCGAATTCGCAATGCCCGCGGGCCAGTGACGCGACTTGGAATTGAGCAGGATGCGTGCGGTTTCGACGTTGGTTGCGGCCACGATGACTGCGCGGCCGTGGACTTCCACCTCCTGCCTTGTCTTGCGATCGATGTAGGCGACGCCATTCGCGATTCCATTTTCGTCGACGAGAATGTTTTTTGCGAGCGCATCGGTGCGAAGCTCGAGATTCTTTGTGGCTTCGGCGAGCGGCAAGAAACGCCAGGGCGTTGAGAAAAAGGAGCCGGTGTCGCATCCCGTCGTACACGCGCCGCAAAAATGGCACGCTGGATGTCCCGCGTGATCGACAGTGAGCTGGGCGATGCGGTCGTGAAGATAAGGAACGCTGATTTTCTCGGCGCCCTTCTGCAGGATGTGGTCCAGGCAACGGAAATTGAACGGGGGCAGATACTCGCCATCTGGATTGCTCGGCCGGTTTTGAACCGAGCTGGAGACTCCAATCATCCGTTCCACGCGCGAATAGTAGGGAGCAATCTCTGCGTAGGTGAGGGGCCAATCCACGTCGTAACCGTCAAGCGAGGCGGCGCGGAAATCGATGTCGCCAAACCGCGCGGAGGATCTTCCCCAGAAATTGGTTTTTCCGCCAACCGCCCAACAGCGCGGCCAGGTCCAGACGGTCCCGGGAGCAGTTGTGAACTTGATTTCGCGTTCCCATACGCCCGGCACCCATTCGTTGTCCATGAAGCCGATGGATTCCGAGCGCTTGGCGGGATCGCCGAAGCCGCGGAATTTCATCTGCCAGGGTTTGCGATGGTTGCGAAAATCCTTGGCGGGATCGAGCCTGCGTCCGGCATTGACGCAGCAAACTTTGAGGCCGGCCTCGCAGAGCGTCTTAATGGCCATGCCGCCCCCGGCGCCGCTTCCAATCACGATGACGTCATAGATCTTTTCCGGCATGGCGGCTCACCATTTTGGCGGAGGCAAATGATTATGTTCAGGATCATTGGGATGTGGACAAGCGGGCGACTTCGAGTAGAACTTCAGCGCCGGATTGTCAATTTCTTTGTATCCGATTTCCGTGGTGTAAAAACCTGTGACCGTTAGATCTTTGATAGCGGCGAAGAACTTGCGTCCATCCTCCTCGCCCTCGCGATACTTCGTTTTGTAGGCGAGCGGCTCGAGCACGGCCACCTGCTGCGCCTCAGCAAGCGCCAGGAATGCCTTGCCGAACAGGCGCTCGCAGTGCGCATTGAGCCAGCCGATTCCCAGGCGCATGGGGTACTGCTGTTCGGTGTCGTGCGCCACCATAAAATCTACAAATTCGGCGACACCGGCTTCCTTTGCGCCGGGAGTTGTGTCGCTGGGAATAATAAGTTCCGTAAGTCTTTCGACTGCCGCATATTCGGATGGGGAAAAGAAGAGCGGCTGATAGCTCTCAGGCCGGATCTGCGCAGTTGTGGCATGGTCATGCGCGCAGATGAAGCTCCATTTCGCAAAGCCCGGAAACTTGGATACCGCGGCGGCGGTGGCCATGATCCGCAGCATTTCTCGGCGCTGTAACTCTTGTCCGGCCATGTCTTGCGCTCCTACTTCCGGGTCTCCGCTTCGAGTTTCTTCAGCATCTCACCGATCTCGGGGTTGGACATGAAGTTTTTCCACAGCAAACCGGTGCGATAGTTTTCGATCATCACGGTAATGGGCGCCTGATTCAAGCCCATATAGATGTTGGAAATCCAATCCTGGCCGGGGTTGTACGCGTCGCGCAGGCCATAGATGTCCCACATCTGCGAGCCCAGGTCGCGATAAAAATGTTTGAAAGCCTCCATGGATGCTTCCGGTGTGTAAGGGAACGAGGACAGGGCGCCGGTGGGCGTGATCGTGCCAAAGTCGCTGTTGTTGTCCGGCGCGTGCGGAACGTAGCCGCCGGGGCCATCGCTTGCCGTCAATCCCCAGGCATCGGGGCCGTAGCCCTGAAAATGCTTGGGATTTGCGATGCAATAGGCTCGGTTGATCAAAGCAATGTTGCGGTTGTTTTCAAAATAAGACGACGTGAAACGGTCGCGCAAGCGGTGGGGATCGAAAGCGAAGAATGAGTAATGCGTGAAAAAGAGCGGCCCGCCGGTGCCGACGCCTACATCGAGCTTGATGCCGTAGTAGGTGTTTCCGTTCGAGTAGTGATTTCCGTCCTTGCTGCCGGACCAGCCCTCGCGGTACGCGAGAGCGTTGGGATCCTGGCTGGCCCAGCCGGAATAGTAGTAGCTTGCGGGCACACCGTGTGTCGGCGAGGCCATCGCAAGCAGATAAGTGATCATCACTTCGTTAAATCCGATGAGGGGATGGTGAATGCGCCAAGTCCAAAGTGGGGACCAATGCCAATACAAGAAATGGCTCTCCGCCGTCTGGCGAAACCAATCCCATTCCACGCTTTCCCATAGCTTAGTGATCCGCTGAAAGAGAGCGACCTCTTCCGGATTTGGACCGCGGAAATAAGCCCGCGCGGCCAGCAGTCCTTCCATCATGAAGGAAGTTTCTACCAAGTCGGCACCGTCGTCGAAAGCTCCGAAGACGGGCATTACCTGAGCCGTGGAGCCGTTGTTGTAATGCGACCACGCGCCGTGGAAGCGTGGCGCACGCTCCAGGAATCCGACAATCTTGGTAAGTCTTTCGACTGCTTGTTTCCTCGTAATGAATCCGCGGTCTGCTCCAACTACCAACGCTGCGACGCCAAAGCCGCTGGCGCCGGTGGCGACCATGCGGTCATCTCCCGGAATGCTTTCGCGAGCCATTCCCGAACTGGTGTCGGCGGCCTCCCAGTAATACCGGAAAGACGCTTCCTGCAGCATCGTCAGCAATTCATCGTCGCTTAAGGCGCGCGTGGCGGCTGTCGTCGCCGATGAAACTGGGGACTCCTGATAGCGAATCGTGGACGCCGCCACTTTGTAGTGCGAAGTCACGCCGCTTTTACCGAGAAAATCCGTGAATCGATGAACGTCCGGCAGTTGGATCCCAATGGGCTTGAAGTCTTTGCCGTCGAACGAGCGGTACACGACATAGCGGCCGACTTCCGCGTGCGAAACGGGATCCCATTGAATATCAATGTGCCGGTCATACCCCGCAGAGCGGACATTTTGTGGAATTGGCAAAGAAGCAGCGCTTCGATCTGCGCTGTCTGCGGCGGCCTCGTCGTCCACGCGAATTTCATCGAGAAGCAAGACGTGGTGCGCGCCGTCGGCCCGGCCCTGCAGAAACATGATGTTTTGGAGTTGCTCGGAACGAAACTCGTAAATCGAAGTCGTGTGAAATGCGGAAAAGGGTATGCGGATTTGAATCCAGCGGCCCGCGGGAATGTCTCCGGAAAACTTGCCGAGCGGCAGGGCCTCCGTGAAGCTCCCGGGGAATTGCGCGACCTGAAGTCCTTCGCCGGTGTTCGAGAACGCAATGCGCGGAAGATCCGCAGCGGCGACAGCTTGGGGAGCAAAGCACCAGACGAATAAGCTGTTGCCGCGCAATTCCGGGAAGCGGTTGCGGAAGTTCACGAGCTTGACTTCGGCCTGCCAATTTCCTTTTTCCATAGACTTCCATTCGAGGCGCAGAGCGTTCGGAGGAGTCAGGAATGTGCTGGTGTCCACGGGCAGCTTCGAGTTTTTCTCCTCTAGTGTGCTGGGAGCGAACGCCGTGGCGGAACTGTAAAAATAGAAATCAGACGTGAGGCTGTTGTCGAAAAAGCTGTGACGATAGTACTCGTCGTTCGCCAGCGCTGTGGTTGGAAGTAGGAAACCTGCCAGCAAAATGGTAAGCCAAAGAGGGCCAGTGCAAAATCGATTTAACAGCGAGTGCATCGAGAGTCTTTCAGGTTTCATTCTGCGTACCTTTTGTGGTTCTTATTCGCTACGTTGCCGGAATGAGTTTACAAAAGTCGAAGGGGTGCTTGGAAGAGCCAAGAAGACGCGCTACTTGCAATCCGTGGGTTGCCTACCGTCGGCGCATGTATGTGGTTTCGGAGCAGATAATCTCTTAGAATGAACTCAAGCGCCCGTAGCTCAGCTGGATAGAGCGTCTGCCTTCTAAGCAGAGGGTCGCCCGTTCGAATCGGGCCGGGCGCGCCAT
>CAZGBQ010000227.1:0-5307 GCA_964524045.1 uncultured Acidobacteriaceae bacterium
TGTGGATCAGGTTGCGCAGGATGGCTTTTTCTTTGACGATGCGCGCGTAGTGCTCCACGTTGGAAACGCGCGGCATGCCGTCGGCCAGCGATGCCAGGTACGGCGCGCCGCCCGAGGCTTCCAGTTCGCCTTTGCGGTGCAATTCGTCGGTCAGCGTGACCAGGTCGATGGCCTGCTGGCTCTCGCCTAGCGCGATCATATGGGTGAACACGCGGCGGTGCTGGTCGAGGAAGAAATCTTCGGGACGCAGCGTCTCGATGGCCGCGTTCAGGGCGTGATTGTCCAGCAAAATGGCGCCGAGCACGGAGCGTTCGGCTTCCAGATTATTCGGCAACGGCTTTTCAAGGGTGGTGTCAGCAGGCATTTATATTCGCTTATTCTTCGCCTTGTATTCGTCTGTTTTTAGCACACGTTTCGCCTGTGCGCAAGCCCTATATGTTTCGCGAGGGCCGCATTTACTTTACTTGGCGTGGGAGCTTGTTCTTACTTCCCGCCTCGAACCAGTTTGCGCATTGTGCGCGGAAGCGCCGCAAGGGTCAATCCGATTGCCTGTGCACGCCTGTGAATCGCGTCGGAAATCTCTGAAAATTTTCTCGCGCGCAAAAAAATTGGGGGCACGAAGTATCGTGCCCCTTGACCGAATGCAATCTTCGAGCTCGTGCGATGGACTACGATTCTTTGTCGACAGTGACCTTGATCTGCGCCGTGACGTCGCGGAATACCTTGATAGTGATTTGCGACTCCCCGATGATTTTGATCGGCTCGGTAAGCTGCACTTGACGCTTGTCAATCTTGAATCCTTGCGTGGCGAGTCCTTCCGCGATGTCCGCCGAAGTAACCGAGCCGAACATCTGATCATTTTCGCCGGTCTTGCGCGTGAATTTTAGCGCAACGCTATTGAGCAACTCGGCTTGCTTTTGCGCCGCTTCAAGCTCCGTGGCCGTTTTCTTGGCCAGTGCGGTGCGAATGCGCTCGATGGCCTTCAAGTTTCCGGCGGTCGCTTCCACCGCGAGCTTGCGCGGCAGCAAGAAGTTGCGGGCGTAGCCTGGCTTGACGGTCACCACATCGCCGCGGTTCCCCAATTTGTCGATGTCTTCCTGAAGAATGATTTGCATCTCGCTTCTCTATGCTCCTGTGTACCGGTTCTTGGCAACCTTATGTTTCTCGGGAGGCCGAAGCTAGATCCCTCATTGCTCTCTGGATCCCAGCCTCTTCAATTCCTTCTACTCACAACTTAAAACTGATCCTCAAGTCTTGGGCGCTTCGGCTGCCGGCGTAAGTGCAGGATGGACAGCGGCCGGGGCGGGATGCCCCGCGCCTGGCGCAGTTGCGCCATGCTGCGTTCCGGGAGTCACAGCGCGAGGCGCTTGCGTGCCCGCCGCGCTGCCTGCAAACGGCAGAAGAGCGATGTTGCGCGCGCGCTTGATGGCCACGCCCAGCCAGCGCTGGTGCCGCGCGCAAACGCCGGTCATGCGGCGCGGCAGAATCTTGCCGCGCTCCTGGACAAACTGCGACAAAATGTCCGCGCGCTTGTAGTCGATGAAGTCCATCTTCTCGACGCAGAACTTGCAGACTTTCTTTTTGCGGAAGTATTGGCGCTTGCCGCGGGGACGCCCACCAGGGCCCCCCGGTCCTCCAGGACCACCGCCTGGACCACCTTCGCGCCGCCCGCCGCCAGGACCGCCCTCGCGCCGAGGCGGAGGTCCAGCTGGCGCTGTTGCTTGTTTCTGTTCGTCTGGCATACCGTTCACCCTTTTCCGTGTCGTCCCGGCACTGCCGGGAAGAACTTCGCTCCTAAACTTGTGTCTTCAGGGCTTCCCATTGGGAAGAATCTTTGAGAACTGGTGATCCCACCCCTCCCCTGTTTTTTTGGAAGTGTTGATTCTACAGCGGTTAGCCTCACTGTAGAGCCCCCCCTAGCTCGCCGCCGCAGCCTGTTCCGGAACAGACGGTGCCGCAGGCGCTGTCGAGCGGCGCGGACGCCGTGCGGCGCGCTTCTCGCGCTTTTGCGACAGCTTCTTCTGGCGTTTCAAATCCTCGTCCAACCGCACCGTCTGGTATTTGATCACCGCGTCCTGCACGCGAAGGCGGCGCTCCAACTCGGCAATCAGCTCGCCGTGAGTGGTGCGAATCTCCTGGTGCACGTAAATGCCTTCGCGATGCTTGGCCACGCGATAGGCCAGCTTGCGCGTGCCCCATTGCTCGGTCTTTTCCACCTTGCCGCCCTTTTCCGCGCAGGTGTGCTCGACCACCGAGAGAATCTTCTTGATTTCCTCTTCCGGCGTCGCCGGCCGGACGATGAAAATCAAATCGTAATAACGTTCTTCCATGGTGACCTCTTTCTGTTCCCAGTGGCGGGCAAGCCCGCCGGCAAACGTTCGGCGAGGTAAGCTCGCCGCTACAAACCCAAGACGACGGGGTGAACCCGCCGCTAACCCATGACCGGGACGTAAAGCCGCCGCTACATCGTCTCGTCCGACGCCTCGGGCTTGCGGCGGTTGTACTTGGTCATCGCCGCATCGAGGCCCTGCATTAGAATCATTTCCACGGCGTCGCCGGCCTCGCCCACCATTTCTGCCGCAACTTCCAATTCCGCCTTCTTCATCGGCCGCAGCACATGCTCCCTGCGGCTGCTCAGCGGATGCTCTGGGCCGCAACCCAGCCGAAGTCTGGCAAACTCCTGAGTGCCAACCGCCCCGATAACGGACTTTGCGCCGTTGTGGCTGCCCGCGCTGCCGTCCGGATGAATGCGAATCGTGCCCAGAGGCAATTGCACTTCATCCCACATCACCAGCAAATCGTTCAAATCCAGTTCGTACTTCGCGAGCAGCTCGCGCACCGAGACGCCGCTCAGATTCATGTACGTCTGCGGCTTGGACAGCAGCACGTCTTCGCCCGCAAACTTCCCCCGGCCGACCAGCGCCTTTCCTTCCGGCCGCTCGACGCGAATTCCGTGGCGGTTTGCCAGCTCGTCCACCACCATGAATCCCAGGTTGTGCGGCGTCCACTGATACTCCGGATCGGGATTCCCAAGTCCGACAATGAGCCGCATGTCGTTTCAGTGCACCTGGCGAAGCACGGCAATATGCGCGCCACTCGTAACTGGCGACTGGTGACTCGTGACTGGTGAAACGAACATAAACTCCAGCCCGCGCAATCCTTACTTCTTCTCTTTCTTCTCGGTCTTGTCGGATTTCTCGGCCTTGGGCTCCGCTCCCTCTGCGCCTTCTTCGCCTTCCACTTCCTTCTTGCCCTTCTTGATGACTTCGGGCTCGGCCGGAGCTGCCCCTTCCGCGGCCACGACCTCCGCGGGCTTCTCTTCTTCAACCTTGAGCGCAACAACGTGTGCAAGCACGCGCTCGGGCTCAGTGAGCAGCTTCATCTTTGCTGTGTCGACGGGAAGGTCACTCGCACGCAACTGCTTGCCGAGCATCAGCTCGCTGACGTCCATGCGGAACTCCGTCGGGATGTCCGTTGGCAAGCACTCGATTTCCACTTCGCGGGTCACGACTTCAAACACACCGCCTTGTACTTTCACTCCCGCGGGCTCGCCGAAAGTGTGGACGGGCACCTTCACCTTCATGCGCACGTCCATCGCGACGCGCATCAGATCGACGTGCAGAAGCTTTCCGGTCGTCGGGTCCACGAGCCAATCCTTCAAGATTGCCGGTTCCTCTTTGCCGCCCAAGTCCACCTGAAAGAGCGTGTTGTGGCCGCTTTCGGAGCGCAGGATCGCGCCCACTTGCTTGGCGTTCACCGAAAGGGTGATCGGGCCACCCTTGCCTCCGTACAGCACTGCCGGGACTTTGCCGGTCTGGCGAAGCCGTCGCGCTTCGTTCTTGCCCCGCGTGGCGCGAGGCGCGCCTTCCACTACGATCTTTTCTGCTTTCTCAGCCATGGTCTTCTTTCCTTCTTATGTTGCATAGCTTCAGGGGCGAAAAGCCCTGCTCATCCCTGAACACTTACGCGAGGGCTGAAGCCCCCGCCTCCTGCCCTCTTAAATAAACAGCTCGCTGATGGAACTCTCCTCGTGAATCGAGCGAATGCCGCGCGCCAACAGATCTGCGACGCTGAGCACGCGAATCTTGCCCATCTTCTTCGCCGCTTCGCTGAGCGGCACAGAATCCGTGGCCACGACTTCGCAAATCTTGGACTTCTGCAAACGCTCTACTGCCGGGCCAGAGAGCACCGCATGTGTACAGGCCGCGTACACTTGCGTGGCTCCTTCGCGAAGCAAAGCCTCGGCTGTCTTCACCAGAGTCCCCGCGGTATCGATGATGTCGTCCACAACGAGCGCGCTGCGTCCGCGCACGTCACCGATTAGGTTCATGACTTCGCTCACGTCTACGTCCACGCGCCGTTTGTCGACGATAGCCAGCGGCGCATCCAGCTTCTTGGCAAAGAAGCGCGCGCGCTCCACGCCCCCGGCATCCGGTGAAACCACCGTGAGATTCGGCAGGTTTAGGTGCCGGAAGTATTCGACGAGCACGGGCGACCCGTACAAATGATCCACGGGCACATCGAAATAGCCCTGAATTTGCGGCGCGTGAAGATCCAGGGTGAGCGCGCGGCTGGCGCCCGCGGTTTCCAACAAGTCGGCAACGAGCTTCGCGGAAATTGGAACACGGGGCTTGTCTTTGCGGTCCTGCCGCGCATAGCAGTAATACGGCAGCACCGCGGTGATTCGCCAGGCAGAGGCGCGCTTGAACGCGTCGATCATCAGCAGTAACTCGAGCAAGTGGTTGTCCACCGGGTGGTGGCATGGCTGCACGACAAAGACGTCCGCGCCGCGCACGTTTTCGAGAATCTGGAAATAGATTTCGCCATCGCTGAATCGTCCCAGCAGCGCTTTGCCCAGCGGCACATTCAGGTGGTGGCAGATATGTTCGGCCAGCACCGGATTTGCGGTTCCCGAGAAGATTTTGAAGCGGTCGTCATTCACGACGCGAGTTCTCCAAAAAGGTTTAAAGTTTTAAGTCCTGAGTGAAAGAAAGAAATTCGTGAAGCGGGGCTAACCCTTAGTCGCATCACGAATCGCAATCTCTGATTCAACTCTTAACCCTGAACTTTGACCGTGGACTGTTAACTTCTGCGGAGGCGCTGAAGGCTGAATCCACAACGCGAGCGCAGGACTATCCCGCGATGCGCATCCTACGAGCGTACCTCGCGCGCGAGAGTGTCTCGCAAACGAAGGTCTGATCGTGCGGAAACCCCACAGCGGCTCGGCGCGCCATCGCTGGGCTCGGGAAAACTCCAAACACCGCCGAACCGCTACCCGCCAGCGAGGCTTCTGTCGCTCCTCTTTGG
>CAZGBQ010000228.1:0-5301 GCA_964524045.1 uncultured Acidobacteriaceae bacterium
CTCCGGCGACATCCGGCCCCAGGATGGTTCGTTTGCCCGGGGAATTCCTGCAAGCGCAGATGGAAGGCTAATTCCCGCTGGTAGATCGACCGCGCTTTGGAGATGGTCGTACAGCCAGGCGCATAAGTGTGCCATCATGGATGTGCCGCCTTTGGGGCTCTTTTGGAAACTCTTGATCCACTTAAGAGGTTCCTGAGGCAAGGCGTGCGACTGTTTCCGTCTCGGAATGGTGGATCTTTGTGAGTGAAGCGGTTGTCCTACAGTACGTTGGGTTTGAAAACAAGGAAGCGGTCCGTGAATACACCTTCACCCTTCGCGGAACCGACGGCGGATCGTCTGAATACTTTGTGACTATTGCGAACGACGCTTTCGTGGCGCATCGCGTGCGCTATCAGGATGCGCCGGATATCTGCTCCCTCCGGCTTCACCGGGAATTCGCTACCCAGACCGACCATCCTCCCTCCACTCGCTTTTGCGTCACTGACGCAGAACTGGCTGATTACAAGGCCGCCCACACGCCGAAAACGAAGCCTGGCGCCTCTGCCCCCAGGGAAGACAACGAGTCTTGATGTCGCCCACCTCATTTCATTCCAGCAAACTTAGGAGAATTCTTGGCGCGACGCATTGAAGACGAGTTTGGCCACGTTCAGCAGCTCATCCTGATCGGTAAGGAGCGCGGCTACCTGCTCTACGATGAGATTAACGACAGTCTGCCCGCAGATGTCCATTCATCGCAGGAAATAGACGATCTCTTGTCCATCTTGGAGCGCCAGGGTATTGAGATCTACGAGGACCTTGCCACCGCAAACGCAACGCGCGCCGCTGCAAATGCCGTGGAGGGTCCCGAACCCGGCCCGAAAGAGGAACTCGCTGACGAAGGTAGCCTTGACCTCAGTTTCGGTGTCGACCCCAAATCTCAGGATCCGGTCCGCATCTACCTCCGCGAAATGGGTTCCGTGCCGCTGCTCACCCGTGAGGGCGAAGTAGTCATTGCCAAGCGCATCGAGCGCGGGCAGCTCGTGGTCATGAAGGCCATCACGCGCTCGCCGATCATCATTAAGGAAATCATTGCCGTCGGGGAAGGTTTGCACAATGGTGCGCGCTCCATCAAGGAAATTGTTCAGTTCGATGATGAGGATCTCACCGAAGAAAAAATTGCCAACAAGGCTAAGCAGACACTTCGGCAAATTGGGAAGATCGCGGAGCTCTACAAAACCGCGCTGAAGCAAGCGGAAAAACTGGCCAAGACTCCAAAATCCAAACGGCAGTCCTATCTCCGAGTCAAATGGGCTGTTGCCCGGACCCGTGTCCAGATTTCTCTGGGGATACGCGACATCTCTTTCCATTGGCTGGAGAAAAAACGCCTGATCGACAAAATGCGTTTGGCTGTCGAGCGCCTGCACGCCGTCGAGCGCGAAGCACGCCGCCTCGAGCGCCGCGTGGACGCCGCCCTGGGCGATGTCGCCGCCGAAGCTCGCAAAGAGCTGCGTGCGCGCCGCGCGGCGTTGAAAGAGATCGAACAATCGAGCGAAGTTGGGGTGACCAGCTTCAAACGCACCCTCACACTCATCCAGCGGGGTGAAGCGCAGGCGCTCGAGGCCAAAAAAGAACTAACCGAAGCCAACCTTCGCCTGGTCGTCTCGATTGCCAAGAAATACACCCATCACGGCCTGCAGTTTCTCGACTTGATCCAGGAAGGCAATCTCGGGCTCATGAAAGGCGCTGACAAGTTCGACTGGCGCCGCGGTTACAAGTTCTCCACCTACGCTACCTGGTGGATTCGCCAAGCCATCACGCGCGCCATCTCCGATCAGGCGCGCACTATCCGAGTGCCGGTCCACATGATCGAAATCATCAATAAGCTCGCAAGGTGCTCCCGCCGACTCGTGCAGGAACTTGGCCGCGAGCCCACGTCGGAAGAGCTGGCCCAGCGGATGGACATGACCATCGAAAAAGTGCGCAGCACGCGCAAGATCGCCCAAACACCTATATCTTTCGAGACTCCCATCGGCGAGCAGGAAGACGCTCACCTGGGCGATTTCATCGAAGACAAGGCCCTAGTCTCTCCATCGGAGGCAGCCATCAGCCTCAGCCTGAAGGAGACGATGGCCTCTATGCTGAAGAAGCTCAGTCCTCGCGAAGAGCGCATCATCCGCATGCGTTTTGGGTTTGAGGACGGCAATGAACGCACCCTCGAAGAAGTCGGCCAGGTGTTCGCCGTCACGCGTGAGCGCATTCGCCAAATTGAGGCCAAGGCGCTGCGCAAACTCCGCCACCCATCCCGCTCCGGCCACGTCCGCACGTTTCTCGAAGGATCTTTATGAGGCAGTCTCGTCTATCCAAATTTGGCACACATCAATTTCAAGTACGCAGTAAGGGAGATTTAGAATGAAGAATCTTTTTGTTGGCAACATGAGTTTTCAAACTACGGAGGCCGATTTGACGGCGCTCTTCCAGCCCTTTGGGCAGGTCGGGCGCATTCACATCGTGACTGATCGCGAGACAGGCCGGGCGCGCGGTTTTGCTTTTGTGGAAATGCCCAATGATGCTGAGGCAGCGAAGGCCATTGCGGCTCTCGACGGAAAAGAAATGGGAGGCCGCAACCTCAAAGTCAACGAAGCGCGGCCCAAGGGCGAGCGCCCCGCGCGCAGCAATAGCGGCGGCGGACGCACCCCTGGTGGTCGCGGCCGCAGCGGATTCTCGCATGAGGATTACCGCGAATCGGCTCGCCAGCCGCGCGAACCGCGCTGGTAAGCCACGACTCGCAATGAACGTAGAATAAAACCGGACTTCTGAGGAGATCCATGAGCATCACGTTCAAAAAGCGCCAGAAGGAAATGAAGCGGCAGGAAAAGCAACGAGCTAAGGCGGAACGGCGTGAGCAGAAGAAATTCGCAAAACGCTCTGCAAAAGAGGCACAAAGTGCACCGACAACACCGCCGTCGGACACCGAGCAGCAGCCTCAATCTGACAACAAACAGCAGGTCCCGCCCGAATGACGGGCTAACTGGAAACTGAACGGCGGTAGGCAGCGAGGGTCCAGGAATCCTGGGCGTCGATGTGGCGCAGGACATAGCGATCGCCGTCGCTGGCCAGAATGCGGAAATAGGTTTCGCCCGGGGAATACCAGCAATCTTCGATTTCGAGAACGTCGAGGTCGCGCTCACCAAGAACGAAGCGCATGGGGCGCTCGTCGGCCTTGAAGCCGGAATAACATTCCACACGAACGGTGACGTCGGTCACGAAAGAGCTCCTCCGTCCAAGAGAGCAACCCAAGCTAACTCGCGAGCAAGCGGCCCGCCTAGGAAGGCGGGCCCTACACTGCTCCAGTGTTACATTTAGGTCTCAAGTCTTAAGTGTTGCGCCTGAATTGTAAAGTCGAAGAGAGATCTCTCCGCCGAGATGACAGGCCAAGGGATGCCGGTTATTTCGGTTATTTCAGTGGCGAGACACTAGCTTGCGGCTTTCTGCTAGCTCGGCGTTCCAGCCTGCGCCAAGAAAGATGATGATTGCGGAGAGCTGCATCCAGAGGATCAAACCGATGACTGCAGTCAATCCACCGTAAACCAAGCCATAAGGCACACGCCGGACATAGAATCCAAAGAGCGCGTCGACAAGCCACCAGAGAACAGTCGCGATCATGGCGCCTGGAAGCACGTTTCGCAAGCTGTCCTCGCGCGGCCGCGCGAAGCGATAGATGGCGGTCAGGGCCAGCATTGCCAGGACCATGGCTGCCGCGGGAAAAAACACGTTCCACCAGCCGTGGAGAATGGTGTGCTTCCCAGCCTCATGGGCGATCCAGCGCCGCACCGGCCTTCCTAAAATGCCGAGAATGGCGGCACTGAGTAATGGCGCAATAGTGATCAACAGCAGCAACAGTCCGCGAAGCTGGCGGTGCAGGAATCCGGGCATTTCTTTTTCGCCGTAAATGATGTGGATTCCTTCCATGACCAGCTTCATGACCTGCGAGCCCGCGATCAGAGTACCCGACCATCCCAAAAGCGCGATTTTCCAGGCGTCAGGGCCGCGATTCACCAGGAATTCGGAAACGACACCCTGGCTTCCCGGAGGGAGAAATTCGGTCAGGTCGCGGACCAACTCGAGCAAGCTGGTCTTGCCGCCAATGCGCGTGGTGGCCAACGCCACGGCGATGAGCAGCGTTGGGAAAAAGGCCAGAAAAAGATTGAAGGCGATGGCTTGCGAAATCATGCTGCAGCGCGGGAAGACGCGAGTGAAAACGCCGTAGCTGCGCCGAGCGATGGTGCCGAGGGAAATCATGCGCGGAAATTATACCTGCAGCGCTTGGGCAGCGCGATTTTGGACGTCGTCAAAATCGAAAAGCAGATCCCTCACCCCGCAAAAAGCGCGGGGATTCGGGATGACAGGTTTGAGGCAACATCACATGGCGCGTTTCTCCATGTGAATCACCGGCAGCGTCTCGCCGTTCACCAAAGGAATGGAGATGGGTTTCACCGCGGCATAGCCTTTTGCGCCGAAGAGCTTGGCACCGGTCAACGTAGCGCCCATTTCGAAGCGAGTGAAACCTGCCGCTCGCGCGGCTTGCTCGCACGCTTCAAGGATCAGAGTGCCGACGCCCCGCCGCGCCCAAGCCGGATGAATGAAGAAGGCGCGAATCTTGGCGGCATCGCGTTGAGGGTCCAGCAACTCATCCTCGCGGCCAGTCCAATGATCGCTGCCGTAGAGCGTCTTGCGCTTGCTCCAACCACCGCAGCCGACGATGAGCGCGGACTGGGTCTGCGCGACAATATACGTCCGGTCGGCAATGATCTGGCTGTCGACGCCAAAGACCGTTTTTAGCGCGCCTTCGATTTGCGCTGGAGAATAGTCCTCCGTTTGCAGGCCGCGCACGGATGCTTCAATCAGCTCCTTCAGGACGGGCACATCTGCTGGCAGGGCGAGGCGCAAGTGAATGGCATCTGTTTTTGCAGTGGTCACGCGGATTCCTGAAACACACGAATTCTACCGCCGAATTTTGTTGCAGGCGATTCGGTTTCGCCGGTCAGGCGCAAAGGGCGCAGATTTGTGTGACTCGAGGCGCACTCTCTGACTTATCCCAAATTCCGAATTTGAAGAGAGATCCCTCCGCCGGGATGACGGGTTGGGTGGTTGTCGAAGTGGAGCAGAATTCAACTTTGGCGAAGCTGCATGTTCGCGGGGAGCCTCGTCAATTGCTAGATGGAGGCGAATGTTGACCGCTGTTTCAGTTCCTGGAATGCGTTGAAGCCCTGAATTACGCGATGTTTGGGCCGTGTTGTGCCCGGCGCAAGCGCGTCAGCAGGG
>CAZGBQ010000229.1:0-5227 GCA_964524045.1 uncultured Acidobacteriaceae bacterium
GTCTTCGAGATTGGCCGCAACTTCCGCAACGAAGGCTTGTCGCGCAAACATAATCCCGAATTCACCATGCTCGAGGCCTACCAGGCTTATGGCGATTACGAGAGTATGATGGAACTGGTTCAGTCGATGATCTGCCAGGTCGCTCAGAAAGTTCTCGGCACGTTACGGGTCGAACACAAGGACTCGGCCGGCAACGTGACCAAAAAAATCGATCTGACTCCACCCTGGCGGCGGGTGAAATACAAAGACCTCGTGCGCGAGCGCGGCGGAGCGGATTGGTTTGAGCTCACGCCCCAACAGCGGCGCGAACGGGCGGTCAAACTTGGTGCGGAAATCGCCAAGGAATACGAGGACTTCGAAGTCTCGCAAGCATTGTTCGAGAAACTAATCGAGCCGACGCTTGTCAATCCAACGTTCGTGACCCATGCGCCGAAAGAGTTGATTCCGCTGGCCAAGCTCTCGCCCGAGGACCCGACGACGGTCGAAGTGTTCGAGTGTTGCATTAACGGCCAGGAGATCGCGCCGGCTTACAGCGAGCAAAACGATCCGCTTGAGCAACGCGAACGCCTGGAGCATCAGGCCGGTGGCGAGCAGCAAAAGCTCGACGAGGATTTCCTGGTGGCGCTCGAGCATGCGATGCCGCCCGCCGGTGGGATGGGCCTGGGCATCGACCGCCTGTGCATGATGCTGCTGGGCCAGGAAAGCATTCGCGACGTCATTCTCTTCCCACAGCTTAAGCCGAAGTGAGCACGTGAGCGGAGGGGCGTGCAGGACGAAATCGTGAGAGAATTCGATTTTGCTGATTTTTCTTGGCTCTAATCTTGTCAAGCGTGGAGCGCTTGCGGCGCAAGCTTTCGAAACTCAGACTGCTTTTTGCTGAAAGTGGAAGCTGAAGCGTGCGCCATCTTCTTTCAGTTCCGTTTACCCCTTCCGTGGTCACGTAATCCCCTGCTCTTGCCGTCCTGGAATCCCTCCCCGCCATCTACACTTTTGTAGATACCGCAGCAGCCAAGGATTTCGCAGAGTCCTGGCATGAACCACGCGCCCAGGGGATCAAAAACCCAACAGCGACCTTCATTCTTTCGCGTCTGCTTCGCGCCTCAACCGGCCCTCTCCGATGCACCATTGTCATTCGATTGCATCACAATCCGAAGGAAACCGGAATGAAAATGGCTCCCCAGCTTGGTGGGACGGTCAACTCCCGGATTTTGGCTCTTTCAGTCATCCCGGTGATCGCGCTCTGTCCCTTAAGCTTGCGAGGTAGCGAAGCCGCGGCAGCCGTTCCGGACGCCTCTAGCTCGGCAGCGTCAGACGGTGCTACTTCAGGCCAGTGGACTCAACTAGGCCAACCGTCGGCAGGCTTGAACGGCTTGCCGGATGTCGTTCTGTCGTTGCCTTGCCCGGCGACCAACCAGATTGAACAGCCGACCTGGTACACGTGGGACCTGCGCGCGACAGCTTTCCAGTCGAACGGAGCCAGTTTCAGCGGCGGATCGACCGGAAACTCGTCCAAATTGTCTGCGGCAATTGCGCGCCCTAAGGCTACGGTTGGTCTGAGAACATTCCTCAGTCTGTCGTTTGCGTCTTACGTTCTTCTCGAAGTTGGAGTGGTGCCATGGGCGCGCGCCCGCTTGAGGGCCGGTACAAAGGGTGGGCGCATGAGTCTTGGCGGTTTGTACGCGGGCCTCAGTTTCCTCAGCGGCGCCGCACTGGTGGCGGTGCTCTCAACCTTATTGCTGATGTTCATCATTTTTGTCCTAAAGATTTCCAGAGCGGACGATCCCATCACAATTCAGCAGGCGCTGGCCAGCGTCAGTGCAGCAAGAAAATTGTTGACGGACATTGGTGAGACGTGGGGTTGGATCGTGACGTCGGTGCTGATTATCAGCGTCACGGTGCTGACCTATCTTCGCGGGAAGACTGGAGGCGCGTGCCTCAGGCACACTTGGGAAAACGAGATAGCTCGGCTTCGGTCCGAGCGCGCCGCTGGCAATTGGCCGAGCGTGCGCCCCACCTGGAGAATGCGCCGGGTAGCCAAGCGAATCAAAAAGCTTGAGGCCGAGTTCCTGCTGATCCCAATCGGGCTGGTCGAATCCGAATCACGCGAGATTGCACTTCGTGAAAGCCGTCTCCTCAGGGAAGAGTACGAGGCGTTGGACCTGTCGCGTCGGATGAACGTTGAGCAGACAATGGAGCGAACCGTTCGGCCTGGGTTGAAAAATGGCCCGGATGGGCTGCTCGCACTCTTCTTGAGCCAGCGTCTCCTGACCTTCCTTCCGAAATCCACCCGCATAATCGCGGTCGCCTGCTTGTTGCTGCTGGTACCGTCGTTTATCGGAATCGAGTCACGTTCTGCAAACGACAAACTGGACCGGAGCATGACGAAACTTCAACTGAATATGTTGGTGCTAAGGCTGCAGGAAGTCGCCAAGGGAATTCCAGGCGATCTTACGAATGGTCCGGCGACGTACCAGTGTACGGAGGATGACAATAGTCTGCTTACGAACGCAGTTCTGCATCTCGAGAACACCCTCCTGGCTGATTCATTCTGGGTCACTGCTCTTGGGGCTGGTCGCGAGGCGATAGCTCGCTCTCAGGTTGCCCCGTTGGCAGGGGTAACACCACATGAGATCAAACTGGTCGAGTGGTTGCGAGAAAGATTCGAACGCAGCCCTACATTGCGTTGTAATCTGAGGGCGCGTAGCCAAAACTTCAATCGAGCCGCGGAGCCCGCCATTGTGCTTGGGCGGCAATTATTCAGTGATCTACTCGGTGAAGCACGCAGCGAACTGGGGCAAGTTTTTGATGGCATAGATCCATCCATCAGGCGCGCCTTTCGTACTGTCGGGGAAATTGAGGGGAAGCAGCTTTTTCGTAAGCTTCTAGCTGACGGCGACCCGGCTGGTCCCGACCCGACGCCAAACGGTCCGATCGATACCCTTCTTGAAACTGTCAAAGAGGCTGCGTTATCGGAGATTTCTTTGCCCTCAGCCAGCGTCGCCATCGGCCGGTTCAGATTGCCCGTACGGGCGACAACTGTACCCAGACAAATTGAGGCTGTGAAAGCAGAGCCAGTGGAGACGACAAAGGTCTCATGGACCAAAACAGCCTTGGATGCTGTGAAGGACGCTGCCGGTAAGGCGAAATGAGCGGGGGAAGCGCGATCAGATGGCGGCCGGCTCGCATTTTGTGATGACTCCTTACACCTACTTCATCGCGTCTTCCGGCATTTACGCCTTGCTCGAATTCGAGTACCTGCCTGGCCTGGAGTCGCGTCTGGCAATTGATCGCAGCCTCGCTGCCACGCGGGCAAGCGGGGCGTATGCGGGCTTGGGATTCCTGCGGAGCGCCGCCCTGCTCGCGAGCCTGTCGAGCGCGTTGGTAATTCTATGGCTCTGGGTGTCGAACCTTTTCGGAGCGGGCCATGCAGCAGCGGTAGCCCAGGGCGGGCTTGAAAACTTTGACCGCGCGAAGTTTTCGCTGTTCTTAAGACCAATCTGCAATTGGCGTTTCGTCGGGGCTCTGACACTCGTCGCGGCCGCTCTTGCGTACGAACGCGGAAAGGTTCGCTGGAGGAGCTGTTTTGCCCGCGAGTATGACCGGCAACGTCTGCGCGTACAGCTTCAGTCGCAGCGAAGTCAATGCGTGGACCTTCCGGAAACCGCCGAAATGGTCCAGGTAGCGCAAAGGCTGCGGCAGCTTGAGACCGATCCCACCTCGGAGATTGTGGCGGCGCAGCCGGCTGATTCCGAAATGACCGCCCGGCGTGACTATATGAAGGCTCTCTTGCAGCAGCAGTACCGGGAAGCGGACATCGACAGGAGGATAGATCTCACCTTGACCGCGAAGCAGACCGCTTCTCACGGACCAAAGACTCGCCGGGAAAAGGTCCTCATGTTTTTCATGGGCCCCGTGCTATTCACTTCCACACGCCGAACAGGGCGGATACTGGTCATAGTCGCCTTGCTCCTGCTGATGCTCTCATTTATCGGCATTCAGTTTAGATCGACACATACAAAATCACAGGACTCCGCTGAAACCATGTCCGCCATCCCCCCACGAAATTCAGTCGGTTCAAGCCAGCCTGAGTTCGGAAAAACGAGAGAGCACGCGCGCATGTTGCTACCGCTATGAAAATTCTTGCTCGATCCACAATAGAAATCCTTTGTATATCCATCGTGGCCGCATGTGACCGAGCCTCCGCTCAGCCGTTGCAAGAGACAGTCTCCCATCGTTCACCCATCTCAGCGCCTAAGCCCGCGACGCTGAGCGCGACCAACTTCGTTCCGGCCGCCTCACATTACATATTCACCCTGAAACCGGGGGTCGATGCCCAATCTCTGGCGAAAGAATTCGGCTTAACGCCCAACTGCGTTTTCCACCATGCCCTGAATGGCTTTGCTGCGGACGTACCCATCGCCCTATCCAACCTGCTGAAGCAGTTAGATACTCGGATCATAGCGATCGAGCCCGATGGTCCGATTCGGCCCGCGCTCTGCACGCTAGGACGCGACTACAACTTTCCCGCGCCTGCCGGGCAGCAAGTGACTTCGGCTGGACTCTGGCGCATGGGGATAAACGACTTCCCCTTGGCTTGTATGGACGGTTCGGATCAACGAATTGATGTCAATGTTGCGGTCCTCGATACAGGAGTGGATTGGTACTATGGAACGGACCTAAATATCGTTCAGCCTATTGACTTTGGTGATCCCAACTACGACGGGGAGGATTGGACGGGCCACGGGACGGCTGTGGCTGGCATTATCGGTGCGCTCGATAACGGCTACGGCGCGGTGGGAGTCGCACCGGGAGCTAGGATCTGGGATTTACAAATTCAAACCCCCATTAGCGCTTCCTGGGCGAACGTTCTCGCTGCGATGGACTACGTCGTTCAACACGCTGACGAGATCGAAATTGCGAATGCTAGCTTCGAGGGAACTTCCAGCCAGAACTTCCCAGAGGTGGCAATTGAAACAGCCGTGAGCAATGCTGTGGCACGCGGGATAGTTTTCGTTGCCGCCGCAGGCAACGACAGCATCGATGTTTACGGACTGGACGGCGTATTCGGCACGGATGACGTACTGCCAGCGGCTCTTCCGGAGGCACTAACGGTTAGCTCTATGGGCCCTTTGTGTGATGAATTCGCTTCCTCCTCCAATTTCAGCGCGGGTGCTCTAACAGGCTGCTGAAAAAGGGGGTGATCTTTCGCGCGATCCGGTTTTATGAT
>CAZGBQ010000230.1:0-2564 GCA_964524045.1 uncultured Acidobacteriaceae bacterium
TTCGCGGTTGCCACGCCCGAGTACTCCGAAATGGCGAAGCGCAAGGGCCCTGAAACGGTCATGGAAACGGTGACGGTGTTGGCGCCGGCTTTGATGTTCTCAGCGTAATAGATCGCCAGGGTCACCGCGCTAACCGTGAAGCCAAGCTGCGGCCCTTTCTTGTAAGTGTTGCCGAGCGAATCGCTGACGGTGAAGACCTGCGAATTGGACTGGCCGCCGCGAATGGCCACAGCAATGAAATTTCCGGCGGTATTTGCGCTGGTGAAGGCAAGCGTGGAAGTGGTGGTCACGCCGGCGTCCTTGTTCGTGTGCTGGACCAGCGAAATAGCGGCCTGCGCTTGCCCGAACTCCCCCACAAGCAAGAGGAGAAGAGAGAGGGCGAAGAATTGGAGCAATCGAGTGCGAAACGCCGCAGTATTCGGGCAGCGCAAGCTATTCAACATCGGACATCCTCCGGGGGCATTTGAAAAATTGGAAGCTAAAAGAACGCGAACTCGCGCAGGATTGCGCATCGAGCGCGGCACAGACTCCACCCCGGTCAACGGACAGGCTTGCCGTTCGCACAGATAAAGTTCGACCGGGAATGTTTAAACCCTCATCTCTTAAATAAACGGGGGCGGAAGCGATCAGAAGACTGCCGGCTTGCAGGAAGCGGCGGACTTCACACCCTTCAGAAGCACCCCTAGCGCATCAAGGGACAGTACCAGCGCCTTCGAGGGAAGCAATCTGCTATCCAAACGAACTCAGCGCTAAGCGGCTGATATTGCTGGACTTAGATGAAAAACAAACATACGGCCAACAGGCCCGAGAGAACTTGCGAGGAGATAGTGAGTACACCGTTTCCTCAGTGAACGACATAGTTTCCCAACCTTGTCGCCCCAGGACTTCCAGAACTTGGGATCAATGACGTTAGAAAGCGATTCCGCCCTATTTGTAGACTATGACTTCAGGGATAGGAACTACGAACTGCCCGCCCCATTCGCGCAAATAAGCGTTGTTCTTGATGATTTCGTCCTTCAAGTTCCATGGAAGAATCAGCAGGTAATCCGGACGGGTCTCCCGTATGTGTTCTGGCGCGTGGATGGGGATCCGAATGCCCGGGAGAAACTTCCCTTGCTTGTAGGGACTGCGGTCGACGACGTAATCCACGAAGTCGGTTCGAACGCCGCAGTAATTCAAGAGCGTGTTGCCCTTGGCGGCAGCGCCGTAGGCGGCAATCTTTTTTCCGCTTTGCTTGGCCTGAATGAGGAACTCCAGGAGCTTGCGCTTGGTTTCTTTGACCTGCTCGGAAAAGCGCGAGTAGGTTTCGAGCCGGCCAAACCCGGCGGATTCTTCGCGAGCGCCAAGTTCCTTGACTCGAGGACTGACGGGCTTCGAGGCATCTTCCACATGCCGCGCGAAAATGCGAAGCGATCCGCCGTGCGTCGAGAGTTCTTGGACATCGAACAGCGTCAGGCCGTGCCGGGCAAAAATCTTCTCCACTGCCAGGAACGAGAAATAAGAAAAATGCTCGTGGTAAATGGTGTCGAACTGGTTCTCCGCCATCAAGCGCATGAGATGGGGAAACTCCATGGTGATTACGCCCTGCGGCTTCAACAGGATCTTCATTCCCGCTACAAAATTATTGATGTCGGGAACGTGGGCGAGCACGTTGTTGCCGAGGAGTAGATCGGCGCGCTGGCCTTTCGCCACAAGCTCGCGCGCAGTGTCCCTGTTAAAGAACTTTACAAGCGAAGGAATGCCCTTTTGAACCGCGACGGCCGCGACGTTCGCCGCAGGCTCTACGCCGAGGACCGGGATCTTTTTCTCGACAAAATACTGAAGAAGATAACCGTCGTTGCTGGCGATCTCTACAACGAGACTCTCCTCGTTGATCTGGAAACGCTCAATCATCTGGCCGGTATAGGCTTTAGCATGCGCGAGCCAACTGTCGGAATAGGACGCGAAGTACAAGTAGTCACTAAAAATGTTTTCGGGGGCGACAAACTCCTGAAGCTGCACCAGGAAACATTTCCCGCATACGTACACGTGGAGCGGGTAGAACGGCTCCATCTGATTCAGTTGCTCCCGGCTCAGGAAGCTCTGCGCCAGGGGGGAAGCCCCGAGATCCACAAATGTGTGCTCGAGCGTGGCCCCGCAAAACCGGCAGCCCGAGTGATTTTTGGAACTCATTCCTTCCCCCGACAGGATTTCGCTGCTTTGATCCGCCGTCTTTATCATGAAGCGTTTTACCGTCCCTCTTTGATCAAACTGCCAGTGAGCGTGCGCAAAGCGGCCGTCACGGTCTTCGCGATGGCCGCTCCCGTCAGCCCGTGCTGCTCCTGCATGTATTCCTGCGTGCCGATGTGCGGCGAGAACGCGGAAGGAAGACCAATTCGTTTGAAGGGGACTTTAACGCCTTCGGCTTCCGCCAAAACTTCCGCGACGGCGCTGCCGAGCCCGCCGAGGACGCTGTGCTCTTCCACGGTGAAGATGGCCTCTGTTTCGCGCGCGGCGGCAAGCACAGCTTCGGCATCGAGCGGCTTCACGGTGTGCATGCTTAGGAGGCGCGTTTGGATGCCTTC
>CAZGBQ010000230.1:2664-5213 GCA_964524045.1 uncultured Acidobacteriaceae bacterium
CGGCATCGAGCGGCTTCACGGTGTGCATGCTTAGGAGGCGCGTTTGGATGCCTTCCTTCTGCAGAAGTTCGGCGGCGCGAACTGTGTTGAGGAGAATGCCGCCGGTGGAAATCAGTGTGACGTCCTTGCCTTCCTGCATTCGAATCGCCTTACCCAATTCAAATTCGATCGGCGTCTGGTGGACAACCGGCTCGCCCGCCTTGCCTAACCGGAGATAGCAAGGCCCGCGATAAGCGATAACTGCACGCGTGGCGGCGCGAGCCTCCACGGGATCGCCAGGGGCAACAACCATCAGGTTCGGCAAAGCGCGCATCACGGCGATGTCTTCGACTGCGTGGTGCGTGGCGCCCATGGCGCCATAAATAAAGCCGCCGCCAACGGACACAATCTTGACGTTGGCATTGTGATAGCAAACGTCGTTTCGAACGTGTTCGAGGCAGCGCAGTGTTGGGAAATTAGCGATGGAATAGGTAAGCGCAATCTTGCCACTGAGAGCCATGCCTGCGGCCAAGCCGGTCATGTTTTGTTCGGCAACGCCGGCGTTGAGGAACTGCTTGGGGAGCTGTTCCATAAACGGGGTGACGACGCCAAATCCCAAATCGCCGACGATCAGGACGATGCGCTCATCCTGTTTGGCTAGCTCGAAGAGCTCCTTGATAAATGCGGTTCTCATTTGCTGCCGTCCAGCTCGGCCAGCGCCTTGGTCATGTCGTCGCCCATCGGCGCGCGGTAATGCCACAAGAGCTTGTTCTCCATGTAACTGACGCCCTTGCCTTTGACCGTGTGCGCGACGATGCAACTTGGCCGTCCAACCTCAAAAGGTACTTGGGTTACGGCTTGTTCGACGGCGTGAACGTCGTGGCCGTCAAGCTCGCGTACGGCCCAACCAAAAGCGCGCCACTTGTCTGGCAATGGGTCGAGATCGATCACTTCTTTGACTGCGCCGAGACTCTGAATTTTGTTGTAGTCCACGAGAACGATCAGATTGTCTAGTTTGTGGTGAGGCGCGAACAGCGCCGCCTCCCAGACGGAACCTTCGTCGCATTCTCCGTCGCTGATCAGGCAGAAGATGCGGCTGGGGCGTCCGTCGCGCTTTGCGGCGATGGCCATTCCCGTGGCCACAGGAAGGCCGTGACCGAGTGAGCCGGTGGAAAGCTCAACGCCGGGAACATTTTTGTGCATGACGTGGCCGGCGAGGGGCGAGCCGTTTTGATAAAAGGTTTCGAGGCGTTCGATTGGGAAATAGCCGCTTTCGGCCAAGACAGCATAGAGAGCGGAGCAAGCATGTCCTTTGCTCATAATGAAACGGTCGCGGTCGGGCCAATCGGGGCGCTGCGGATCGTTGCGGAGAGCACGGCCATAGATCGCGGCAAGCAGGTCTGCTGCGGACAAGGAACCGCCAACATGCGAGGCGTTCGCCGCGCCGGTCATGCGGACACAATGCTGGCGAATACGCCTGGCCAGTTCGGCGAGATCGACTTGGGCTGCGCTGCTCATTCTTTTTCTTCTTTCACCCTATGCTAGAGACTGGAAGAACGATTGGTCATTCATTCTGCGCACCACCGCATCGAGCAACAGCGCCGCCGGCGCGCCATCCACAACTCGATGATCGAACGTGAGGCTCAATACGCAGGTATGGCCGATGGCCAATTGCCCGTCGCGCACAACGGGGCGCTCTGCAATTCGACCGATGCCGAGAATGGCGGATTGCGACCCATTGAGAATGGGCGTAAAGGCGTCGATCCCGTGACTGCCAAGATTGCTAATGGTGGCGGTCCCACCTTCGAGATGCGCGGGCTGCAAGCGGCCGGAGAGGGCTCGCTCGCTTAATTCTTTAACGGCAGCCAAAATGTTTCCGAAGGGCGCGGCATCCGCGTTGTGGATCACCGGAACGATCAAGCCATTGGGAACGGCCACGGCGAAGCCAACGTTGATTTCCTTGACCCGGACAATGCATTCGTTCTCGATGGTGGCATTGAGTTCCGGGCGTTCGCGAAGAGCGGCCGCGAAAAGCTTGATGAACAACGCGTCATAAGACGGAGCCTGGCCTAATTTTTCAGTGAGGGTCCGGCGCGCGGCAACCAGAACATCGGCGCCGGCCTCGCGGGTCAGGGTGGTCGAAGCAGCGGTAGATAAAGTGGCACGCAAGCGCTCGGCCAGTGACCGGCGCAGACCTGCGAGGGGGACGCGTTCGCCGGCCGGTTTTTCGGTCCCTGACGCTGGTGGCGCGGGTTCACGCTTGGAAATGAGAGCTTGAATGTCGGCTTCGACAATGCGACCACCCGGACCGCTTCCCTTCACCTGCTGAAGATTGATTCCATGCTGGGCAGCGAGGCGCTTGGCGATTGGGCTGGCGCGAAGAGGTCCGGCTGCGGGCGATTCTTGTTTTCGAACCGAAGCGGCGTGCCCAGGAGCTTCGGCCGCAATTGCTGTGCCCCCGCTCGACGGCACTGCTTCGCCATTTTGTAAGATGTATCCCATTAAAGCTTCCACTCGGAGAGTGGTTCCTATGGCGGCAACAGGATGCAATATGCCTTCCTCAGGAGCCG
>CAZGBQ010000231.1:0-5200 GCA_964524045.1 uncultured Acidobacteriaceae bacterium
AGCTGTCGGCAAGATTCCCGTCGACGTGCAGAAGGACAACATCGACCTGCTGGCTGTCAGCGCGCACAAGATTTATGGCCCAAAGGGCGTAGGTGCTCTGTACGTGCGCCGGCGCAATCCGCGCGTGCAAATCTCCGCCATTATCGATGGCGGCGGCCACGAGCGCGGGATGCGCTCCGGCACGTTGAACGTGACCGGCATCGTGGGGCTCGGCAAGGCTTGTGACATTGCGCAGAAAGAAATGGCTGAGGAAGGCGCGCGGCTGCGCGGCTTGCGCGACCGCCTGAAAGCCGGGCTGGAAGCCAAGCTGGACGAGATTTATGTGAACGGTTCGATGGAGCACCGTCTGCCCAACAACCTGAACATGAGTTTCGCGTACGTCGAAGGCGAATCGCTGCTCATGGGCATCAACGACGTGGCGGTTTCGAGCGGTTCGGCCTGTACTTCGGCAACCCTCGAGCCCAGCTACGTACTCAAAGCACTAGGTGTCGGCGAAGACCTCGCCCACACTTCGATTCGCTTCGGCCTCGGCCGGTTCAACACGCAGGAGGAGGTCGACTACGTCATCGACAAGATGGTGCAAGTCGTCACCAAACTGCGCGACCTCTCGCCGCTCTATGAAATGGCCAAAGAGGGAATCGATATCTCAAAAATGAAATGGCAAACCGCCTAAAGGATTGAAAAGCACACAATGGCTAATGAGGGAACAATTCGCATTCATCGCTCCATCGGGGGCACCGGTGCGGCTTTCCGTGTAACCTTCGTTCGGTACGACGCAGAAGCGGAGGACAGTGGCGGGGAGCGCACTTTTCGTGAGCTTCAGCAAGTCCGTGCGTTTCTCAAGATGCTCGGGCTTGGTGCGGAATACATCACGGACGCGCTTCGCCAGTTGACCGCGGGCCGCTCGGCATCGCTGCCGAACGTTTCGTTGTCGGACAAGGCGATGCGAAGCGCCGCGTTCGAGAGTCTCGAGAATCTGGCAAGGAGCAATGGCTAATGGCATACAGCGACAAAGTAGTGGATCACTACAATAATCCGCGCAACGTCGGCAGCCTGCCCAAAAACGATCCCACCGTGGGCACGGGACTCGTCGGTGCGCCGGAGTGCGGCGACGTGATGAAGCTGCAGATGAAGATCAATCCGGAGACGCAGGTCATTGAAGAAGCCAAGTTCAAGACCTTCGGCTGCGGGTCGGCCATCGCCAGCTCTTCGCTCGCCACGGAATGGGTGAAGGGCAAGACTGTAGATGAGGCCTTGGCGATCAAGAACACGGACATCGTGCGCGAGCTTTCGCTTCCGCCGGTGAAAATTCATTGTTCCGTGCTCGCTGAGGACGCCATCAAGGCCGCCATCGGCGACTGGAAGAAGAAGAACGGCGTCGAGGCGCCGGTTGCAGAGAAGGCTTCGCACTAAGTTCCTCCTTACTCGTCATTTCGAGCCTGCCTGCGGCAGGCAGGCGAAGCGAGAAATCTCTTTTCGTCGAACGGCGAGCGAAGGTCGACATTACAAAGGGAATGGCATGGCCATTGAGGTAGCAACGCCTAACGTCGCGAAGATTCACCTGACCGAGCGTGCGGCGCAGAAAATCCGCGCGCTGCTCGAAAAGGAAGGTGTGTCTCCCGAAGTTGGCGGGCTGCGGGTCGGCGTGCAAGGCGGCGGCTGCTCAGGGCTGTCTTACGCCATGCGCTTGGATGCCCAAGCGCGCGACCGCGATAAAATATTTGAGGAATTTGGCGCGCGCGTCTTCGTGGACCCGAAGAGTTTTCTGTACCTGAACGGCACCACGCTGGAGTACGAAGAGACGCTCATGCGCCAGGGATTTGTTTTTCAGAATCCTAACGCGGCGCGGAACTGCGGCTGCGGCAGCTCCTTTACGGCGTAAGTAGCACAAGTTTCAGCCTGTGCTCTTCGCTTCTTGCTCTTGCTGAGGAGACGCCAGGCTAGTCTGACAAGTGGTTGGCAGCCGCTCGCGCCAGCCACTTTTTTTGTGTCCGGAGAATCCACAAGTTCATGAGCACGATTCCAACTTCCGCGCATCCGCCTCTGGTCTGCTGGAGCTGCCACGAGCGCACGCTTGGCACACACTTCTGCTCGAGCTGCGGCAAAGTGCTCCAGGTTCCGGAACACAGCGATTACTTTGCAATTTTTGAGATGCCGCGACAATTGTGGATTGAAATGAACAGTCTGGAGCAGAAGTTTCTGCAATTGAGCTGGAAGCTGCATCCGGACAATTTTGTGAAAGCAACGGAGCAGGAGCGCGACCTTTCCTTGAAGCGCAGCTCGGAGCTGAACGACGCCTATCGTACATTGCGCGATCCGATTGCCCGTGTCGAGTATTTGCTGGCCATTGAAGGCGAGCGCAAGGAAGGCGAGAAGAAGCAGCAGGCGCCGCCCGAATTGCTGGAAGAAGTCTTTGAACTGAACGAATCGCTGGATGAATTGCGGGAAGCAAGGGCTTCAGGCGAGAATCTGGCGGAGTTGCAGTCGCGGCTCGAATCTGCCGAGAATTCCTTTCAGGAGAAGCTAGGCGAGCTAGACGGCGAGCTTCAGGTTGCTGCTCGCGAGTGGGACTCCGCTCTGCAGGCGGACCACGCCACACGGAAAAAGGTTATGGCGCGACTGAACGAATTGCTGAATCGCCGCTCGTATATTCGGAATTTGGTTACGAACGTCGCCAAGGAACTGGCGGGGGTTTGATCGAGAGCATGGGAAGAATCGTCGGCATCGATCTTGGAACAACCAACAGTCTCGTCGCGTACTTGGATCCGCAGACGAACCAGCCGAAGTGCATTGCCGGACCTTACGGATCGACGCTCTGCCCGTCGGTTGTGAGCATTGATCCCGATGGCAGCATCATTGTAGGCGAGCCGGCGAAGCGGCGCCTTCTGACGCAACCAGAGCGGACCATTTATTCCGTGAAGCGCCTGATGGGACGCGGACCGGCCGATGTGCAGAACGAGCTGAAGCTGTTTCCGTTCCGCATAGACCCGGCGAGCCAGAACGTCATTCGCGTGCTCCTTGGCGAAAAGATCTTCACGCCGCCCGAGATTTCCGCTTTTATCCTCCGCGAACTGAAAAACTGGGCCGAAGCGTCTTTTGGTGAAACCGTGGACCGCGCGGTCATCACCGTGCCCGCTTATTTCAACGACGCGCAGCGCCAGGCCACGAAGGACGCCGGAAAAATTGCCGGACTCGAAGTCCTGCGTCTCGTTAACGAGCCCACGGCCGCCGCTCTCGCCTACGGCTTGCATGAGAAGCAGCGCGGGCGCGTCGCCGTTTACGATCTCGGCGGCGGCACCTTTGATATTTCTGTTCTGAAACTCATTTCCACGAGCGAAGGTGACCTTTATCAAGTGTTGTCAACAAACGGCGACACGCACCTCGGAGGCGACGACATCGACAACCTGCTCCAGACCTTCGTCCACGAGCAGATTCTCCAGCACGACCAGATTGATTTTTCGCCGCACGGGGAACTGGCACAGGAGCTGCGCAAGGCATTGATCGACGTCAAGCACCAGCTCTCGGAATCGAAGAGCGCCGTGCTTCACTTCCCGCTGCCGAACGGAAGCGTCTTCACGCACGAATTTACGCGCGGCGGGCTGGATGCGCTGATTCGCCCCGTTGTCGATCGCACCATGGCGCCGGTAAAGCAAGCGCTGGCCGATGCGCAGCTCAAACCAAGTGAAATGGATGAAGTCGTGCTTGTCGGCGGCGCCACGCGGACGCCGCTGATTCGCCGCACAGTGCAGGAGTGCTTCGACCGCAAGCCACACACCGAGCTGAATCCGGACGAAGTCGTGGCGCTTGGCGCAGCGGTTCAGGCCAACATCCTCGATCGCGGCGTGAAGAATATGCTGCTGCTGGACGTCACGCCTCTTTCTCTGGGAATTGAAACGTACGGCGGCGCGGTGGCGAAAGTCATTCCGCGCAACTCCACCATTCCGGCGAGCGCGCAAGAACTCTATACGACTGGCGTGGATAATCAGACCGGCATCGACATTCATGTTTTGCAGGGCGAGCGCGAATTGGCGAAGGACTGCCGGTCGTTGGCGCGTTTCAGCCTGAAAGTGCCGCCGGCGCCTGCGGGACTGCCGCGCATCGAAGTCAAGTTTTTGATCGACGCCAACGGCATCCTGCAGGTTGGCGCAAAGGATTTGCGCAACGGCCAGCAGCACTCCATCGAGGTGCAGCCGAGCTATGGCCTCAACGATTCGGAAATCGAGCGCATGCTCGAAGAGTCCATCGAATATGCCGAGCAGGATTTCGCCGAGCGCCAGTTGATCGAGGCGCGCACGGAAGCGGAAGCGATCTTGACGGCAACTGCCAAAGCGCTGGTGAATTCACAAGCAGAAGGCTTGTCGGCAGCAGAACGCGCAGGGATTGAGGCTGGTGTCGCTGCGCTCAAAGAGGCTGTTGCGAGTAGCGACTACAAGCTCATTCGCAAGCGCATCGATGAACTGAATCACGCGACCGAGCATCTTGCTGAGCTGCTGATGAGCAGCGCCGTTTCGACGGCGCTCGAAGGCCGCAAGCTCGCCGAGGTCTAGCGCAAAGGAACTTCGTCATTTCGAGCGAAGCGAGAAATCTCTCTTCGATTTTGCGATGGCGAGTAAGTATCGGGAGATAGGTTATGGGCGGCACAAATCCATACATCGAAGAAGTCAAATACAAACCCGCCACGAAGAAATACAAAGTGACGTTTCTTCCCAGCGGGAAGACCATCGAGGTCGATCCGGAAAAAATCCCCTACGGCCACAATGGCCTTCCGGGCAGCATTTTGGATATTTCCGAAGGCTTCAAGGTGGGGCTCGACCATGCGTGCGGCGGCGTTTGCGCCTGCTCGACCTGCCACGTCGTCGTTCATCAAGGGCTCGAGTCGTGCAACGAAGCTACAGACGCGGAACTGGATGAACTTGATTTGGCGCCGGGCATCACACCGAAATCGCGCCTTGGCTGCCAGACGGTGCCCGACGGCACGACCGACGTCATCGTGGAAATCCCCGACTGGAACAAAAACTACGCGAAAGAAGCGGACCACTAAACTCGCCCTAAGAGTTGTAGGGGCGCGCTTTAGCGCGTCCCTCAGAGGGACGGACATAGAGTCCGCCCTTATAAGGAGCACAAGGCATGCCGGCGACATTTTCTTGGGACAATTTTGAAGACATCGCCATTGCGCTGGCAGACAAATATCCGGACACCG
>CAZGBQ010000232.1:0-5128 GCA_964524045.1 uncultured Acidobacteriaceae bacterium
CACACGAAGTCGAGCTGGGCAAACTGCGCCTCGGCGCAGGGAATCCGCTATTCCTGATTGCCGGGCCTTGCGTCATCGAAAGCGAGATGCACGCGCGGGCCATGGCGGAAAAGGCGGCCAAGATCGCCGCCGATGCAAGCGTTCCCTATATTTTTAAGGCTTCTTACGACAAGGCGAACCGATCCTCATTGAAGGCGTTTCGAGGGCCGGGAATGAAAGAAGGCCTGCGCATCCTGGAAAAGATCAAAAAGGAATTGAAGCTGCCGATCCTGACGGACATTCACGACGTGTCGCAGGCAAAGCCCGCAGCGGAAGTTTGCGATGTGCTGCAAATTCCGGCGTTTCTGGCGCGGCAAACCGACTTGCTGCTTGCGGCAGGCAAGACCGGCCGGGTGATCAACATCAAGAAAGGGCAGTTTCTGTCGCCGTGGGACATGAGCAACATCGTGGAAAAGGTGGAGAGCACCGGGAATAAGAACATCCTTCTCACGGAGCGCGGCACTTCGTTTGGCTATCAGAACCTCGTCGTGGATATGCGCTCGTTTCCGGTCATGCAACGGACCGGATATCCTGTGGTTTTTGACGTGACGCACTCCGTGCAACTCCCGGGAGGACAGGGGAACTCGAGCGGCGGCCAGCCGCAGTTCATCGAACCGCTGGCTCGCGCTGCCGTGGCCGCCGGCGTGGACGGGATTTTTCTGGAGACGCATGACAATCCTGCGACGGCGCGCTCCGACGGGCCAAATGCGTTGCCGCTCGTGCAGCTTGGCGCACTGCTCCTGAAATTAAAGGGGCTCAACTCCGTGGTGCGCCGTTGGAGTGCGCCATGAGCCTGGAGACGGCGCGCCGGGTGCTGAGAATCGAGGCACAAGCGATTCAGGATGTTCTCGCACGGCTCGATTCCAGTTTCGAAAAAGCAGTCGAGGTTTTGTTTGCGTGCAAGGGACGCGTGGTCGTCAGCGGAATGGGCAAGTCCGGCTTAATCGCGCGAAAAATTTCAGCAACCCTTTCCAGTACGGGCACGCCGTCGTTTTTTCTGCATCCCGCCGAGGCATTGCATGGCGATCTGGGCATGCTGGCGCGCGGCGACGCTATGCTGGCGGTTTCTTATGGCGGAGAAACCCAAGAGATCATTCAGTTGCTGGAAGCGCTGAAGCGCCTGGAAATGCCGTTGATCACTCTGACCGGGTGCGCGCAGTCCACGCTCGCACTGGCGAGTGACGTGGTGCTGGACGTTAGCGTAAAGGAAGAAGCGTGTTCCTTGAACCTCGCGCCAACCGCGAGCACCACCGTGGCCATGGCGGTTGGCGATGCGCTCGCCATTTCACTTTTGGAGCGGCGCAATTTTCGCCACGATGATTTTGCAGCGCTACATCCCGCCGGGCGGCTCGGCAAAAAATTGCTGCGCGTTGAACATCTGATGCATTCCGGAGCGGCCCTACCGCGTGTGGCGCCGGCGGCGGCAATGCCGGACGTTTTTCATGAGATGAGCGAGAAGGGCCTGGGCATGACCACCGTGGTCGAGGCAGACGGACGCCTTGCGGGGATCCTGACCGACGGCGATTTGCGCCGCTTGATGGAGAAACACCGCGGTGCGGTTTTGGAGATGCGCGCGGCGGACGGCATGACCAAGACTCCGCAAACGATGGGGCCGCACGTGCTGGCGAGCGAGGCACTGAATTTGATGGAGAAGAAAAAGATCACCTCGGTCGTGGTCGTGGATAAAGCCATGCGGGTACTGGGGGTCGTGCATTTACACGATTTGTGGACGCTGGAACTGATGTAGCGATTCGCTTTGAAAGAAAGACTTAACGCAGAGACGCAGAGAACACAGAGAAAGCCCAGAGCAAAAAGAGGAGAGAACCTTGGCAAGGGGCACGAAGATACCGGCAAAGCTGGCGAAGCGAGCGAAGCAGATTTTGGTGCTACTGATGGACGTCGACGGGACGCTCACGGACGGGAGTGTAACTTTGTTATCCCAAACCGACGGCAGCGCGCTCGAAATCAAGACTTTTGACGCGCACGACGGCCAGGGACTGACACTCGCGGCCACCGCGGGACTGCGTACCGGCGTGATCACCGGGAGGGGCAGCGCGGCGCTGCGACGCCGGTGCAAAGAGCTGGATGTCGAGTTTGTCTACGAGAAACAGGGGCACAAAATTGCGGCCTATGAAGATGTCCTGCGTAAGACAGGCGCCAAAGAATCCGAGGTCGCGTTCATTGGCGACGATCTGCCCGACTTGACCGTCATGCGGCGTGTCGGCCTGGCGGTGGCAGTGGGCAATGCAACGCCCGAGGTTAGGCGCGCGGCGCACTACAGAACAAAAGCTTTTGGCGGAAAAGGAGCGGCTCGCGAAGTTGTGGAACTAATTCTCAGATCCAAAGGGATCTGGGAAGAAATGGTCGATAAAGCGCGGGCGTAGCGGAGAGGTAGCCGATGTTGCACGCCTGGCATGACGTATCACCGGGGAACGAATTGCCGCGCGATTTTCAAGCGGTGATCGAAATCCCGCTGGGCTCGAACGTCAAGTACGAGCTTGACAAGGCAAGTGGGCTCCTGAAAGTTGACCGCATCATTCACTCCGCGGTGTTCTATCCCGCTAACTACGGCTTTATTCCGCAGACTTATGCTGAGGACAACGATCCCCTAGACGTGCTGGTTTTGTGTCAGGAGCCGGTGCAGCCGCTTTCCCTGATCAAAGCGCGCGCCATCGGCTTGATGACCATGATCGATTCAGGCGCGAGCGACGACAAAATTATCGCCGTGGCCACAAACGACCCCGAATTCAACAGCTATGTGGAGGCCAAGGAGCTGCCGCCACACCGGCTGCTGGTGCTGAAGCGCTTCTTTCAAGATTACAAGCAACTCGAAGGCAAACAGGTACAAGTGGAAGACATTAGGCCCGCGTATGCCGCGGCGAACGTCATTGAAAAAGCATTGGCGCGGTACCAGCAGGAGCGCGAGCGCCTTCGAGCGATGGACAACTGCTAATATATATGTACTATTTCTGAGATTCAGGATCAGTGCTAGGTTGCGGGGAATCTCCTCAGAGTCGGTAGCATGAAGCGATTTCTAAAATGGTCTGCGGGCGTCCTGGCGGTGCTGCTTGTAGCGGCGTTTGGCATGCTTTGGTACATGGCGGGGAGCCCCAAAGACGCCTATGGCATGGTGCGGTATGCCTTCCCGCACATGCATCGCGGCACATTGCATGTGGGCAGCGACGCGCCGGACGTAAGACTGGTGGCTCTGGACGGGGCCGGCCGTTTTCATCTTCGCGAGCACGTCGGACCGCGTCCGCTGGTATTGGTATTTGGGAGCTTCACTTGACCGCCCTTCCGGCGCCAGGTTGGCGACGTCGTTCAGATCTATAACGACTACAGAGATCGCGCGGACTTCCTGACCGTGTACGTGCGCGAGGCGCATCCCACCGACGAGTGGCAGATGAAATCCAATTTGAAGGACGAAGTTTGCTACGCGCAGCCAAAGAACCTTGGGCAGCGCGTGGCGATCGCTCAGGACTTCACGAAGCGGTTCAAGTTTCCGTTGCCCTTCGGCATCGATGACATGAGCAACGCGGCCGACAAAGCCTATGCGGCTTGGCCCGAGCGCTTGTACATTGTCGATGAGAGCGGGCATATCGCGTATCGCGGGGGGATGGGGCCCTTTAACTACGATCCCAAGGAAGTGCGCCAATGGCTGGCATCGCGGTATGGAGAGGTGAAGCACGACGCGCCCGCGGCGACAGGTTCAGCAGTGGCCGCCTCGGCTCCAGGCGCCGCTTCGGCCTCGGGGCCTGCTTCAGGTCCACCTTCGTCCGCTCCTGCGACAACGAGCGCACTGCCCGCAACAACAAAGTAGCCCGCCGAATCTCTCCCTGCGCAGAGCTATAATCCGCGCGTGAAAGTGCGGGAAAAGAAAACGAAAAAGATCGGGCCGCGGAGGACTGGCTTGGCGCGGGCGCTGTCCAAATTGGGCTACTGCTCGCGCTCCGATGCCGCGGAATTGATTCGCGCGGGGCGTGTGAGACTGAATGGCACCTTAAGGCGCGATCCGGAAACCTCCGTGCGCATCGGCAAGGACCGGATTGAGATAGACGGAACGGTAGTCGCGCGCAGCAACAAAATCTACCTGGTAATGAACAAGCCGCGCGGCGTGGTAACCACCGCGTCCGATGAAAAAGGCCGAGAGACCGTCTACGCATTTCTGCCGAAGGGCCTGCCGTGGCTTGCACCTGTCGGACGGCTCGACAAAGCGAGTGAAGGTCTGTTGCTCTTCACCAACGATTCGGAATGGGCTGCTCGCGTGACCGCGCCGGAGACCCATCTCGACAAAACGTATCACGTGCAAATTGGAACCGTTGCCGGCGAATCCCTGCTCACGCATTTGCGGAATGGCGTGCAAAGCGGAGGGGACTTTCTTCGCGTAAAGAGCGCGCGCCTGCTCAGGCACGGCGAGCACAACTCCTGGTTGGAAATCGTACTTGATGAAGGCAAGAACCGTCACATCCGGCGCCTACTCGAGCATATGGATGTGGACGTGCTGCGTTTGGTGCGCGTGGCGATCGGGCCGCTAGCCCTTGGAGAGTTGCAGAAAGGAGCGACGCGCTCACTTACGCCGGAAGAGAAGCCTCTTCTGGACCGCGCAATGGAAACCGGGGACAAACCCTCGCCTTCAATTTGACAGCGTGGCGAACCTTGTATAACTTGCCCGCATGTCCCCGCAGAGCGCATCAGCGCCCTCTGGTCCCGGCGCCGCAGCCGGCGTAGTGATTCAGCGAATCCCTGACGTCCTTACCTTCACACTCGACAATCCGACCCACGGAAACGAAATCACTGGAACAATGTTTGACACCATGCTTGCGGAACTGCGCTCTGAAGCCGCCGAGCCGCGCGCGTGCGTCCTGCGCATCCGCGCCCGCGGGAGAGTATTCTGCACCGGGCGAGAGCGAGCTGGCCGCGACGCCGAGTCCATTCGAGCAGAAGCAGCACGGCTCATCGAATTCAAGCACGCTTTGCGGACTTCTCCCTTGATCAGCGTTGCGGAGGTGCAGGGCGACGCGTTTGGGTTTGGCTTCGGCCTGGCGATTGTTTGTGACTTCGCGCTTGTCGCCGAAAATGCTTCCCTCGC
>CAZGBQ010000233.1:0-5084 GCA_964524045.1 uncultured Acidobacteriaceae bacterium
CTGCGGCACGTCTTGCCACCATCCTGCCGCAATCTTGTTAGACTGAATCGACGAGTACACGTCCCCGCGCATGAGCCTTCATCAGACCGACCGCAATCATTTCGAGCGGCAAATCGTGCTCGCTCGCCCAATACTTGTTTTGCTCGCGCTGCTTGCCGCCCTGGAACAACCGCACTCTCGCGATTCGCAAAGGTCCGTTTCGTTTCTAATCGCTTACTTCGCCGTGTCGGTCCTGGTTGTGGAAGTGGAGCATCTGCTGCGGCGCCGTTCCTGGCACCTGCCGTTGGCCTGCGACCTTCTGGCGCTCGCTTATTTCGTATTCATTAGCCCTTCCACGGTGCCCGTGTGGTTTCCCTACATGTTCATTTGTTACGCCGCGGGCATTCGGTGGGGTTTCGACCTCACACTCCCTCTTGCTGGGGCTCTATCTCTCATCCTGGTGTTGCTCACCGCTGGCAAAGCGGAAATTCATTGGACCCGAGTGCTTTCCTGGTTGGGTTTGACCGCGGGCACCTTCGCCGGCGGAGCGGGCTTGGCCTTTCTCGGAGACCGCAACAAGCGGTTTGCGTCCCAGCTCGATCTTCTTTCTCGAATCAACACCACCATGCAAGTCGACCAAGGATTGGCAGAGTCGCTGCGCCTGTTTCTCCAGGAGCTTAGCCTCACGTTTGATTCCGAAGAGGCCCTGCTCTTGTACCGCGACTCTGATCTCGAGCGCATTTTCCTCTGGCGCATGAAGGCGGGCGACAACGACCGTCTCGTTCCCGAGAGCTTTCCACTCTCGCGTACCGATGGCTTTCTCCTCGATGATATGGAGGCCACGATTTGCTGGAACTCTCTGGTCGGGCTAGGCCAGGGCTTTGGTTGGGATCGCCGCGATGGCCGCACCATTAAGAACCTGCCGCGGCTCCCGGGCCCCGTCCAACAAGAGCTCAAGATCCAGTCTTTGATCACCGTGGCATTTGATCAATCCGGCCAGCCCAGCGGACGCGTCTTCCTGCTCAATGGCCGCAAACCATTCCAAAAACAGGACTTAAGCTGGTTGGAAACTATCGCGCAACACATCGGGCCAACTCTCGAAAACATCTTTCTTTTGAGGCACTTACGCGCGCGCGCCATTGAGGCCGAGCGCAGCCGCATCGCCCGCGACCTCCACGACGGCATTCTCCAGTCCCTCCTAAGCATCGAAATCCAGCTCGACGTTCTACGCCGCCGCGTCACCGCTACACCCCCGGAACAAGCTTCCAATGCCCTCGCCAACCTCCAGCAAACCGTCAAGAACGAGGCTGCGGAACTTCGACAGACCGTCACCGACCTCCGTCCACTCCGCGTCCAGAGCGCGGACCTTGTCGATTTGATGCGCGGTTTCGCGGAGCGCTACCGTAACGAATCGACCATCGCCCTTGACCTGCTGATCGATTCGGCCGAACTGCGCGCTCCCGACCGCGTCTGCCGCGAGATTTTCCAGATTTACCGTGAAGCACTCAACAACATAAAAAAGCATGCCAAGGCTTCCCATGTCGTGGTAAAACTGTCCCAAGACGACAGCCGTCTAGTACTTGTAGTAGATGACAACGGTGAAGGTTTCAGCTTCGCCGGCAAATTTACTGCCGACGAATTGGATCGTCTGAGATTGGGTCCCATTTCCATCAAGGAGCGCTCGCGAACCGTGGGTGGGGTTTTGACCGTCGAGTCAAATCCGGGGCACGGAGCGCGTTTGACGATTGAAGTGCCGCTCGGTTGATATGGCAAAAACAACAGCAAAACCGCAGATACGGGTACTACTAGCCGATGATCACGCCATCTTCCGCGATGGCTTGCGCAAACTTCTCGATTCCGATGAAGACATTACCATTGTTGGCGAAGCGCAGAATGGGGCGGAGTGCATCAAGCTCCTTGCAAAGCTCAAGCCCGATATTCTCTTGCTCGACCTGCGCATGCCCGATAAAGACGGCCTGGCCGTGCTCGAAGAAGTGAATTTCGATACGCTTCCCACGCGCGTCGTCGTGCTCACGGCCGCGGAAGATGATCGCGACGTCGTTCGCGCTATGCGCCTCGGCGCTCGCGGCGTCGTTCTGAAACAGTCTGCTACCGACCTTCTCGTCAAGAGCATTCATCGCGTCCACGCCGGCGAAATCTGGCTCGACAACCGCATGACCGCGGAAGTCATGAAGGCTTTCTCAAAATCTTCCGAAGCTGGCCCGCGGCGCGAAAAGCCATTGCTCAGCGACCGCGAAAAAGAAATTGTTCAGCTTGTCGCGCAGGGCTTTCGCAACAAAGAAATCGGCGAAAAACTTTTCATCTCCGAACAAACCGTCAAGAACCATCTCCACAATATCTTCGACAAGCTTGGCGTCTCCGACCGCCTCGAGCTTGCCCTCTACGCAATTCACCATCGTCTAATCGATCAGTCGTAATCGCATTCCCGGACGAGTCTCAAAGCTCGTCATTTCGAGCGAAGCGAGAAATCTCTCTTCAGCTGACCAAAGGACGCATTTCCGTGCGAGTAGGCTAGGAAATGCGCCCGCTTCCTTAAGTTCGGAATTAGTGTCGAATCGTGATACAACCTCCGCTTGAACTTTCATAACGCCATTTTCCTTTTTTTCGCAGGAGCCCTCGGAGGAGGTCTCAACGCGGTCGCCGGCGGCGGCAGCTTTGTGGCATTCCCAGCTCTCTTGTTTACCGGCGTCCCCGCGATTCCGGCCAACGCTACGAACACTCTTGCGCTATGGGTCGGGACCACCGCTAGCGGCGGCGCTTACCCTCAGAAACTCAACCTCCCTGGGCGAATCCTCATTCCGCTCGTGGTCACTAGCCTGGCAGGTGGTCTCGCCGGAGCCATTCTTCTAATTCATACGCCCGCGCAGACGTTTCTTCGGGTCCTGCCCTGGCTCCTCCTCGGCGCAACGCTGCTTTTTGCGTTTGGAAAGCACCTCACGGGCCGCATTTCGGCGGGCATTTCGCGCGACGCCACCAATGCGGCAGTGGCGGGGGCCTCCATCTTTGAATTGTTGGTCGCGGTCTACGGCGGGTATTTCGGCGGCGGCATCGGCATCATGAACTTGGCCATGCTCGCCGCGCTGGGCATGACCGACATTCATGCCATGAACAAGCTCAAAGTGAGGCTGGGGGGTGTGATCAATGGCGTTGCCACAGTAACATTCATCGTGACAAAGGCCATCCTTTGGCCGCAGGCCATGGTCATGACCGCGGGATCTGTCCTCGGCGGCTACTCCGCCGCGCACTTCGCGCAAAAGCTGCCGCAGTCCTGGATCAAAGCCTTCGTCATTCTTGTCGGCTCAGCAATGACCATCTACTTCTTCTGGCGCGCTTACCGCTGAAGATCTTTGATATGTGTCGCTTCTCACGCGGTCTTGGGCTGAGCCAATTCCTCTCACCTCTCTTGTCCCAGTTTCCCTCTCATTTCAACTTTTGAACCTTGGACTCTTCAACCTCGCCTAGTCTGCGCGTCGCGGCTCTTTGGAATTGCGCGAGTCCAATGATCTCTCGCGCAACTTTGTGGGCGCTGTGTTGAAATACCCGTTCGCCGCGTCAAGGCCCTTTGATATATTCCCCGCTGCGATGGATGCCGTAACAACACACTCGCTTCCAAGGCCAGCGACCACGATTCCGCTCACGCAGAATCAAATCCGCGGATTCTGGGCGTCCTGGGGCGGCTGGGCGCTCGACGGCATGGACTCGTTCATCTATGCCCTCGTGCTCGTTCCTTCACTTCGCGAACTTCTCCCCCGCTCCGAAATTTCCGCGACAAAGGAGCACATCGGTTATTACGGCGGGTTGCTGTTCGCGCTTTTCTTGCTCGGATGGGGACTCGCTTTCCTGTGGGGGCCAGTCGGCGATAAATTCGGCCGCGTTCGGACATTAATGCTCACGATCGTATGGTATTCCGTTTTCACCTTTCTCAGCGCCCTGGTCACCAACGTCTGGCAGCTTGCCGTGCTGCGCTTGCTCGCGGGAATCGGCATCGGCGGCGAGTGGGCCATGGGCGGGACTTTTGTCGCCGAAGAGTGGCCCGAGGACCGCCGCCGCGTTGGTGCCGGTTACATGCATACGGGGTATTACGTTGGTGTGTTTCTTGCGGCGATCGCCAACTACGCCATCGGGAGCCATCTCGGCTGGCGCACGATGTTTGCCGTTGGCGGACTTCCGGCGTTGCTGCTGGCATGGGTGCGTCATGGCGTGACGGAACCTGCGCGCTGGCAAAAGAAAACTGAGGTCGCGAGTTCCTGGCGGATCTGGCAACCCTTCGCAGCACTATTTTCGAAATCGCTGCGCCGAAGAACAATTCTGAACTCGCTCTACATGCTCGCGTCGATTTGCGGTCTCTGGGCCGGCACCGTGTACGTGCCCGCAGCCGTCACCACTCTTGCGGAAGCTGCCGGCAAACTCGGTCCCGCAGCAGCACAGCTTGCTTCGCGCGCAACCATGCTGGTTTCCTTGGCCACGATTCTCGGCTGCCTGGCGATGCCGTGGCTCGCCGAAAAATTCGGACGGCGTGGCGCTTTGGCCATCTATTTTGCGCTGATGCTCGCATTCATTGTGCTCACGTTTGGAAAAGTCTTTTATCTCGGTGCATCGGCGTTGCCCTGGTTTTTCGTTTGTCTCTTCTTTCTTGGCATTGGGGGCGCAAATTTCGCCGTGTACACGCTCTGGCTGCCCGAGCAATATCCCACCGAATGCCGCGCCAGCGCGTTTGCCTTTTCCACTTCTTTTGCGCGCTTTGGCGGCGCGGGCATCACGTTCCTGGTTGGCGCGGGGGTGCAGCGTTATGGCTCGCTGGGGATTCCCGTCGCGCTGACTTCACTGGCGTTCGCGATAGGCTTGCTGCTGATTCCCTTTGGCGCGGAAACACGCGGAGAGTGCCTGCCGGCATAAGCGAGGAACAACCGCAAGAATCATGGGTGACATCGAAACAAAAATCTTTCCCATCGAAACGCTTCGCGAATTCTGTGAGCGCGTATTTCTGCATTTCGGCCTGCCAAAGAACGATGCTGCGCAGGCTGCCGAAGTGCTCGCCTGCGCCGATCTGCGCGGCATCGATTCCCACGGCGTCGCGCGGTTGC
>CAZGBQ010000234.1:0-5066 GCA_964524045.1 uncultured Acidobacteriaceae bacterium
TAGGACTCTATTCGGCGCAGAAAATGCTACGGCGAGATGAATGCGGCTTTTATGGTCTGTTAAAAGGGATCGAGGGAAGACATTCGGTACTCAGGAACGTTATCGGCACAATCTCGCGGGTTTGCGGAGGAATAAAGATTACGTTAGGGGCGATCGTCGCTCTCGAAAGCCTCATGCAAAAGCCAAGTGGTGACGACGCCGGTGGCGATAATCACATACCAAATAAACTTGCTCTTGGCGGGTTTAATAGGAGGGCCACCCATGCCTTTGCCGCCAGCGCCGCGGGGGCCCTGTGGCGGGGGCGCGTTTGGATCGAGAACGATGCGATAGGCCATCCCTTCTTGAATTTCCCGCACGTCTTCTTCGACGCCAATGGTGAGCGATCCCCGGACGCTTTTGACCACCAACTCCTTGTTGGTCAGCACAGTGACCTTGCCAATAGTGGGTTGGTCCGTGGCGGGGCGAATCACCGCCGTGGATACGTGGAGGGCGAAGGCGTTCGCGCCGGCCGTCGAAAAAGTAGCGGTGCCTCTGGTGAGCGTGGCGGCGGGGCTGGCGTCATCCAGGGCCAACATGGCGCTCGTCTCACTTGCCAGCAGCAATCGCGCCGCGCGAGCACGTATCTGGATACTTCCCGTGGATTCCGTGCTCAAGCGGTCGCCGCCGAACACGGTTGCGCCGACGGAGGTAAAAGCACTGCCGACGTGCGCGCGATCCGCATAGACCACGGTTCCAAAGGGAGCGGACGGGGCGGAATAAAGCGGAGTTGTCAAAAGGCTGGCGCAAAGCAGGATAGCGATCGAAACTCGAGCTATGGCAATGCATTCACGCACGCGCGGGCACGCCATCAACGCCTCCATGAGGGACGGGACAAGAATACTCAGCAAGAATTACAAGGTCAATCAAAAATGGAAACAAGGTGACCCCACAGACAATTTCGATGCTGCAACGCGGCGGGGAGTTGATTGGCCGTCGCGTTCATCCGCGATACAATGCCAGCCAGCATATGGCTGACTGGAAACAGATTACCGCGCGCATCCGGCGGGCGCGATCCGCCAAGGATCCCCTGGCACAGCTCACCATTTTGTATGAGAAAACGAGTGACGCCATGGTGGCGTTCGAACTTGCAAAGGCGTTTGAGAATTCAGGACAGAATTCCGATGCCGCCAAGTGGTACTCCACTGCGGCGGATCGCTTCCGGCGCGCGGAATGGAAGACAAAGGCGCGGGAGGCGGCAGAACGGCTTGGCGGTGCGGCAGCTGAGTCTGCCGCGGAAATGCAAACGCAATCTGAGGGAGAATTTCAGTTAACGCCGCCTGCGGTTGGTCCCGGGGAGCAAGAATTGGCATTCGAAACAAATCCGGAGGCTCTGGAATCGGTTGTGGCGGTTAGCAGTGAGATTCAGGAAGCAACCGAAAAGGGTGCAAGCCCCATCGGGGAAGCTGGAAGAAAGCGGCGGCGTGGACGCCGCGGCGGCAGAAACCGCCGCAGAAATCCTGCTTCGACCGGGGACGCGGGCCAGGTTTCAAGGCACACCGTGAGGACCGTAGAGCGGCGCGAAATTCGCCCTGCTCCCGACCAGACGCCATCGGAAGAGATTCCTCCTCGGACAGCGCCAAGTCGCACGACTCCCGGTTTGCCAATCGAGTCTCTGGGGGAGTCAGGAGGGCCAACTCTCAAAGGCCGTTACGGAGACCCCGGGCTCTCTTCGCGGATCTCTCTGCTCGAAATGCAATTTCGCCGGCTGCTGGCCTGCCCTCCGGCCAAGTTGAACGAAGCGGACCGCGCTCCGGCCGGACCGGGAGTGTTCGTACTCACGGATTCTGACTTAACGACCTACTACTATGTGGAAGCGTGCCAGACGCTGCGCGTGGCAATTGGAAATCTGCTGCGCGGTGGGGCAAGCCGCCGCGGAACCGATTCGCTGAAGCCGCGCCTGGCGGAGCACCTGGGAATTGCCGAATCTCGCGTAGCCAAATACCTGGCTGACCATTGCGTGGTGCGCTGGTTACAGCTCGACGAAGGCGCTTCGAATTTTGCCCACTTTGTCATTGCGGTTCTGCGCCCCGCATTGAACGAATAGACGAAGAAACCAGGCCAGACGAAGCCTTGCTTCCCGTGCCGTCCGCTATTTCTGTACCACGCGCAAAGAAACATTCTTGGTTTGCGCCGAGTTAGCTCCCACCAGCAATTCGAACGTGCCCTGCTGGACGACTCGTTCCATGTGTTCATCCATCATCGAAAGCGACTCCGGCGTAACTCGGAACTCTACGGTTGTTTTTTCGCCGGGTTTCAAGTGCAGGCGCTGGAAGCCGCGAAGCTCCTTGACCGGGCGCGTCACCGTGCTCACGAGCTGGTGAACATAGAGTTGCGCCACCTCGTCTCCTTCGCGGTCGCCTGTGTTGGTGACGTCTACCCGCACCGTCGCGGATTGCGCGGGCGCGATCTCCGCCGGCTCGACGCGAAGATTTTCGAAACGGAACGTGGTGTAGCTGAGGCCAAAACCGAACGGAAAGAGCGGCTCGCGCCGGGTGAAAATGTACGTGCGATTGCGCGAAGGCTTGTGATTGTAGAAAGCGGGAAGCTGCCCTACGGAGCGCGGAAAGGTGATCGGCAGTTTGCCCCCAGGATTGACGTCGCCAAAAAGGACTTGCGCGGCGGCCGTTCCGCCTTCCTGACCCAGATACCATCCTTCGAGAATGGCCGGGACATGATCGGCTGCGTAATTGATCGAAAGCGGACGGCCGTTGATGAGGAAGACGACCGTGGGAACGCCGGTTTCGACGACGGCCTGAATCAACTGATCTTGCGCGCCCAGAAGGTCGAGCGAATCCCGGTCGCCCAAGTGCTCCTCCGACCAAGCTTCGCGATTTGTGCTTTCGGTTTCGCCCACGACGATGATGGCCACATCGGCCTGCTTGGCAATCGCTGCGGCGGCGCGGATGCTGTTAACTTGCGCCTGAGGATCGGCTAGTTTCGTGTTGTTCTCATACCAGCCCGCCCAACCCTGAAGCCCTGTGGTGATCTTGCATCCTTCGGCATACGTCACTTTGGCGCTTGAGCCCGCGCGCTGACGAATTCCTTCCAGAATGCTGACGCTGCGGCCGGGGTCTCGAGCGTAGCCGCCAAGATGCACATCGGCAGCGTTGGGGCCAATCACCGCAATATTCTTCAGTTTTTTGAGATCGAGCGGCAGAAGGTTATGCTCGTTCTTCAGCAGGACAATCACTTCCTGTGCGGCGCGAAGCGCGAGCTTCTGATGCTCCGGGCTGTTTGTTATTTTCTCTGCGTAAGCAGGGTCAACGTACGGATCTTCGAAAAGTCCCAGCCGGAACTTGGCTGAAAGGACGCGAGCAACCGCACGGTCGAGCTCGGCCAGGGGAACGGCTCCCTGTTGGACTTGATCGAGCAGCGTTCGGTAGACGGAACCGTCAGAAAGATCGTAGTCAACGCCTGCTGCCAGAGCGGAGCGCGCCGCACGGGCCTTGTCCGCGGCGACCTTATGAACTTCGTACAACATTTGCAGGCCATTTCCGTCGGAAGTGACATAGCCGCGAAATCCCCACTCTTGCCGCAGGACGCGATCCAGCAGCCAGCGATTCACATGCGAAGGAATGCCATCGATTTCGTTGTACGACGCCATCACGCTTCCCACTCGGCCTTCTTTGACTGCAGCCTCGAACGGAATGAGAAACGATTCCCGCAGGACGCGCTCCGAGTAATTTGTAGGCGCAGTATTCGTGCCGCTCTCCGGTTGGCCATGAGCGGCAAAATGCTTTGCCGTGGCCAAGATATGGTGCCGGTCAATGAAAAACGACGGCCCTTGCATCCCTTCGATGGCTGCCACGCCGATTCGCGACGCGAGGTATGGGTCTTCGCCGTAAGTTTCTTCTGTGCGGCCCCACCGCGGATCTCGCGCCAGGTCCAGCACAGGCGTGAAGGCCTGGTTTTGCCCGGCCGAGGCCATCTCGTCGGCGGCCGCTGTAAAGACTTCTTTGACCAGGGCCGGGTCCCACGTGGACGCCAACCCCAGAGCCTGGGGAAAGCTGGTGCTCCGGTAAGCCATGAAGCCGTGCAGAGCTTCACCCTGAAAAATGGACGGAATGCCTAGGCGCGTCTTTTCCAGTTGGTAGCGTTGGAGACCGTTGAGCAGCACAGCGCGGTCACGCGGACTCATGTGCGAGTGGATATCCCACAATCCCCTTAGCACCTCGTCCAGTTTTTCCTGCGTAAATTGTCCCGTGGGGTCCACTATGCCTGCGTTCTTGCGTCGCCCCCCGCTAATCTGCTCCACCTTTTCCTCCAGCGTCATGCGGGAAAGCAGATCGGAGACGCGATCGTCGATGGACAGCTTCGGATTTCGATAGGCAGGTGTTTCTACTTGAGCTTTCAGTGGAGCAATCAGAAGCAGGCAAACCAGAATGCGATACAGGCGAACTCTCATGGTCACCTCAGACGGCGAATGCCGATTCCTTATACCACACTGACTTGGGGCCTATCCGATGGCCTGAGAGCGTCCTGATTCCCTGGACTTCTCTGGCTATTGGCTAAGGGCAAGAACGGAAGAATTGACAAAGGGGTGGGACTTTTGTTCTAGGAGTAACCCCCCTTTTGGGAGATACGAAAATAACTGTTGGCAGGCCCTTCTTACCATTCAACCCCCATTTCTTACCATTCGGCACAACCTCCTAGCTTCTCCCGGGGGTAGCGGTCAAACTATAGGTGTCCAAAGACTTATTGGACGTACCCAAGGTTCGTGGTACGGTTCTAAGGCACGCAAGCTGAGCCCGGGGGCAATCGTTAGGGCGAGACGCCGCCGATTGAGTGGGCTCAAAAACCAAGGGCCATTTCAGGTCTGGGAACTTTTGAAAGCGAGGATAGAGGTTTATGCCGAATCGAGTAGGCACGCAGCTTCTGAGGACTGTTGATTGGGCCGTTTGCAAGACCGCAAGCGCCACCTTCAATACCATCCAGTTCTTCAACAAGTACAACCCGAATCCGTCGTTCACTCCAAAGTGGTCGGACAAGCCGCTGTTGAAGTCGTGGGAGAAGACCAAGCCGACGCT
>CAZGBQ010000235.1:0-5056 GCA_964524045.1 uncultured Acidobacteriaceae bacterium
GGATAGCGGTGAATCGAGAGATGGAGGAACTCGGGCAGTTTCTTTCTCGGACCCCTGCTGCATTAAATTCTGGCGGCCGATGGGTGGTGCTGAGTTACCACTCGCGGGAAGACCGCCTGGTCAAACGCGCGTTTCAGGATGGTGAGCGGCAAGGAACGCTCCGCGTGCTTACCAAACATGTGATCCAGCCCACCCGGCAAGAGCTGGAGGGCAATCCGCGTTCGCGAAGCGCGAAGCTGCGGTGTGCGGAAAGAGTGTAGTCATGGCAAGAAGGAAGAAAGCCTCGGCAATGCTGGAAGTTCAGACGATCAAGCGGATCGATAATTCGCGCCTGGTGCGCCACGTCGAGCCGGTGAAGCTGCGATCGTATTACCGGACGCTGGCGCTGGGCGGAATCGTGGCGGCGTTTTTCATGATGTACATCTACCAGCATTTCCGCTGCATTGACCTGAGCTTTCAGTTGGAGGAAGTAAAGGCCAAGCGCGTGGAGGCCGCAACGCTGAATTCTTCGTTGAAGCTGGAGATTGCCAGCCTGCGCAACCCCATGCGCATCGACGTCATCGCGCGCCGCCAACTTGGGCTGACCGAGCCGCTGCCGACGCAAGTGCGGGAATACGCCGCTCCTCCAGGTGCCGAAGTGGCTGCTGCGAGGTACTCGCACCAGAGCCGCGCGCGATAGCATTCGCGTTCAGAGCGAGCTCGGAATTGCGCACCCAGAAATGAAAAATTGAGGTGGTGCTGGCCGAACGGAATTCATGATGCCCCAAAACCGTGCGCACGTTGGAAAGGCTGACCGCCGGAGAGTGATTGGCCGTCGGGAGGGCACAGCAGGCGAGCGGTTGGTGATCGTCGCAGGTCTAGTCGTGCTAGGGCTCGCGGCCGTTATCGTACGATTGGGCTACCTCCAGCTTTTCTGCCACAGCGAATACCTGGCGCGCGCGGCTCGCCAGCAGCAGCGCACCATCGAAATCACTCCGCAGCGCGGTTCGATCTACGACCGCAACATGGACGCCCTGGCCATGAGCATCCCGGTGGACTCTGTGTTCGCCGTGCCTCCGGAAATTGCAGATGCCCAGCTCGCCGCACAACTGCTCTCGCGCGTCCTCGGGATACCGCGCGACGTCCTGGAAGCCCGCCTGGGATCATCACAAACCTTCGTTTGGATCGCGCGCAAGGTGCCGCCGGACAAGAAAGAGGCCGTCGACGCCTTGAACCTGAAGGGCGTTTATTTTCAGAAGGAGAATCAACGGATTTATCCGAAGCGCGAACTCGCGGCACATGTGCTGGGCTTTGTGGACCTGGATGAAAAGGGGTTGGGCGGAATCGAATATGAGTTGGACCACCTGATCCGCGGCAAGGGCGAAAAGGTTTTGGTGATGGCGGATGCGCGGCAGCGCTGGTTTGACGGCACGGAAGCGCAGCGCGAACGCGGCGCGACAGTGATCCTCACGCTGGACGAAAAGATCCAGTACATCGCAGAGCGCGAGCTCGCTGCGGCAATTTCCAAGACGCATGCGCTGGCGGGCTCCGTTATCGTCATGAATCCCAACACGGGAGAAATCCTGGCCTTAGCGAACTGGCCGAAGTTCAACCCGAACGCGGCCAGCGAGGTGTCAGCGGAAGCGCGAATGAATCGCGCTGTCACTGCGCTGTACGAGCCGGGGTCGACCTTCAAGCTGATTACTTTGGCAGCGGCTTTCGACCTGGGGATCGTCCGGCCGGAAGACGTATTCGATTGCGAAAATGGCGCGGTGTATGTGGCAGGGCACCGCATTCGGGACCACAAAGCGTTCGGTTTGCTGACGGTCTCGGACATCCTCGCGCAGTCGAGCGACGTGGGTGCCATCAAGATCGCCCTGCGTCTGGGAGCGCCAAGATTTTATGACTACATTCGCGCTTTTGGTTTTGGCCAACTGACTGCTGTGGACCTTCCCGGTGAGAGCAAAGGCTTGGTTAGAAAGCTGGAAAATTGGTCGGCAATTTCCATTGGATCGATTTCCATGGGGCAGGAAGTCGGCGTTACCCCCATCCAACTGATCAGCGCAGTTTCTTCGATTGCGAACGGTGGAATGCTCTACAAGCCGCACGTTGTCGCCGAACTGCGCCGTGACAACCATGTCTTGCCGGCGGAGGGCCCTCTGATGGCCGCGGAGCCAAAGCGGGTGATTCGGCCCGAAACGGCCGCGACGCTTCGTCGGCTGATGGAAGGCGTGGTGCTGAACGGCACCGGCAAGCTGGCGCACTTGGATGGCTGGACCGCGGCGGGAAAGACTGGATCTGCGCAAAAAATCGATCCTGCGACTGGCCGGTATTCCCGCACGCAGCTAATAGCCTCTTTCACTGGCTTTGCGCCGATCAGCAATCCGGCGGTGACGATTCTGGTGTCGTTGGACTCGCCAGTGGGGCAACACGAGGGCGGACAGGTTGCGGCACCGGTTTTCAAGCGCATTGCAGAGCAGGCTTTGCCGTATTTGGATGTGCCGCGCGACGTGCCGATCGAGCCACGGTTGCTGCAAGCCGCCTACAAGCGCGAAAATGCATCTAACTTAGAAGCACTTGGGGACTTCACACCAACGGATTTTGCCGCCCAGCCGGATCTGCCTCCAGCCGAGTTATCCGGGGCCATTGCAAAGAGCGCGAATGAGCAGCCTCCTGCCGTTACCGTCGCAGTGGACGAAGGCGGCGATATTCTGGTGCCCGATTTTTCGGCGAAGACGATGCGCGAAGTGACGGAGGCGTGTTTAAAGCTCGGGCTGGATCCCCTGCTGGTTGGCAGCGGTCTTGCAGTGAGTCAAGCGCCCGCCGCAGGAATGAAAATGCGGCGCGGGGCCAAGCTCACCGTGCAATTCGGAGCACCGGCGGCAAAGTTAACAAACGCCAAAGCGAGGGGCAGGCATTAGGATGAAGACTGCATTGGGCCCAGAACGAAGAATGTTGGAAGCCAACACGACGAAGCAGGACGAGCCACGGAACGCTTTTGTGCAGGCAACTGGAACCAAGACTGCGAAGCCGTTGAGCGAGCTGTTTCAAGGCGTGGAAGCGGCGCTGCCTGTTGTGGCAAAAGGGATCGAAATTTGGCAGGTGGCCTGCGATTCCCGCAAAGTTGAACCAGGCGCGCTGTTCTTTGCATTGCATGGCGCGAATGCGGACGGCAATACCTTCATTACAGATGCCATAAAGCGCGGAGCTGTGGCCGTTGCAAGCGAGGAACCGGGCTTCAGCGGGGACCCTGGCGGAGTGGCTTGGATTCAGGTGCGAGATGCGCGAAAAGCGCTGGCAACTACGGCTGCAAACTTTTTTGGACACCCGGGGAGCGCGCTGCAACTCGTCGCGGTAACCGGTACAAATGGAAAGACAACTACAACTTCCCTAGTGGATGCGATCGTGAAGGCTTCCGGAGCCAGAACCGGATTGTTCGGCACCATCGCGTATCACACGCCGCTTGGCGATTATCCGGCCCCCAACACAACGCCAGAATCGGTGGATTTGCAGGGATTCCTCGCCGAGATTCGTGATGCGGGCGGAAAGTACGCCGTGCTGGAAGCGAGCTCCCATTCGCTCGCCATGGATCGCCTGTGGGGGTGCCATTTTCAGGCCGCCGTCTTCACGAATCTGACGCGCGAGCACATGGATTATCACAAGACGTTTGAGGATTATTTCGCGGCAAAAAGGCGCCTGTTTGAAGGCACGGGAGCTGGCGCTCCGGAAGTGGCAGTTGTGAATACGGACGACGGCTACGGCAAGCAGTTGATCGGCTTTGCGAAGAACACCGTGACCTATGGCTTGGATTCCGATGCTGACATAACGACACGGAAGTTCCAGCTCACTTTCGAAGGCTTGAGTTTTACGGCGCAAACACCAAATGGAAAAGTCCACGTCGTTTCCCCGCTTGTTGGTCGGATCAATGTTTACAACCTTCTGGCCGCGATTGCCGCGGCGCATGCATTGGGTCTATCGAACGAAGTGATCGAGCGCGGCATTCACAATTTGGAAACCGTTTCTGGGCGCTTCCAGCGAATCGATCAAGGCCAGCCGTTTTTGGTGATCGTGGATTATGCACATACAGACGATGCTCTGGAAAACTTGATTCGCACGGCACGTGAGCTGAATCCGAAGGGCCGCATCATCACTCTGTTCGGATGTGGTGGTCTGAAAGACCGCACCAAGCGCCCGGTCATGGGCGAAGTGACCGGACGGTTGAGCGACCTCACAATTCTTTCGAGTGACAATCCCCGCACCGAAGACCCGCTGAAAATCATCAGCGACATCATCGTCGGATTGCAGCGGACTGCCGGAAAATATTTGATCGAGCCTGATCGCGAAAAAGCCATTGGCATGGCCATGGACGAAGCGCGCGCGGGCGACATCGTGCTGCTGGCGGGAAAGGGCCACGAGAATTATCAGATTCTTGCGGATCGTACGCTCGACTTTGACGATCGGGAGATGGCCCGACGGGCACTTCGCGAGCGCGGATTTGAAGGGGCGCAGAACGGTTCGTGATTTGGCACCTAGCGCGCTTGTCTTACGCTAGAGAAGAGTGCGCTCGGGCTTCGACGCGGTCGAGGCAAACAGTTGGTTACCTCTCGAAAAGGAGGAGCCTACAAGACGGTGAAACCCGGACGAACCGTGGGGTACTTGGTTAAGAGCAATCCTTTGAGGAGTTTATGCGGTGGACGATTGCACAAGTGGCTGACGCTTTGGGTACTCGGCCGGGGCCGGGACTCGACCCCTTGGCCCGGCTGGCCGGTGTCTCGATTGATTCTCGCACGGTACGTGCCGGAGAACTGTTCGTGGCCATCCACGGACCGAGTCATGATGGACACGATTATGTGGCCAGTGCGCTGGAGCGTGGAGCGCTCGCGGCGGTGGTTTCGGAAGCGCAGTCTTCACGCTTCGCAGGTTGGGTCGGCGACCGCTGCATCCGCGTGGCCGACACTTTCGCGGCGCTCAAGCAGCTGGCGCTCGCAGTGCGCGAAGCATGGGGCGGGAAAATTGCCGGCGTCACCGGGTCCGTCGGCAAGACCACCACGAAGGAAATTCTGGCGGCCTTGCTGGG
>CAZGBQ010000236.1:0-5025 GCA_964524045.1 uncultured Acidobacteriaceae bacterium
GGATTTGCAAAGAATTTGCAAAACGCAGCTGCTAGAAGCTCAGCTTCATCCCCAACTGAATCTGGCGCGCGCCCGTGGTGAAATCCGGGCGCGAAAATTCCGTCAGCGAATGCCCAAACACGTCCGCGTTGGAAGGAGGCGTGTTGGGAGGGGCCATCGGATTGAAGTCCAGAACGTTGAGCGGCGGGCTGAACTGCACGCGATTGAAGAGATTATAGAATTCAAAGCGCACGTCGAGTTTCACACGGTCGCGAATTCCCAATTGCTTGTTCAGGACTGCGTCGGAATTCTTGATCCCGCGGCCACGAAAGTGATTGCGGCCGAGGTTCCCGCCCGATCCGAAAGCGGGAAGGGAGAGAAGGGCAAAAGAGGGGCCGGTTTGCGTGCGGGGATCGGAGCTCGGCGGGATGATTGCGCTAGTGTTCAAGTCCGGCCGGGCAAACAGGCCGGTGTGCCCCGTGTCGGCATTGGCAAAAATGTCGTAGGGCAGGCCACTCGAGAACGTGGAGATGCCCGAAACCGTCCATCCGCCCAGAATGCCGCTGGCCGCCCCAGTTTGTAAGTGCTGGTGGCCGCGGCCGACTGGAATTTGCCAAGAGTAATTCGCGACAAAGCGGTGCGTCACGTCAAATTCCGAGTTTCCGCACTCGCCGCGCAACTTGAAGGAATTGCGCGGAAAGGGCGGGAAGAGAATGTTGTTGTTGATGGGGATGAGCGGATCGGCGCCATCGTCGATGGCGTGGGAGTACGTGTAAGCGCCTTGTGCGGAAAAGCCGCGGGAAAAGCGCTTGGTGATGTTCACTCCCAAGGCGTGATACGTGGAGTTGGCGATGCCCTTGTAAAACGAAGCCTGAAGGAACGCGCTGTTGTTGGCCGCAGCGAACGGCAGAGACCCGCTGTTGGCGCCGAGCCAGAGGTTGGTGAACTGCAACGTGGTTTGATCGCACTGGCCTGTAGGCGTGTTCAGCCCCATGTTATTCGGATTCGTGGGCACGCAGAATTGTTCGAGGGCAGCGACGAGGCTGGGCTGCGGCGGATTGCCATCCACCAGGCGCAGGAGATGGGTCCCCTTGTTCCCCATATAGTTGGCTTCCAGCAGCAGGCTGGCATACGGCTCGACCTGAATGCCGGCGCTCCAGCTCTGTGAATACGGCGTGCGCAAGCGCGGATCGACGAGGAAGGGGAGAATGGGCGAGCAGGGGACTCCGGGCGGAGGGCAGTTGTTTGCAACCGCGGAATCCGCGAAGGCCGGCAAAGGCGATTGCGCGGAAAGCGCGCACTGAGAAATGAATTGCGGGTTCTGAGTTGCAAAGAATTCCAAGAAGCCCGGGCAGACTTGTGTTTCGAGCATTTGGAACGGCGGATCACCGCGCAGCAGGCTCACGAGCTGGCCGAAAACGCGGTCGTGATAAACGCCGTAACCGGCGCGGATTGAAGTCTTGCCGGTGCGGAAAGGATCCCAGGCAACGGAGATGCGGGGCTCGATGTCTTTCCAGTCATCCTGATAAAGCGGCGCTTTGCCTGCGCCTTCGCCCACTTGCGTGAAGGTGAATGGTCCCGGCCCGTCGGGAGAAACTAAGAGCGTTGACATGCGGTTTTGCACTTCGACGGGCACGCCAAAAAACTCGTAGCGCACGCCGTAGGTGAGCGTCAGGTTGGGAATGATTTTGTAAGAGTCCTGGGCATAGCCGGCGAATTCCCGCTGGCGGAAGCCGCGTTGGTCGGTGATGGTGCGCGAGCCACTTTTGTCGAAGAACTGCGCTTGCGTTTCCAAATCCACGCCGCCGTAAAGCAGCCAGACGAGGTTTTGGAATGTCGGGTCTTGATCAATGCTTGTGCCGGTTCCGGCGGCAGGAATGCCGAAGTTCGAAAAAACGGCCGAGTCAGTGATGGTGCGCGAAGCAAAGTTGTTGGAGCTGTTCGAATAGACGCCGCGGTATTCGCCGCCAGTCTTTACCGTGTGGCGTCCGAGCACCCAGGAGATGTTGTCGCCTGCGGTGTAGGTTCCGGCGTTGCGCGTCGAGCCGCTGGTGTCGCCAAGAAAGATGCAGCCAAAGCCGGCCACGTCCCCAGGGAGCGGAATGTCGAAGCCGCGGCCAACCGCATCCACGAAGCCACCGCCGTTGAGGCCGTTAAAGACGCTTGTGCCGGTGCATATCAGCGGGAACTCGAGGCGATTAAACGCCAAATGGAGTTCATTGATGAGACCGCGCGCGGCAGTGGAGGTCAGCCGGGCCGTGAGGTTGTGATTGTGCTGGAGCGTCGAGACGCCGCCGATGTCGCCAATTCCGTTAGCAAAGACAAAGTCTTCGTGCTGATAATTCGAATCGGAGTACTGATTGTAGGTGTAGCGAACGGAAAGCATAGCCTGCTCGGAAAAATCGTGATCGACACGCCCGGTAACGTTGTTGGCGTTTGCGCGGGAATGGCTGGGGTAGTGGAGCAGGCCGCGCGCGCCATCCAAAATCGTTCCGTTCGGACTTGGGTAAAGGGCGAGGATACTTTGCACGGTGGGATCGAGCGGCAACCCGAAGATGTTGTTCGTGGTGCCAGGAGGACCCGGCTGAACGTTCACGGGGGTTCCGTCAAAAACAAACTGCCCGGTCTTGAACGCATCCGTGGGGACGATGCTGGTTTTCAAGAGCGTGGTGCTGAAACGCCAGAATTCTTCGTTGGCAAAAAAGAACGTCCTGGTCTTCTGAATCGGACCACCGACTGAGTAACCGAACTGGTTGCGGACGAAGGGATCCTGGCTGCGGTTGGTGGCAAAAAAATCTTTGGCGGAGAGAGCGGTATAACGCCCGAACCAGTAGGCATCGGCATGGAGATCGTTCGTGCCGTGCTTGGTGACGATGTCGATGATCGCTCCGGTGTTGCGGCCAAACTCAGGCAAATAGCTGTTGGTAAGCACGCGGAATTCTTGAGTGATTTCCGGATTGAGGGAACTGAGCCCTTTTGGAAAGCCGCCCATGTCGGGATCGTTGTTATCGGCGCCGTCGAGCATGAAGTTGTTGCTGCGCTCGCGCGAGCCGTTCACGGAAAAGCCGCCGAAGAGCGTGTTGGATTGCGTGACGCCCGGCGAGAGCAAAACCAACTGATAAGGATCGCGCAGAATCAGGGGCAAACTGTCAATCTGTCGGCTGTCGACCAAATTGCCGACCTGAGCATCATTGAGGTCGATGGGCGCCACCGATTCGCTTGCGACACGCACAGTTTCCCGAACGGCGCTCACTGCCAGCTTCGCATCCAGTGTCAGGACCTGGTCCACACTGAGTGCAATCTGGGAATACAGCACAGGGTTGAAGTTCGGATGCTCGATGCGAACGTCATAAAGGCCGGGGTTTAAGTTGGTGATGCGGTAGACGCCCGATTCATCCGTCTCCGCGGAACGCCACGCGCCGGTGGAGGCGCTGACCGCCGTGATGTTGACCTTGGGCACGGCGGCGCCTGAGCTGTCTGTGACTGTGCCGGTGATGGAGCCTGTTTGCGCCCGAAGACAGGAAGGAAGACTGAGGAGTGCAAGCAAACCCACGAATACGGTTTTGTATTTCATGACCGTAAGCCCCCTCTCGCGGTTCGATGCCAAATGAGATGTGCGTGCTTGGAAAAGGGTTTGCCTGGCCAGACCCTGAGGATCTGGCACAGTTCCCCAAAAGAAAAAACTAAACCTGTCAGAAGAAACTCGCAAGTGGGGTTGAGCGAATTCGGTTAGGTCACACACGGCGGTCGAGCAAGACACTGGCCGGAGTAGAAGTCACGCTTGAAACTAGAGAGAGGATTCGAATGCGTGGAAGCGGCGCTCGAGTTCCCACTGCTGGGCAGCTTTCTCGCTAGATTTCAGGAAAGCCGAGCAGGCTGCGGAGGGCTTGTCGCCTCCCAATGAATCCGCGGAACAGGCTGAGACGGCAGAGCTGAAAGCGTCCGGCGAGCGCCATAAGCTCGCGCCAGGAAGGAAACTGTGCTCGAGGCCGGTGCGCACCATTTGTTTTAGCTCTGCGTAGGTGAGGCTGTAGGTCTGGACGGCGCGAACATATTCGTGCGTCAGGTCGATGCGAGAGACGCCTTCGTCGTCGGTGGCAAGAGCCACGGGGACGCCGAACTGGCGGTAGAGCGGAAAGGGATGATCTTTGCCGCTGACGCCAAGAATCAGGTCGTTGCTGGTCAGGCTGATCTCGACCATAACGTGGTTCCGGGCCATTTCTTTCATCAGCTCATGCGGATTGTTTTCGTACATGACGTCCACGCCGTGACCGATGCGTTCGGCTTTTGCTTCTTCGACGGCGAGACGAATGTGACAGCAAAGGCCTTCGTAGGGAACGAGGCCTGGGGCCAGTTCTCCGGCGTGCAAAGTTAGATGAATTTTCGGGTAAAGCTTACGCAGAAAAGCGATCATGCGCATGTGGAGCGCGTAATCGGACATGGAGATGTTGCCGTCCTCGGGCATGACGAAATTGATGCCCACGAAACGAGGATCGGCCATTGCCGTTTCGAAACAGAGGAGCGTCTGCGCAAAAACCTGCTGTTTAGGGAATCCACGCAGAACCTGGCACAGGAAACGAATCTGGACGTGGCACGCGGAAACGGCGTTGGCTTGGCCGCAGTGTTCGCGTTGCTGCCGAAGGGATTCGGCCTCGTCGATGGCAGTTTTCGCGGCAGCGATTTCATCGCGCAGGCCATGGGCGAGCAAGGCATCGCGAAACTGGGTGAGGTCGTCCTGCCAGCCGATCTGACTCGCAATGGCGGCGGCGTGCCCGAATTCGGGGGTATGCATTAGCTCAAGGTACTGTTCGTTTTGCGCGTCGGCGCGCGTGGCCACTTCGTCGAGCCATTCGCCAAGATGCCGGTGACTGGTGCCGCCGAATTTCCCGAAGGCGTCGAAAAAGTGATCATGCGCCGTCACTCCGGGAGAGGGAACGAAACCGCGCATCGAGAAAGCATCCACGAGCGCGTCAAAGAGATGCTGGTCCTTGTAGGCGCTTGCCGCGGAGACGTGGCCATTTCCGCAGTCCCCTTGTGCCGCGGCGG
>CAZGBQ010000237.1:0-4977 GCA_964524045.1 uncultured Acidobacteriaceae bacterium
CTTCGATGCGTACGCTTTTCGCCCCAGCGTCGAGTGCGTTTTCGAGCAGCTCTTTTACCACCGACGCCGGCCGCTCGACCACTTCGCCCGCCGCAATCTTATTCGCAACGGCTTCCGCTAATATGCGTATCCGGCTCATGCTTTAGCTGCTCTTGAAATGGTGTTGGGGGTCGGGCCCTTAGGTCCAACGCCAGGCGAATTGGAGGCTGTCGTGCCTGCCAGCGAGTCGGCTGTAAGGCTCTTCTCTTTAGGAGGCAGGGGCTTCAGCCCCTGCATTGTGAGCGCTTTGAAAGGGGCTTTAGCCCCTGAAGTATCCGTCACGTTTGCTGCGGCACCAGGAGGCCGACCTTTAGGTCCGGACGTAGTTTCCTCTTCAGCAGGCAGGGGCTTCAGCCCCTGCGTTAGCGATCCTCTTGAAAGGGCTTTAGCCCCTGAAGCTGATTTCGCAAACCTCAGAGGCATAGGATCGAGTGAAAACCTGCCACAAGCTGAAGAGTATGGCCAATTCTCTGGATGCTGAACGAGCTTCGCTCGCACTGGGTTCATGTGAATGTATTCGACCTTCGTATGCCAATCGGCAGAATCCCGAATAGTCCAATCGTAGAATCCCTGTTGCCAAATTTCCATCTTATGATTTCGCTCCTTGTGGATTCTGTGTGAGCTGCCGCCTTTGATCAGCTGCATTGCTTTTTCAAGACTTGTCGCGCCCGAAGGAGTTAGCAAGACATGCAGATGGTCGGGCATCAGAACGAATTCATGAAGCGAATAGGCTTCCTGGTCGCGGTAATCGAAGAGAGTCCGGAGAAGAATCTCCGCAGTTTCGGGAACCTGGAAGATTTGTCGACCTTGCCAGCACTTTGTGGTGACAAAGTACGAGTTTCCCGGAACGGTTCGATGCTTTGGTGTGGACATCAAAAGCCTTCTTCAGAGGCTAAAGCCCTGTTTAGAAGTATCCTCATGCGCGGGCTGAAGCCCCCGCCTCCTACAGAAAAACTCGCAAGAGTACCGAAAGCACGCCCCAACCCTAATGTCGAGCTAGAAAACGCCCTCCATGGCAACTGTACTTCTTTAGGAGGTGGGAGCTTTAGCTCCCACGCAAACGGCTCGCTTTCAGGGGCTTCAGCCCCTGAAAGAAGCTTTTTGCTTTAGAACGCTAAGCTCCGACCCCAAAATCCCGAACAAGGATATCATTCGGCGGCTTTTTTGCTCTGTTTGATGGTGAGGCCGAGGTCGCCGAGCTGCGCGGGATCGACCTCGCTTGGCGAATCGGCCATCAAGTCTTGCGCGGCGGTGGTTTTCGCGAAGGCGATGACTTCGCGAATGGATTTTTCGCCGGCGAGGAGCATGACCACGCGGTCGATGCCGAGCGCGATGCCGCCGTGCGGCGGCGTGCCATAAGTGAGCGCATCGAGGAAGAAGCCAAAGCGCCGGCGAAGCTGCTCTTCGCTCAGGCCGAGCGCTTTGAACAGGCGCTCCTGAATGTCCTGACGATGAATTCGGATACTGCCCGAACCAAGCTCGTAGCCGTTCAGCACCAGGTCGTAGCCCTTCGAGCGCACTTCCCACGGCGCCGATTCTAGTTTGTCCAGGTCCTCGTCAACGATGCCGGTAAACGGATGCTGCGCGCTGACCCACGTTTTGTCCGTTTCGCTCCACTCGAATAGCGGAAAGCCGGTGATCCACAGGAATTTCCATTGCGACTTGTCAATCAAGCCGAGCGCCTCACCCAATTGCAAGCGCAATTGCCCCGCGATCAGCGCGGCAGCTTCCGTGCCTCTAATTTGTTCTTTCGCTGAAACCGCGACGACAAGATCGCCGGGTTTTGCTCCGCAAGCCACGGCGAGCTTCTTCACATTTTCCGCGCCGATCATTTTCTCGACAGTGGACGTCAGACCTTCCGGCATCGCTTTCACGAAGTATGCGCCGCGCGCCTTCAGCGCTTTGGCTTTTTCGGTCAATTCGTCGAGCTGTTTACGCGAATAGCCCGCCGCGCCCGGCGCCGCAAACGCAAAGACGCTTCCTTCGATTTGCAATTTCTGCTTGGCTTCTTCCGGAAAGCAATCCGTCACTTCATGCAATTCCATCCCGAAGCGCATGTCCGGCTTGTCGCTGCCGTATTTGCGGATCACATCCTTGTACAGCATGTGCGGAAACGGCGCCGTCGCCGTGATTCCCGCAACGGCGCACGCGCGCACCATCACTTGCTCGATGACGTGAAAAATATCTTCCTGACGCGGGAACGACATCTCCAGGTCGAGCTGCGTGAATTCCGGCTGGCGGTCGGCGCGCAAATCTTCGTCGCGAAAGCACTTCACGATCTGGAAGTAGCGGTCAAGCCCCGAAATCATCAGGATTTGCTTGAAAATCTGCGGCGACTGCGGCAGGGCGTAAAACTGCCCGTGATGGATGCGGCTCGGGACGAGGTAGTCGCGCGCGCCTTCTGGCGTCGAGCGCGTCAGCATGGGTGTTTCGACTTCGACGAAGCCCATTTCGTCCATGGCCTTGCGAATCTCCAGAATGATTTTGTGGCGCAGCGCCAGGTTGCGGTGCGGCTTCGGACGGCGCAGGTCGAGATAGCGGAAGCGCAGGCGCGTCTCTTCCGCAGCGTTGATTTCGTCCTCGATCGCAAACGGCGGCGTCTTCGCGTTGTTCAGGATGTGCAGTTTTGTCGCGACCAACTCGACTTCGCCACTGGCCAGCTCAGGATTGGCTTTCTGGCGCTTTACAATCTTGCCCTCGACTGCAACCACAAACTCGCTGCGCACCTGCTCCGCTTTTGCGTGCGCCGCGGCTTGCGTTTCCTTGTTGAATACTACTTGGACGATTCCCGTGCGGTCGCGAATATCCAGGAATAGCAAGCTGCCCAGGTCGCGCCGGCGATGCACCCAGCCCATCACGATGGCATCGCAGCCTTCGTCCTTCGTGCGCAGCTCGCCGCAGTAGTGTGTCCGCTTCAAATTCCCGAGAAAATCCAACACGTGGCCTTCCTCTACACGTACTGTTGGTTGAGATAACCTATCAGGTCACTCTTCCTTACCGTGTCTTGCGTACCCGTGCTTAACGTTTTAACGGTATAAACTCCGGTTGATATCTCATTCTCGCCCAGAATCACAGCAAACTTGATCCCGAGCTTGTCAGCTTGGCCAATTGCCTTGCCAACTTTCTGCTCGACACCTGGCAACTCAACACGAATTCCTGCGTTCCGCAGGTTCGATGCGGTCGAAAGGGCCTCGGCGCGCGCTCCCTCACCCATCCACACAATGTAAACGCTCGGCCTTGCGTCTGAACGACTCTTACCGCTCTCTTGGAGAGACAAAATGAGTCGATCTTCTCCAATCGCGAATCCAATACCTTTTGTACCCTTCGGTCCACCCATCATCTCCACAAGCCCGTCGTACCGGCCACCCCCACAAACAGCATCCTGCGAACCCAAACCCTTCGCAGTGATCTCAAACGTCGTACGCATGTAATAATCGAGCCCTCTCACCAACCGCCAGTTTTCCTGATATGTGACGCCCCTCTGATCGAGGTTGCGCTTGAGCGCCTTATAGTGATCGCGACAGGGCTCGCAAAGGTGCTCACTCATTCTGGGGAGAGTCTCAATAATCTTCTGCTCTTCTTCGTTCTTCGAGTCGAGAACACGAAGAGGATTCGTTTGGATGCGCCTCTGGCTGTCCGGTCCTAGCTTGTCCTTTATCTTACTAAGCTGGTTCCTTAAACGCTCAATGTATTGGGGCCGGCACTCCTTGTCCCCAATCGAATTGATATAAAGCGTCGTTTCTGAGAGGCCGACATTCTTGAAAAAAGTGGTAAGCATTTCAATCACTTCTGCATCCGTTGCTGCGTCTTCCATCCAACCGTATCCTCCAGGCTTGGGAGGTTCAATCACTTCAGCGCCAATTTGATAGAACTGTCGATATCTTCCTTTTTGGGGGCGGTCACGACGAAACATTGGGCCCATGTAGTACAGCCTAACCGGCTGTGGCGGTTGATGCATTTCATGCTGGATATATGCCCGGCAGACGCTCGCCGTTGCTTCCGGGCGGAGTGCAACTCGATCGGCCTCCGTCAATGTGTCGAAATCCCCAGCGTCGGCTGCCCTGAGAAGTTCCGATTTGGCCGGTGAGTCCGGCTGACTAACTTTCGCTGCTGTCATTTTGGCCTTCCAGCGAACGCTCTTGATCGCCTTATTGGCCCTTGGGGAGTCGACCCAGTAATACAGCTCTTTTCCGCCCACATCCGAGTCTGTCCCAGCGGACTTCTCAAAGAGTTCGGCAGTCTCAATGATGGGTAGGCGAATCTCTCCAAATCCAAAACTGCGGAATAGTCTGTGTGCGGCATCCTCCACGCTAACCCACAGATCTGTCTCCGGAGGCAGGATATCCCTCTGCCCTCTGATTAGTCTGTATCTACGGGGTTGAGCTGACTTAGGTGCGCCTTTGCTCACGCGGTGGGTTCCTCGCGATAGATATTTTTGTACCCCACGTACCGCTTCGCATACGCATCAATCGTCGCTTTGTCGATCTCGCTCAGCGCGCGCTTCACTTTGCCCGGCGAGCCCATCACCAAGCTCCCCGGAGGAATCACCGCGCGCTCGGTGATCAGCGTTCCTGCCGCGACGATGCTGCCGCTGCCCACCACCACGCCATTCAAAATCACTGCGCCCATGCCAACCAAGCAGCGCGACTCGATGGTACAGCCGTGCAGCGTCACGGAATGCCCAATGGTCACGTCATCGCCAAGGATCAACGGATACTCGTCGCGCATCACGTGCAGCACCGAGCCGTCCTGAATGTTCGTGCGTGCGCCGATGCGAATGTAGTGCACGTCGCCGCGAATCACGGCGCACGGCCAAACGCCACAATCCTCGCCAATCACCACGTCCCCGATAATAACGGCTGCCGGATCGATGTACGCCGAAGCCGCAATTTGCGGCACTTTCCCGCGGTACGGTCGTATGTCCGGCTGTCGGCTCAA
>CAZGBQ010000238.1:0-4922 GCA_964524045.1 uncultured Acidobacteriaceae bacterium
GCCATTTCGCTGACCAGCAGGTACTTGGCCCGCTCCAGCATTTTCTTTTCGCGGAAGGAGAGAGGCTTGCTCCTGCTGAGGGATACGAGGCTCTTGAGGACGGCGGCGACTTCAATCAGCGATCCGGTGCGCATTCGCTCGGAATTCTCTTTGAAGCGGTGCTTCCAGTCGGGATGCGAGTTGAGCTTGCCCTTTTCGAGGAACCCCAAAACCTTCATCGACTCGGTCGAGCGAATCACGGAACGAAGCCCAACCGTTCCCGCGTTCGACTGCGGCACCATGACGCGCAAGCCGCTCGAAACAATGCGGATCATGTAGTACCGCTCGGTTCTTCCATTCAGCACGCCATAATTGATCTGCTCAACAACGCCCACACCATGATTCGGGTAAACGACCTTGTCGCCGATCTTATAGTCCATAATTTTTGGATGCCCCCCAGAGCCACACCAGTCTAACAACTTTGTGCTGCAAGAGTCAAGATATATCCATTGAAATGAAGAGGTTAGCGAAATATTGTTGCAAATTTGGCCCCCGAATTGCTCAGCCGCATCCCCCGTCCTTAAATTGATGCTTTCGCCAGCTTGGCCCGAGGTTCGCAAGGCCCCCTGAGTCGCTTATCGCAAGTTGCGCGTCGTGGCGGTAGGATACAATGCGCATGTGCTTGTTCTGGCGATAGATACGTGCGATTTGCGAGGCAGCGTCGCGTTGCTGAGCGACGAAGAGACCTTAGGTGTTCTGGCTCACGATTCTAGCGAAGAGTATTCCTCTTGGCTGCTTCCAGCTGTAGGTGCGGTACTTGGGCAAGCAGGACTTCAGATGAGGGAAGTGGAAGGCTATGCCGTCGCTGCCGGACCGGGCTCGTTCACCGGCGTGCGCGTCGGTTTGACAACGGTGAAAGCTTGGGCGGAGGTCTACGGCAAGCCGGTGGCTGCGGTCTCTCGGCTGGAATCGATCGCCGCTCAGGCAACTGAGCCGGTTGTTGCCGTAGCCGCCTTTGTGGATGCGCATCGTAGGCAAGTGTTCGGAGCAATCTACCGGAAGGACGTAGGCATTCTGAGGCGAATTGACGATGAGATGGTGATTGCCCCGGAGAACTTTGTCGAGACAGCGGTTCGGGTTGTGGGCGAGGAGAGAATCTCGTGGATTTCGCCGGACGTCGATCTACTAGCTGGAGCGGCCGCCTGGAAAGAGCGGGAGAAGCGTGGAGAGAGAATCGAGCAGGTTTGCGCCACGTTGGCGCCGGTCATCGGGCAAATCGGTTCGCGCCAAATCCGGGAAGGGAAGGTTACTGACGCTCTGAGGTTGGATGCAAACTACGTTCGACGTTCCGATGCAGAAATCTTCTGGAAGGGCGCGGGCCATGGCCACTGAGTTAAGGCACGAGCGCCCGCAGTCCGCGATTCGAACACTGCGCGCCGAAGACACACCCGCCGTTGCCGAGATTCTGCGCGAAGCGCCCGAGGCGGTGTTCTGGCCGGAAGCGAGCGTAAAGGAAGTCCTGCAATGGCAAGGTACGGTCGGCATCGCGAGTGAAACCAGCGGGCACGTGTTGTCCTTCTTGATCTGCCGGCAAGCGGGGGGCGAGGCGGAAATCCTTAATCTGGCGGTGGCAAAGCGACACCGGCGGAAGGGCGAAGGCGGAGCGCTGCTGAGCGCGGCGATGGAAGCGCTTCGCGCGCGAGGCGTAAGTCGCGTCTTCTTAGAGGTTCGCGAGTCCAATCACGCCGCTATCGCCTTCTACCGCAAGCATGGATTCGGCGGAACGGCGCGCCGCGAGGGATATTACCGCGATCCGCCCGAGGCCGCGTTGGTCATGGAAAGGAAGCTCGCGGGCTAGTGTTATTTGTCTTTGACGTTTTGTTGATAAAGTCTGCAGCTGCAAGCTGTTGTGGTGGTCAGCGTTACCCTGAACGGGGGCGAAGGGATGCTGCCTCCCTTCTGATGCTGCGAACCCATCGTTAACGGACACGCAAAAACCCACAGGCTAGGACGAAAATACTACCGCTTGCCTCTTGACGTGGGAATCCCCAGTGGTATCTTGCGCTCATGTAGTATTCACACCGCATTCACGTCGTCGTGAGGAGGAACGCATGGCAAGTGCGCAGCGGGCACCTCGGGACATACTTCTTCAAACAGACGCCGAGTATCAGCGTCTGGCAGAGCAGCACCGGCAGTACGAAGCAGAGCTTCAGAGAATCTCCAAATCCCCCTACCTGAACTCCGAAGACTTAATCGAAGAAATCAAATTGAAGAAGATGAAACTCCACTGCAAAGACGAGATGGAGCGGATTGCTGCGCGCATCCTGCGCGAGCGGGCCCGTTACACGCAATAGCGAGTTTGCCGCAAACGAAACTGTCGTAGAATGACCATGTTTGGCCGCGGCGCGGTGCCGCGAGCAGAGAGGCGGGGCTTTACTCTCGGAAGCATGGTCAAAGAGGGCTACTACTTCGGGTTGCCGCCGCTGGCGCTGGGCGGCCTAAGTTTCCTGATTCATTGGTATCTTGCCGGCGCGGTCTTGGTTTTTCTCGCCTTGTTTGTGTTTTCTTTCTTTCGCAGCCCGGATCGCAGCATCCCCGCTGAGCCCGGCGCCGTCGTTGCGCCTGCCGATGGCCGGGTCGTCGTAGTCACCGAGGAGGAAAATGCCGGCCGTCCGGGCCAGCGCCTAAGCATTTTCCTTGCGATTTGGAATGTGCACGTGAACCGCGCGCCGGCTTCGGGAACGATTGCGAAGCTGGAATACAAGCCGGGGAAGTTTTTTGCCGCCATGCGGGAAAGGGCTTCCGCGGAAAACGAGCAGAACGTGTTTACGCTTTCGACCGATGCCGGCGAAATGGTGTTCAAGCAGATTGCCGGATGGATTGCGCGGCGGGTAGTCTCTTGGAAGAAAGCCGGCGAGCAGGTTGCGCGAGGCGAGCGAATCGGGCTCGTGCGATTCGGCTCACGTGTAGATGTTTGGTTGCCCAAGGGCGCGGAGATTCTGGTGAAAGTGGGCGAGAATGTGAAAGGTGGGTCGAGCGTGATTGCCAGATGGCCGGGTAAAGCCTCACACGCTCAGATGAGCGCGAGTAGCCAAAAGGAAACGGAAGCAAGTCTGGAAGCGACGGGAAACGATCCTAACCATGCCTGAACCAGGTCAACACGAGATTCCTTTTGAGGAGCGGCGCTACCGCAATCAGAAATTGCGCCGTAGAGGTATTTTTCTCATCCCGAGTCTATTCACAGTAGCTAATTTGCTCTGCGGCTACTATGCAGTCGTGGCTGCGCTCATTGGAGGGGCCGACAACTTTGACCGCGGGGCAAAGGCGATCGGATTCGCAATTCTGTTTGACTCGCTCGATGGGCGGCTGGCCCGGCTCCTGAAAGCCAACACGGATTTTGGCGTGCAGTTTGACTCTCTGGCAGACGTAGTTAGTTTCGGAATCGCACCGGCGATCCTGGCGTATGCGTGGGGGCTGAACGGGTTGCCGGGAGATGGCGCAATTGCGTCCCAGCAGATGAAGGAATTCGGCTGGGTGTGTTGCTTGGCATTTTTGATTTGCTGTGCATGGCGGCTCGCGCGGTTCAACGTGCAGGGAATGGCGCCGGGCGGGTCAAAGTATTTCATTGGCATGCCCACACCGGCTTCGGCCGGAGTGATCGCAGCGTTAGTGCACGGATTCAAGCAGCCGCTGCACGACTGGCGCTGGTCGGTCGCTTGGTTTGTGCTGGCTGCGGTGCTTGGTTCCTTGATGACCAGCACAATCCGCTACTACAGTTTCAAGGACATTCCCTTGACCCGGAAACAGCCCTCGCTGACCATTGTGCTTCTGTGTTTGCTCGTGGGCGTGATCTGGCGCTATTCGGAGTTCGCGCTGATCATGATGTCGAGCACCTATGCCGCAGTCGGAGTGGCGTTGCACTTGGCACGCTTCATCCGCCATCGGCTGGTTTCGCGGACCGCGTGATTCATGCCTGCCATGGAACGGGAATCCCATCGAATTGTGATCGCAGGTGCGTCTTCGCTGCTTGGCGCGGAGCTAAAGTCGTTGCTGGAAGAGAGCAAGTTTGCCGGCTGGGATTTTCGATTGCTGGACGAGGAAGCAGCTGCAGGGACATTGACCGAAGCGGGCGGCGAAGCCGCGGTCATTCAACCCGTGGAAGAGGGCAGCTTCGATAAAGCACGATTCGTTTTCTTCACGGGTTCGCCAAAGTTCACGCGATCCAATCTAGCGGCGGCTTTAGCAGGGGCGAAACAGGCAGGTACGATCGTCGATTTGTCGGGCGAAACGATTGAACATCAGCAGGCTAGCATCTGGTTTCCCGCAGGCAGTGAGCTGGAGCCAACCGAGAACGCAGGGATATCCTTCACGTATGCAATTCCTACGGCTGCGGCTACTGCGGTGTCATCGTTAGCGCTGGCATTGGCACCGCTTGGGCTGAAGCGGCTTATTGTGACCTGCGCGCTTCCAGTTTCCGAAGCAGGGCGCGCGGGAATCGAAGAGCTGGAAAGCCAGACTTCGCAATTGCTCTCTTTCCAAAGCGTGGGAAAGCCCGTGTTCGATACGCAGGTGGCCTTCACCATGCTGGACTGCTTTGGAGGCGCTAGCGCACACTCCCTTGCGGCAGCGCGGAGCCGTATTCGGACCGAAGTGAAAGCTTGTGTGGGTTCTAAGATCGTTCGTCCTGCAGTCCAAGTCCTGCACGCGCCCGTTTTCTATGGAACAGTTTTTTCCGCTTGGGCGGAGTTAGACAGAACGCCAAACTGCGAGAGCATTGTGGACGCCTGCAAGAAGGCAGGATTCCTTTTCACTGCAGAGCCGGAAGGCCCAAGTAATATGACCGCCGCAGGAGAGAGCGTCGTGCAACTTGGCAAACCGGAGCCGGAGCCTGCTCAGGTGGGAACGTGGTGGTTTTGGGGCGCGGCAGATAATATTCGTTTGCC
>CAZGBQ010000239.1:0-4921 GCA_964524045.1 uncultured Acidobacteriaceae bacterium
TCGAACTCCATGCCATCGTAGGCGATTTCGAAGCCGGCATCCAGCACGGCGCGATGTTCGGCGCTCTCTTCGTCAAGGATCGGATTCGTATTGTTGATGTGGATGAGGATTTTGCGGCCCTTGGTGTTTGTAGGAAATTGCTCGAGCAAACCTCCTGGGCCCGATAGCGGCATGTGCCCGATTTCGCGTGCGGTCTTTTTGCTGCGCCCGGTTTGCATCAACTCATCATCGCTCCAGAAAGTGCCGTCGATGAGGGAAACGTGAGCCGTTTCGGCAGCGGATTTCCATGCTGCGGAAGTTCCGGAGAGCGACGGAGCAAAGAAGAAGCGCTTGTCCCCTTGATGAATCACGAAGCCGACCGTTGCTTCTTCCGAAGCGAGCGCGCGAAGAGTCTCCTCTCGGACGTAGTCCGGATACGATCCTCCGAGTGGAATTGTGTCGCAGATGAAGTTCGGAGGTCCCAATGAATCCTCTGACAAATGACAACCCAGGCGTCCTTTGGCGGACAGAGTTTGCCATTTCACTGGCGGATCGGCACGCTCCAACACGTTGAATATCCTATTGTCTTTTTGAAGGGCCCACTGTGCCCCGCGCGTGGCAAACACAAAGAAGCTTTGGAACTCGCGTAGATGAAGCAAGCCCATCACCGAGTCGACGTCGGCGCTCGGCAGGAACACACCACCCAGTGGGAATGGAGAAGAATCGTCTGCCGATGGGGCGAGTTCGCGCGTAGCAAGCAGCTGGTGCCTCAGGTCGGGAGAAGCGCAGAGAAGGAACCAGGTCTTGGAGTCTGAAGTAAAAGCAAGTTGCGTTTGCGTGCGTGGACGGCCCTTCAACTTGCCTCCACGCAAACGGCCACAGTTCGAACAACGACAATTCCATTGGGGAAAGCCGCCCCCGGCAGCGGATCCGAGGACTTTTACGCGCATTCTAGTGCTTCGGCCAAACGCGTGGTTTGGCCGGAAGATTAAAGCTCGGCGTTAGCGTAAGAGCTAACTTCGCAGTTGAGATCAATTTCTTCGTGCTGAGGGGCAGTCCATTCCATGGAAACAAGCTCCTTTGGGACTCTGGAACAGTCAAGTACCCAGTAACCGTAGCACGCATTGGGCCAAAAGGGAAGGGTCGACTGCGGGGACACCTTGCTCCCGGAAGTCCCTCCGTTGGCGGGATTTGTGGCTGTGGAGGATCGTTCCGGAGCTTGACCAATGTAGTTGAATCGAGCAACCAGAGTGTATTCCATGGAAAATCCAAGGCACAGCGGACAAGGAATTACCAAGCCGGACACACAGCCAGGAACGTGACTTGACCCCTCCCTCCGACGTCACCCAAGCTGGAATTCAAGACTACAGTCGCCGAACCTGGGTTGTGCATGCATCGAGCTGTGTCATTCCTTCCTAATGCGGATCGCCATGGATCCGCAAGGGTCGCGTCGAGTTTTGACCGCGTCCTGTCCGCGGCTGCTCATTCGGGCACGCTACTTGTTATGGTCCTATTTGGACTCCTTCTGACACAAAGTGCGATAGCGCAGGCGCCTCCAGATGAGGAAGTAAAGCCGGTTCCGCTCCTAACGGGCAGCGCAGGTTTCATTACGAATTTTGAAGGCGGTGAGCCGCACTTGGATCCGATTGTTACCTCGGTTGTGCTGGTGCCGGTGGGGAAGCGGTGGCTATTCGAAACGCGCGCGACCTTCGAGACCGACATGGTGCAAGTGCCTGGTCAAAACGGGTTCCACGGAAAAGTTGAGAAGGAAGTAGATTACGCTCAATTGGATTTCATCGCGAATCAGTACATGACGGTGAGTGTTGGACGCTTCCTCACGCCCTTTGGGATTTACAATGAACGCCTGTATCCAGTGTGGATTCGAAACCTGCAGTCCGACCCTTTGATCTTGCCCATCGGAGTCGGGCCGAGCAACGCGAGCACTGGAGGTATGCTGCGCGGAGGCTTCAAGGCGCATCCCCAATTCAACGTCAACTACGCTGTTTATTTTTCGACGCTCTCGACCAAAAACCCTGTGGACTCCGACCGGTTTGCCGGAGGACGCGCTAGTATTTTTGTGACCAAGGCGCGGCTGGAAATCGGAGGATCGTTTCAGCACTTGTTGCAGCAAGAAAGGTCCAATTCGTTTGGGTTTCATGCCATTTGGCAGCCTGCGGCTTTGCCTTTGGACATTCGCTCTGAATATGCGCGTTCAAAACGAGGCAGCGGCTATTGGATCGAGCCAGCCTACCGATTGAGCCAGCTTCCATTCCTGCGGAACGAGATGCGGCGAACGCAACTTGTGGCGCGATACCAGCAGTTCTTCACGGGTGACCTGCCGAGCGATGATTTGCCGCCGGTCAACACCGAACAATTCGAATTCGGGTTGAACTACTACTTCATCGATGGATTGAAAGCCACGGGAAATTATGGCCGGCAATTTAGCAGTGCTGGAAATCTGAACGTGTGGACGATGGGTCTTACGTATCGATTCGTGCTTCCGATGGGCCACACAGGAGGGGAACTATGAAGCGAAGCTGGATGCTGCTTTGTTGCTTAAGCGCTACAGTGTGCCTGGTGCGCTCTGCGATTGCGCAAAACTACGCCAAAACTGAGAAATCTACGAGTGCTATGCCTTCGGCTCGGACTGCAGCCGTTGGTTCCACGGCAACGCACGACACAACATCAAAGCAGCCCGCAGAAGGTGCTGCGAGCGATGAACGGATTGCGCGCGTCGAGGGCGAAAAGCGATTCCGAACGAATTGTGGTCGCTGTCATATGCCTCCTCATAAATTTCCTCCGCGCGTCATGGCTACTGCGATACGCCATATGAGAGTGCGGGCTATGATCACGGAGGAGGATATGCGGCTTATCCTGAAATATATGACCGAATGAAGACGAATGTGCGCTTTGTCGCGACTATGCCTTTCTTGGAAAAGTTCGCAATTGCCGTAAGCTTATTTTGTTCCTGCGCGTGGGCGCAAAACGCGCAACCGGCCAGAGTGATTGAGATCCTGGCGGACCACGATAGCCGCTACAGAATGGAGGGATTGAAGCAGCCGATCATTACCGTGAGAGCCGGCGAGTTGATAACGCTGCGCATCACGGCGAAGAAAGCAAAAAACGTGAATCGTGACGGTGCGATTCATGGTTTTACGCTACTTCGAGCAAAGGACCGGAGCCCTGTTCCCGACTGGGACTTCTTGCTTAAGCCGGGAACCCAAGAGTTCAAGCTGGCTGCGCCAGGGGAACCTGGAGAATATGTGGTGATCTGTACAGTGATCTGCAGCCAGGATCACGAAGGGATGAACATGAAGTTTGTGGTGTTGCCCTAGCCGGGCACGAGAGGAAAGAGATGACAAATAGGCTTCGACGGATGGTTTACATTGCAGCACTGGCGAGCATCGGCGTCTGTTCGTCCAAGGTCCGTGCAGACGATGAAAAGACATTCAAGGGCGAAATCGCGGACTCGCAGTGCGCCCTGAACGTCCATTCGCTCAGCCAGTCGCACAAGGAAATGATGGCCATGAAACCGGAAATCAAGAGCGACGCAGACTGCGCGCGATTCTGCGTCAAGGAGCGTGGCGGGAGATTCATGCTGCAAACCAAGGACAAAGTCTACAAGCTCGATGCCCAAGTACTGGCCGAACAATGGGCCGGACAGAAGGTGAAAGTCGCCGGCAAGCTGGACCCAAAGACGAACACGATTACTGTTGAGAGCATTGAGGCGCTAGCTGCAAGCCCAAGCAGCCCGCCGCGATAAGTGCGTGCCCTTGGGTACCGTTTTGGGGTCAAGAGCATGCAACCCGAGTTGAGCAAAAAACTCTACCACTAAAGGTTGCGCTCGCAGCAAACTTAACCCACAACCGGCTGCATCGCTGCTGGCACGCTGATTCACGACGATTCCAGTCTGATTTTTGCACAACTTTTTTCACAACACTGCACGATTTCCCTTGACAACCCCAGAATTGTGCGTAGGATGTGGCGAAAAGTGGTATGAAGTGGGCAGAAGTAGGGCACTGTAGCAGGGCGTAGCACAAAGTAGACAACATAAGCAAGTTGTGGTGAAAGTGGGCATTTTGGCCATTCTAGACCACATTTTCGCGTCCGGTCACGGTAGAACCCGGCTCGCGCTGAGCGGAACGCATGAAACTGCGTGGGAATTGTCAAGCGAAGGTAGACGAGAAGGGGCGTCTGAAGATACCCGCCGTGTTTCTCGAGGAATTGAAGGAGTACGGAAGCCAGTTCTACATCACCAGCCCCACAGGCGAATCTGCGCGGATTTATCCCATGAAGGTCTGGTCGGAAATCGAAGACAAGCTGGCGAAGTTATCCAGCCAGAACCGGGCGAAGCGAAAGTTTCTGATGAGAACCAGTTACTACGGACAAACAGTCGAGCTGGATGGGCAGGGAAGAGTGCTAATGCCAGCGGTCTTGCGCGAGTCGGCGCAGATGAAGGGTGACGTGGACGTGTTTGGGAATCTCGATTATCTCGAGGTCATGAATCACAAGCGGGTCCAGGACGATTTGAAGAATTCGCCGTACACGGACGAAGACGCCAAGGCTTTGGAAGACTTGGGAATTTAGAAATGGCAGGCAACGAGTGACGAGTGAGTCTTGGTCGGGCGCACACGCCGGTGATGATGGAAGAGGTGCTGGAATGGCTGCGCGTAAAACCGGACGGAACGTACATCGACGCCACGCTGGGAGCAGGCGGACATTCGGAAGCCATCGCCCGGAAATTGACCTCTGGGAGGCTGATCGGTCTGGACCGGGACGCACAGGCGCTCGCCACAGCGCGGGAGCGGTTGAAGATCTTTGGGGCGAAAGTGACCGCGGTGCAGGCTCCGTTCTCGAGGATTGCGGAGGTCGTGCAAGAGTCGGCGATTCCGCTGGCGGACGGGGTCTTGGCCGACTTGGGAGTTTCGAGCATGCAGCTTGA
>CAZGBQ010000240.1:0-4910 GCA_964524045.1 uncultured Acidobacteriaceae bacterium
GGCGTGCTGGGAGTGATCGCAGTGCGCCTGGGCTTTCGCAGCCGGCTGGCAAAGCAATGAGCCACGGACCGGCAGCCGCACTCACGCCGCGCACCTTGGCCGCCCGACACCTCACCTACAAAACTGTTTATAGAACGCTAGGTCCTGGAGTGTCAGGGCTGATGAAGATTACGAATTGGAAACGAAAAGCCGGACTGAGAAAGGCTAGTTGGCGGCGGAGTCGGAGTCGGAATCGTCCGCGGATTCGATACCGGCGCGGGCGATGAGCCTGCGGAGGGCTTCTTCGCCACCGGCTCCGCGCTGCGTGCCGACGATGAAACCTTCGCGGTCAATCACGACATAAATGGGGTAGACGGTGGCCTGATACATGGCAGCGAGGTTGGTGTCTTCCATCATCACGATCTTGCAATCGCGCGGATGCTGCTCGAGATATTTCTTTACGGTCTTTTTGGATTCGCCGACGTCGATCGCAAGGAGGACGAAGCCCTTGGGGGCAAGTTCTTTGCCGATCTTGTCGACGAACGCTGCTTCATCAGCGCAGAAGCCGCACCAAGTGGTCCAGAACTCGAGGAGAACGACCTTGCCCTTGATCAAATCGTTGGAAAACTTTTCGCCGGCAGTGGTCGTAGCGCTGAAGCGCGGGGCCGGCTCTTTGTCCTTAGAACCGGCAGCGAGACCAACAGCGATAAGCAACACCGCGCCGAGAATCGAGGCAGGAACGAGGACGGACCGAGACGACATGCCGAGAGGGTAACATAGCTCCGGACCAACCGCCTTACAAAAGTTATCTTGGAATCGTCATTTCCTCTCTTTCAAGAACGCGAGATTAGTTGCCGGGGATTAGAGGCAAAAGAAAATCCTGGAGCTTCTGGCTTTCGGCAAGACTCAGGCGGCCGAGATGAATGCCCATTTGGTTTGCGCCGGCAAGCCGCACGACGGAGCCAGTGCCAACGATGGGACCCATGGTCTTCGAAAGCCGCAAGCTGATGTCCACAGAAGAGCCGACCGGAAGAACTCGCTGCGCCTTGACGAGCACGCCTTGCATGCTGACGTCGACGGTTTCGCCTTCGATGGCTTGTCCGCCAAAACGCAGCATCACGCGCGACTTCACGGGGACGCGGCGCGTCCGGCGATGCTCATGTTCCATGGCGCCCTGCGTGGCGCGGACGATCATAAGCAGGCGCTCTTTGTCGACGGGCTTGTACATGAAAAAACTGGCGCCGGCCTGAAAGCCGCGGGACATTGCGGTTGGGTGCTGGTCGTCGCTAAGCATGACGATGGGAGTAATGCGGTTGGAGGCGGAATCGCGCATGCGGCGCGTAAGTTCAGGGCCATCGGGAAATGGCATGCGATCGTCGAGAAACACCATGGCGAACTTGCCGTGGTCGAGGATGTCAGAAGCTTCGGCACTTTTGGTGAGGCTTAGAGAATCCATGCCGACGGAGTTCAGGACCTTCTCGATAAGCTGGCAGGTGGCCGGCTCGTCATCGACGATCAACGCTCTTTTTTCCATATGGCGTTCCTTTCTTTATGTCAGGTGCTCAGGAGCTACGAGCTCCTGGTCTCGGCAAATGAAGGATTTCAATGCCGGTTGTGACATGTGTGGCGCGGGAGATCACCGCTCATGGAGTACCGGCATAGCCCGTAAGATTTCGGCAGCCGCCGGGAGACGAGGCTGCTGAGGGCGCGAGACGTCGTAGCAATAAAAATGAACGCCGACGCCGAGCTTGCCCTTGGAAGATTCGACGGGCTCGGTGCGAACGACGTGGCCGGTGCAGCGCCACTCCGTAGTCGGCTCACCGGTAATTTCTTCAGGCATCTTCAAAAGAATTTCGACGATTTCGCCTTTGGCAAGGGAAGAATCCGTAACAAAGAAGACGCCGCGCTGCGAGAGATTCAACGACACGGCTCTTTTCTCGGGGACATTCGCTTTCCAAACCCGGACGCGAAGCGCGGTCTTCAAATTGTGGCGTTCCGCAAAACGGCGATCGCGGGAAAAGCCCCTGGGCGTTGGATTCACCTGGACCTCCTTAGCACCAAGGAGGGGAGATGGCGCTGGGTAAAATAGGGGAAGGAGCGATAGGTTCGGATATTGCGAAGGAATTGAACAGGCTTAATTTGGTGCTGCCCCAAAAAATTGCAGCAGGCTTTCAATTCGGGACAGTACGCGGAGAGTCTTGAGGATGGATAACTACCATGCAATCTAAGAGTTCGTGAATGGCTACGAAAATCAAAAACGACACAACAGGTGTTTCTAAGTGGGAAAGCAAGTAAAACAGAAGTTTCCACTCAGTGGCAGAGAAAGTTGATTCATACTTGGCTAAGGCATGCGAAAAAGGGCGCGGAAGCGGCGGACATTGGGCTCCTCGAGATCGGGAACCGTTTCGAACGTGAGCTCTTCGAGCCCGTGGGAAGCAAAGGAAGAGATTTCGGAGCGCGTGAGGGGCCAGGGCAATTCGCCTTCCGGCTCGCAAGGTGTGCGACTGCGGCCAACGACGAGCACCAGGCCGCCCGAGCGGAGAAATGAGGCGATGTTCTTGATTGCGGGCGGCCGCAGAGAGGCGGGGAGGACTTGCAGAGTATTGGCCTCAAAAACGAAGTCGAACCGGCCGCGCCAAGAAGCCGGAGGATTCAGCAAGTCAGCGGTGAGGTAAGCCACGGCGGAATTCGGAAATTTCTTTTGGATATTGCGAACGGCAGTTTCTGAGATGTCGAAAGCGGAGGTGCGATAGCCCCAGGCTGCGAGTTGCTCGGCGTCGTCGCCGAGGCCACAGCCGATAACGAGCGCGGATTTCCCAGCGGATTGCTGCGGTTGGGCAGCCCAGAAAGTCGCGAGGTAGGGATTGACGCGGTGATCGGCCCAAGGAACTGTGCTCTTCCCTTCCTCGGCTTCACGATAGAGAGCTTCAAACCAGCCGGTGGGGTCGCCCCGGCGATGGAATTCCGCGGCCAGCTCGCGAGCGCGCCTGCGATCTCTCATGGAGCCCAATTATAGCGCGAGGGGTCAGAAGAGAGACGGCCGGAACGGCACAAGCGCCTTGGATGGGGCAGGCTTCACGGCGAACTCGGCGGTGCGAATAATGGTTTCATTCGTGACGAGATCGATGGCGGTGACTTCGATGGTGTAATGGCCCGCCGCCAGCGAACTCACGGGGATGGACCGCTCAACCGTGAGTTGCTCGCCGCCTTGGTGAAGATGGTCCGGCGTCTCGACCGCGCGCCAGACTTCGTGCTGGTCTCTTGCCTGTGCCCGGGTGATGCGATAGCCAACGGATACCTTCGTTTTGTGCGTGTCCTCGTCGAGCTTCAGATTGTAGAGTTGCAGGTAGATGCCCAGATTTTCGGAACTGGTGAATTCCTGGTTGAGGCGGGGGCGGACCTTATAAGCGCCGAGAACGAACTGACCGATGCCAAGCTGCGCGGAAGCAACGCGTTCAATCTGGTCGGCCAAGATGAGAGAGCTGGCATCGAGTTTTTCGTCGTCGAAGCGGGGAACGCGAAGAGCTGCGCTCTGCGTTCCAATGCTGCCACTCTGCGTGTCTTTGATGACCAGATCGAGGCGGTAAAGACCGGAACGAAGAGGAATTGATTTTTGGTATAGCGAAGCGAGATCGAGAGAAGACTGAAACAGGGATTCCGGAAAATCGCGGGAGAGAACGTCCTCGAAAGTTTGGACAATGCGGCCGCCAGGATCTGTGATACGGCCGTAGAGATCGAGCACTGCCGAGTGGAGGCCCTGCTTGGTTTGGAAATTGAGGTCGCGATTACGGAGCTGCACGGTGATGGGAACGAGAACGGTGCTGCTCGTGGCGCGAAGAAAGTCCGCACGATATTGGAAGGGGAGCTGATTGGCGACGATGTGGGAAGACACGCTCTCGGCAAGATCCTTGAAATGCTGCGGAGCGCGCTGCACCAGAAAGAAGTGTCGCTGTCTTTCGAACTCATCGTCGCTTGCGGTCATCCCGCCGAGAGGCATGGGACACGTTGTGCCGTTGGAGTTGCTGAAGCGATCGGCTTTCGATCCCCGGCCAAGGATTTCCGAGAGGCTCGGCCCTGCGCCGGGAACGTGGGCAAGAGCATCCTTCTCGCAAGGATCGTTGGTGATGTGATATTCGCCGGAATTGGTGGGATCGACAAACTCGATTTCAATGTTTTCACCGACACCCTCTAAATGGCGATAACGCCAAACTTCCCAAGGGAGCGCACTGGATTCACCGCCGCCCTGCTGCAAGGAGCGCTGGTAAGAGCCGCCCGTGGGATGCGACTCGATCTCATCGGGTGGGCCCCAGATGATGTAGATGTGTCCGCGGTCCGTCTTCCTGCCGGGAATGCCGGAAGCGAAATGCTCGTCGGCATAGGCCAGGCGGCGATAATGCTCTTCCTTAGCGGTGTTAACGGGCGATTCCGGATCGGGATTGCGATGTTGCCAGAAGAGCTCTCTAAATTGATCACGCTCTTCGTTGGTGGAGAGTTCTGAGTACGCCCGACGCTCCTCCGGGGTGATGATGTCTGGAACCACGTTGTCCAACCAATCGCCTTCTCTACCGAGTTCTTTGGCAAGCTGCTTCTGACGTTTCTTGAGTTCTCTAGGCGAAGGCGGCTTGGCGGAATTATCCTGCGGAACAGGCTGATCCTGGGCCGCAGCACACACCGAGCACGCGAGAAATATCGAGAGGGCGAGGACCACTTGGCGATGCCGGTTTTCCATGAGGATACCTCACATGAAATTGTGTTCGGGGAGCTGCGGCACCGATGGCGAGGCTCCCCTACATGCACAGGATGAAGCAAAATTAGGCAGTGAGAATGTGCGCGGACGAGAAGGGTTGCCTGGGGGGGAAGCGCAAGACGACGCGGGCTGGGAAAGCAGTCGCGTGTGCGTGTTTGCTGTTGCCATTTGGTTAACGACGATG
>CAZGBQ010000241.1:0-4899 GCA_964524045.1 uncultured Acidobacteriaceae bacterium
GAAGGCAAGGGCGCGCGAGAAGCGGCCCTGGAAGCGGGCTTCGTGCGGATTCGGCCAGTGCTGATGACTGCGCTGGCGATGATCATCGGCATGGTTCCTATGGCGTTGGGACTCGGTGAAGGCGGTGAGCAGAACGCGCCGCTGGGCCGGGCGGTAATCGGCGGATTGATCTTTGCTACGTTTGCCACGCTGTTTTTTGTGCCGTGCGTTTTCTCGTTGATTCACGGACGCCGCGAGCGAAAGGCCGGGAGAGAAACGTCACCGATTCCTGCCACGACTTGAGATTTTTCGGTATAGAAGTCTGACCTTAGTTTGGGGGATGATGAGAGGCAGAATATCGATGGAACGGGAATATCAAGGACAACCACATGGAAGGACCAGCCGGGTCTTCACGATCGTTTTCTTTGTGATGATTCTGTTGGTCGCCTTTGGCGCATTTACGCTGTTCCAGCGCCGGGCGCAATATCAGGCCCTGGCCAAGGAAACAGAGGCGCTTGCGATACCGACCGTAGCGGTCTTTCATCCCACTATTGAAGCGGCGCAAGAGGATCTCGTTCTACCCGGCACAATGCAGGCTTACGTGGAATCGCCCATCTACGCGAGAACAAACGGCTACTTACAAAAGTGGTACCACGATATCGGCAGCCGCGTTCAGAAGGGCCAACTCCTTGCCGATATTGACACGCCGGAAGTGGATCAGCAGCTTTCGCAAGCACGAGCGGATCTCAACACGTCGAAGGCTAACGCACATCTTTCCGAAATTACCGCAACGCGCTATGCCGAGCTCATCAAGACGGACGGCGTAAGCAAGCAGGAAGTGGACAACGCCCTTGGCGATTGGGAAGCCAAGAAAGCGACGGTGCAGTCTTCGGAGGCCAATGTACGGCGTCTCGAGGAGCTGGAGTCCTTTAAGCATATTTACGCGCCGTTTAGCGGCGTGATCACGAAGCGCAACGTGGACATCGGCACGTTGATCAATGCCGGAAACGGCGGTTCCTCGCAGCAGCTTTTCTTCCTGGCGCAGACGGACCCCATCCGCGTGTACGTAAGCGTTCCGGAGACGTATGCGCCTTCAGTTCGCGGAGGACTCGGCGCGTTTCTCGAGTTGACACAGTATCCCGGGCAGAAGTTCGAGGGCAAAGTCGTGAGAACGGCCGAAGCCATCGATGCGTCGACGCGCACACTGCTCACCGAAGTCGATGTGCCCAACCACAATGGCGCCCTTCTTCACGGCGGTTATGCGCAGGTTCATCTCCAGGTTAAGGTGACTTCCGCGCGCTTGGCTGTTCCGGTTAACGCGTTGTTGTTTCGTTCCGAAGGTCTTCGCGCCGTGATTGTGGATGCCGATCACAAGGTTCACCTGCGGCCTTTGACCATTGGCCGAGATTACGGCACATCGCTCGAAGTCCTGCAGGGTCTCCAGGGTAACGACTGGATTGTCTTGAATCCCGCAGACTCGCTGGATGAAGGTCAGGAAGTTCACGTGAAAGAAGCGGCCATGACTACAGGCGCGGCCTCAGGAGCGGGATCGCCTGCACCATCCGGCGCGAGACCGGCCCAGCCGAGCGCTCCAAACGCAAAGAATCCGTAATGAACTACAAGATGCATCTGCCCGCTCTTTTGGGGCTGGCCGTTTGTGTTCTTGCCGCCAGCGGTTGCTCGGTTGGCCCCAAGTACGTGCGTCCAGCCGCGGCCACGCCCGCTAACTGGGAAGTGGCGGAGCCGTGGCGGGAAGGCGTTCCAAGAGACGCGGTGCCCAAAGGCGAATGGTGGGGCGTATTTCACGATGAGGACTTGAACACACTGGAAAAACAGGCGCTGGACGCGAATCAGACGATCCAAGTCTCCGTCGCTCGCCTGGCGCAGGCGCGGGCCTCAGCGGCTGTTCAAATCGCGACGCAGTTTCCGACGCTGGCAATGGCGCCGCTGGCCGAGCGGCAGCGCATCTCGGGCAATCGTCCTCCCAACAGCAACTTCGCTGTGACTCGGCCGGTGACGCAAAACAATTTCACTTTGCCATTCACGGCGGGCTACGAAGTGGATTTGTTCGGCCGGCGGCGGCGCAGTATCGAAGCGGCGCAAGCGTCCTATCAGGCAGCCGCGGCGGATCTGGAAAACGTGCGCCTGGTGGTCACGTCGGAGGTTGCGGGAGATTATTTTACGCTGCGGCAGCTCGACACCGAGCTGTCCATTCTCAGTCGAACTGTGGAAACGCTGCAGCGCGGTCTCCAACTGGTGGATTCGCGCCATAAAGGCGGCGTAGCCTCCGGGCTGGACGTCGCCGAAGAAGAAACGCTTCTGAACACGACGAAGACGCAGGCCGTTCTGGTGCAGCAACAGCGAAAACAGTTTGAGGATGCCATTGCCGTTCTCGTCGGCAAGCCTGCGCCCGATTTTCACTTCCCGGTAAAAATCTTAGGCAATGAGCCCCCCACTCTCAACGCTGGGCTTCCTTCCGACCTCCTCGAGCGCCGGCCGGATGTCGCTGAATCGGAACGCCAGATGGCCGTAGCAAACGCGCAAATAGGTATCGCCAAATCCGCGTACTATCCATCGTTGAACCTTTTTGCGAATGGCGGCTGGCAATCTGCGGACATTGCCAAGCTGCTAAACGTACAGAGCACCTTCTGGGCCGTGGGAGCAAACGTCGCGCAGTCCATTTTCACGGGAGGAAGCAGGCGCACTCAAGTTCAGTTCGCGCAGGCTGGTTTTGACGCGAGCGTGGCCTCTTATCGGGGCACGGTCCTGAATGCATTCCGTGAAGTGCAGGACGACGTGACCGGTTTGATCGTGCTCGACCAGGCGTTCCACTCGCAGCAACAGGCCGTGGATTCGGCGCGCCGCACCTTGGATATCGCCACCAGCCGCTATGTCGGCGGGCTGGTCAACTATCTAGATGTGGTCAACGCGCAACAGAATTTGTTGAACAACGAACAGGAACTTGCGGTGATTCGTGGTCAGCGTCTGGTCACCAGTGTCTTGCTGGTGAAAGCGCTTGGCGGGGGTTGGGATGCGTCCAGCCTCGCCGCTGTGCAGGTCAAGGCGAAAGCGAAGGATGTTGTCGCTCCTTGATAATACGAATGAGTTTTGGAGCAGCGGCTCGGTTTTCGCGTCGAATCGCTTAGTAATTCGGATAGTGATTGCTCTTGAATCCGTAAGTGTTCCCCACAATCGATAGCAACTGCGGAATAGGAGCGAGTTTGTGCCATCGCCTGGAGTGCCCCATTTTCCAACTGAACCAGTTGATTCCTGTAGCTAGAGTCAATCCGGCGGCATAATACGCAGGCGCCGGTAATCTCACGAAGGGCCGCGCGAGTGGGTCTGCCTCATACCACCAGAAGTATTTCCTGTTGTGCAGGGTTTGATGCATGTCGGCGACACTTGCCCCATAGACGAGCGAGCTTAAAATAACGAATTGCTTTTTGTGAAAGTATGGGGCGGATGCTCCATACAGTCTTAGGTCCCCGCTTTTGCGCAGGGGCTGTCCGGCGGCGAAGCTGGAATCGTCTTCTTTTTCTCTTCCTTCTGCGCGAATCGATGCCACCCTGGAGTTGGAGTTCAACGGCCTTGCTTGCGCCTTGCTTGGGGGCGCATAAAAAATAGCGACAAGAATCGTTGCACGATAGAAAGACCGGCAATTCATCACACTCGCTCGGGCTTAGGAACAACAACCTCAAGCCGGCAACTACTGTTCCAGCGTTATGGCAAATGTTTGGAGCGAGTCCTGTGAATGAACAGTGCTGAGAAGTTGTCTGTTTTGCTGCGTTTATCGCTCTGCATTGCTATTCGAGAGTTCGCAAGCGAGTGCGACAGAGAGGTAGCGGGAATCAAGAGGCTGTGCCACGGCATTACATGCTGTGCCAGTTCGGCGCAGTTTCAGCTGGATCAAGAAATTGATCAGGGATTGCCGGTGTCGTGCGGAGAGATAACTCGGCCGTACTCCGACGCACGACTGAGCCGGTCGAACATTTGGTAGGCGGCGTTGGATATTTTGATGATGGCATCTCCGCCGTCCCGCTCGCGTCGCAGATAAGCGGTCATTACGCTGATCACGTACGGCCGCTTGCCGGTAAACACAATTCCGGAGTCGTTGCGCACGCCCTCCAGCTCGCCCGGCTTATTGGCCACTTTCAAGTCCTCCGGGAGATTGTGCGGGATGTAGCTTTCCTTGTGCACACTGAGCAAATTGAAGAAATCTTCCGTCATTTGCTTGTTCAAGAATTTGCCGCGATAAAGACTTTCAAGAAGGAGCATCATTTCACGGGGCGTAGCGATATTTTCTCTTCCTTCGGACGCGGCTTTCAAGTCCATCATCTTGCGCTGCAGGCGCGTGTGCGTCAGGCCCAGTGAATCGAGCAAGGCGTTAACATTTTCCATCCGCACGCGGTCAATGACTACGTTTGTGGCGGAGTTGTCGCTCACCGAAATCATCAGCGCGGCAACGTCGCGCAGCGTCAGCCGCGTCATCCCCGGGGTGAGCACGCTGGCGATCCCGCTCCCGCCAACGATATCGGCTGATTGCAGGGTGTAGACATCGTTCAGCCTCAGCTTGCCTTGTTGCGCTTGGCGATAGAGCTCCGCAAGAATCGCGATCTTGATGGAGCTGGCCGTGGGCATGACTTCATCGGCGTGGAGCAGATACTTCTGCCCGGTGCTCAGGTCCAGGATGGCAACCGCCAGAACCCCGTCGAGTTTGCGGTCTTCCTCATTGACCGTGGCGGCCAGCTTTTGCCAGAGGATTTGTTCTTTCTCCTGCTGATTCTGTTGCGCGCAGGAAGGCTTTGGCCCACCCAGGACAACGGTGGCGAGTAATATGAGAAGCAGGATTTTTTTGAGCAACGCAATACCTCCGGGAATGGGATTATACGGCGTCACGAACAGGCTACGAGCGTCTTTCGC
>CAZGBQ010000242.1:0-3179 GCA_964524045.1 uncultured Acidobacteriaceae bacterium
TAACCTTTGGCTTCGGCGCGGGCTTGGGAGCTGGAGTTTCCTCCTCCGGTTCCTCTCCTACGATCGCAAGTTCCTCTTCCTCAACCTCAACGATCTCCTGCGTTTCGCCGCCCACCTCGTCTTCCTCTTCCAGCCGCGACATCTCATTGTCGTCTTCGAAACTGTCCTTCTCGAAATCCATTCCATCCTCCCGGGGGGAATCTCTGCGCCCCTATGCAAACGAGGCCAGCGGGTTGCTGTTTCGGCCGGAGTTGCCTAGAGACCGCCCCGCCCTCGCGCCGTTGTTTGTTATCGTACTTCGCTGGAAGTTGTCAAGTATTCTGCGAAATTTGTCCATGCGTTTCCGAGGGATGTCCTGGAATAGCAAGCCGAGCCCTCTGGTCGTGGTTAGCCTTCTCCCAGAGGTAATGCTAAACAGCTAAAAACAAAAGACTTAATTGGTTAGTTGGAGGCCGATCCATTGCTCGCGCTGCGGTTGGCTACCGGCACGGGCCTCTTCTTTTTCTTGCTCGTGGTACGAGCGGGGACGGCTTGCGGCGCTCCCCCTATGGTGTAAATGCGCAGCACCATTCCCCGGCTCACGTGGTTGGACTTCAAGCGATTCCACCTGCGCACGTCTTCGGAGTCCACACTGAAACGGTCTGCAATCCCCAGCAGCGTGTCCCCACGCCGCACGCGGTAACTCACCAGCCGCCGTTTTGTCTCGGAAGGAGGCTGCGCCGAAGGAACAATCAGCTTTGTTCCCGTCTCCACCGTCGATGTGCGCTCCAGATTGTTGGCATCAGCGAGCGCGGCCGGCGTGACGCGATACTTCTTGGCAATGGAAGCTAGGGTCTCGCCGCCCTCGACGCGGTGCCGCCGCCAGCTGATCCATTTCTCCGGAGGAATGGCTGCAATCTCCGAGGTGAATTTCTCGGCGGTTCCCTGCGGAAGATGCAATTCAAAGTCGGCATCGTCGGGAGTGGCCAACCGCAGCAGCGCAGGGTTCAGGGAACGCAGCGTCTCCAGGTCCGCGTCAATGGTTTCCGCTACCAACCGCAGATCGATCGGCTTGCCGGGCTTGACCACGTCCGTGGGAACCGGCCCCTCCGGATCAGCCTGGATGTTGTAGTGCGCTGCATCTTTGGCGATGAGTGTGAGGGCGATGATGATCGGCACGTAATTCTTCGTTTCGCGCGGCAGGACATTGCGCTTGTAAAGCTCCCAGAAATCCGCGTAGCCAGTGCGCTCAATGCCCTTCTGTACGTTGCCCGGCCCGCAATTGTATGCGGCCATGGCCAGATACCAGTCGCCAAAGAGGCCGTAAAGATCGCGAAGGTGCTGTGCCGCCGCGCGCGTGGCCTTCTCAGGATCCTGCCGTTCGTCGATCCACCAGGTGTGACGCAGCCCGTACTCTTTTCCGCGGTAAGCAACAAATTGCCAAATGCCCCGTGCTCCCGCACGAGAGAGAGCCAACGGCTGAAACGCGCTTTCCGCTTGCGCCAGATAGATCAGGTCCTGCGGCAGCCCTTCCTCCCGCAGAACGCGTGAGATCATTTCCCGGTATCGCCCGCTGCGGCGCAAGCCCGTCTCCACAATGCCGCGTCCGCGAGGCGTCTGGAAGAAGTTCAGAAAAGAAACGACTTCATCGTTCACCGTTAGCGGCAGATCGTGCGAAACGTTTTTGGCTGCCTCCTCGGCGCGTTCTTTTAGCCGGGGATCCGCCGGAAACGTGACGGCCGCCACTTCATCGATCGGCGCGGGCACCGCCGGAGCTTCGGCCAGCCCTTCGCCTCCGCGAAAGGCTTGCAGCTCATAGGCGTACACCGTGTCCACCACATGGTGGAACAAACCGCTCAGCGCAGGATCGCTGTTGGGGTCGTACCCGCTTTCCAGCATCCAGTCTACGGCGTCGTCAAAATCCTTGCGCGCCGCTTCCAGGTTGCCGGCTCTAAAGTTCTTTTCGCCGGAAGCGAACTTTTCCTGAACCCTTTGTACGAGATAGTCTTTGCTGTCAGGGACCGGCGGCAGCAGCGATTTAGGCGCTGGCCGCGTGGGATCGGTCACCGGCAGGGGCGGCAGCGTGGCTGTAATTTGCTGTGCCGCCGAATTCTCAGGCCTCAGCGCGGGAACAGCCGCGTGGACCGGCTTCTTAGCGGCGTCTTCACAACCTTGACCCACCGCTACAAGAGCCAACAGGCTAATCGCGAGTGGCAGCCTCAGCTTCATCTCCCTATGGTAAGGAGGCCATCGCGCCTAGGTCAACGCTTGTCGGCTGGCCTGGTGTTGACGGCCTCACTAGCGGCAGGTACTTTACTGCTCGACTTTTCAAGGTTCTTCGGGCTTTCCGGCAAAGCCCCAGGAGCGACTCCATGCGATTTCCTCTTCCTTCCGCAAGCAAGAACTTCCATTGGACACCGACCCTCATCCTCTCTTTCTTGCTCATTGCGGGGAGCCCACTTTGCTCAGCACAGCAAAAAGGGCTTCCGGCGGAAAAACGCCAAGAAATCGAAAAAGCCGTCGCCAGCTTCATGTCCGCTAATAGCGTTCCGGGCCTTTCTGCGGCAGTTGTCCTCGAAGGCGAGCCCCGCTGGGCCCAGGGATTTGGGATGGCCGATCTGGAGAATTCCTCGCCCGCCACTTCCTCGACGCTCTTCCGCCTCGGTTCGATCTCCAAGCCTATTGCTGCGACCGCCGTTCTTCAGCTTTGGGAGCGCGGCAAACTGGACCTGGACGCGCCGGTGCAGAAATATTGCCCGGCGTTTCCGCAAAAGGAATGGCCCATCACCACGCGCGAGTTGCTTGGTCATCTCGGCGGCATTCGCCACTACAACCCGGACGGAAAAGGCGATGTGCCCGAGGACAGCGCCCGCCACTTTTCCAGCATGCAGGAGGCGCTTCAGCTCTTTGCCGGCGATCCGCTGGTCGCAAAACCTGCCACGGAGTTTCACTATTCCACCTACGGCTACACTTTGATCGGTTGTGTGTTCGAAGCAGCGGCTTCCGAAAACTTCACGGACTACCTGAGGAAAAACGTTCTTCAGCCTGCCGGTATGGAGCAGACCCGCGACGATAACCTTTTCTCTGTCATTCCCCACCGCAGCCGCTGGTATCACATAGACAAGTCCGGCATCGTGCGCAACGCCGGCGTCCTCGATTCCAGCTACAAGATCCCCGGCGGCGGGCTCATCTCCTCCGCG
>CAZGBQ010000242.1:3279-4870 GCA_964524045.1 uncultured Acidobacteriaceae bacterium
ACCCGCCCCGATTTCTTCATCAAGTTCGGGTCTGCTGCGAGGCAGGCAATTGCGCGTCCGGCGTAGAGAGGCGTTTCGGATTCGGCATAGTCTGGAACTTTTTTCACCGCGTCCTGCCAATTCGCCTCGGCGACGCCAAATTTCTCAAGCATCACTTCCGAGCGCAGGAAGCCTGGTGTCAGTGCCACGGCGGCAATGTTCTTTCTTCTCAGCTCGCGCGCCATAGCGAATGCCAGGCGGATGACGCTCGTCTTGATCAAGTCGAAGATGAGATTCCCACGGTAGGTGTAGGAATCGCCGTCGCCGATCTCAACGATCAGCCCAGGCGTGGTTCCCGCCTTCGCCGTCTCGATCAGGAGCGGCGCGGCAAAATGGCTGGTGAGAATGTGCGTGTGGATGCCGTTGCGGAACATCGCGAATCCCTTTTCCACGTCGAGTTGCCAGAACGTTTTGCCAAACTCATGTTCCGCGCTTTCTGAGATATCGTTCACCAGCACGTGCAGCTTTCCCTGCTCCTTGCGAATTCGCGCGATGAGCTCTTCGACTTGCTTCGCCTCCAGATGATCCACAACCGCAGCGATCCCTTCGCCACCGCGCGCCGTAACCATCTCTCCGGTCTCTTCGATGGTTTCCGGCCGCCCGAGGTAGTATTCGGAAGGCAAGCGCCGCACGAGACTTTTTTCCGTGCGCTTTGTCCGCGTGCTGCGCCCGGTGCAATACACCGTGGCGCCGGCTTCGCCAAGCGCTAACGCGATGCCACGGCCCACGCCGCGCGTGGCTCCGGCAACCAACGCAACCCGGCCTTTCAAGTCCGGCGGCTTATAGTTGGATTCTGGGATCATGGCACACCTCGCGAAGAACGATGCTCAATAATAAACGGGCGTTCAGTAATGTCAAGAGGAAAATGAACGGCCATTCAGTTATAATCCCAGGGCAGACATGAGTCCTCGCCCTCGCGAAACCTCCGACGAAGAAATTCTGGCTGCTACCGGGCGAGCCATGCAGCGGTTTGGTCCTACGCAGCTCACGCTCGCCCATGTGGCCAAAGAGGCTGGCGTCGTTCCTGCCACGCTTATCCAGCGCTTCGGCACCAAGCGCAACCTTTTGCTGACCTTGTGCAGGACCGCTCCCGCCGGAACCACCGAGCAATTTGCCGCCGCGCGCGAAAAATCGAAATCGCCCCTGAAAGCGCTGATCGATCTTTACGTGGCCTGCAGCAGCTTTGCCTCCACGCCGCAGTCCATGGCTAATGGCCTGGCCTACTTGCAGAACGATCTTACTGATCCGGAGTTCCACGCCATCACGCTCGCGCAATTCAAAGCGATTCGCGTGGAAACGAAAAAGTTCCTCGACGAAGCCGTCGCCGCGGGCGAATTGGTGAAGTGCGACACTGGCCAGCTCGCGCGGCTTATCCAGCAAGTCAATGGCGGCTCCATGCTCGATTGGGCCGTTTTCCGCGAAGGCTCGCTCGCTTCCTGGCTCCGGCGTGATCTCGAAGCCCTGCTGTGTCCCTACCGGCTATTGCACACCCAGGTGCCGTCGAAAAGTAAACGGAAGCGAACCAAGAAAGCCCGCTGAAAGAGAACCCAGG
>CAZGBQ010000243.1:0-4858 GCA_964524045.1 uncultured Acidobacteriaceae bacterium
GAATTGGCCGCATGTATTATCCTACTCCGTTCTGGTTTTGTCTCATGATCCTTAGTTCACCCCATGCTCCCACTCCGGCGCCAGGGTCGCCTCGACTACCTCTTCCTCCGCAAACACGATCTGAATCTTCAGTGAGCGCAGTTTCTTTTGCTCATCATTCAGCAGTGTGGTGAAGTCACTGAGGAGCAGGGCGATATAGGCCGTGAGTTCTTGGGTGCGCGTCACGCGGAGAGCATAGCGCAGGTGAATATGGGGGCGCCAACGTACGAAGCGACACGAGGCGGCCGCCCTGGAGCAGATCGAGCGGGAGCGGGCGAAGCAAAGACAGCAAGAGAGCCAAGCAAAACCAGGAGAAAAAATCGAGATAAAGACGAGGCGACTGAAGCAAGAGGAAGAAAGATTGGCTCAAGCGCCCCGACGGTGGCGAAAGCGCTACAAGGGAAAGCAGTCGTTGAGAAGCTCAAGCGTCAAGGCAAAGAAGACGAAGCAAAAAAAGTTGGCTCTCTGCTCAACCGGCGCGGCTCAGTGAACAACCCTGGCGCTTTGATCGGTGCACTCGAAAAGGAAAGACTCGGAGCCGTCAGCCGCAAGCGCGACGGCGCGGATCGCCGGATGCGCGCAGAGATCTATCGTGAATCGAACGGATCCGCCGGCCTGAGGGAAGCTCGCTCGCTGGCGGCCTCTCCCCCTCCGGATGCCGTCACCGAAGCGTAGCGTGTGACCGCGCAAGGGGAAGCGGTCTTGACGAGAGCCTCCCCAAAGCATGCCGCTCGCTCGCGCCTGATTAAAGGCGAGTTCGGTCCCTCAGACTCCACGCTGGCGGCCGCCAGCAGCGGGCGACTGCGCCGCCCCGCCGCTGACCGGCACGCGGCGCGTTGCGCTTCTCGGGACCTGTGCTCGGGCGTGCGCCCCTCGGCGCTATACGCCCTCGGAGGAGTTGAATCAACGTCGTTTGTTCGTGCGCCGAGAGATCTGTGCTGAAGTGTGCGGCGACTTTTCCCGCCGCCTGGATCAACTCCACGAGGAGCGCGGTGCGCTTGTCGTCCGTATAGGAGGAAAGAATAGCAGTCATATTTCCCCTTTCAGTTGCTACTGTGTGTTTGACGAAGCCGATGGCGGCGAGTTGAACGGCACGCTCTTCCCATTTGGCTTTCCGTTTGCCGTGGTGGTCGATGAAGACCTACCAGGCTCCTTTATGCTGTTTGACTTTGACCCTGGCATTTATCAGTTATTTCTGGCTCTCTTTGGATTATCTTGGATTATAGAGAAGTAGAGGATCGAGTCTCCCATACTCCCCCCCTCAAGGGTGCGCTTTTTCAATCTACGAATTGTGGGGAAGAAATGTGTCTCATGTGGACACTACAAGTCTTCCCTAAACCCATCAGTTATGTCACCCTGAGCCCTTCGCCTTCGCTCAGGATAGACTCCTCCGCGAAGGGTCTGACATTGAGATTCTTCGCCGCTTTCGTGGCTCAGAATGACAGCCTTGAGAGGTTTAGGGAAGGAGGCTCCCCACAAATGACCAGCAACGATTACTGAGGCGAGGATTCATTGACGCATGAATCTTCTAACGCAGCGGGAAGCCGTCCAGTCTCCGCGAGGGTGCGGTAGATCAGAGCTTCATCGAACCCAAAAGGGATATCCGGCACGGACGGCAGCGCCACAGGCTCCAGCGCGAAAGGAAGCTGTCGAACGCGCGCGTTGTAGACTAACGCAAGCAACGTTGGCAGATGAACGACATCTTCGAGATTATAGCGCAAGAGCGTTTCCAGCGCGCCAGGAACACCGTGCTGGTGGTAGCGCCACAACAGCACCGCGCACCAACCATCGAGCAACGACAACGGCCCTTCACGTTCGAGCCCGGCGAGTCGCTCGATCTTCTTGAGCCCGCCACGATAGCCCAGCGCGGCCAAAGGATAACGTAGATCAATATGCGCTTGGTCAAGCGGCGCGCCCAACTCTTGACGAATCACCGGCAGGTCAAACGCTTTGCCATTGTACGTCACCAGCAGTGAGAACGGTTCAATATCACTGATAAAACGAGACAAGTTTTGTCCCTGGACGTACACGCGGGGTTCTGCTCCGTCGTACATCCCGATCACCGTAATGGCTGGCGCACTCTGCGCCCCGCCGGTGGTTTCAATATCTAAGTAAGCGATCTGCTGGCCGAAGGCCGGGTAGAGTCGCCATTGCAGTGAGGGCGAGAGCTTGGTGTTGAAATAATGAGCGTCTCGGCGTTCCAACGCTCGCAGTGAGGCTTCGACCTCCACGCACGCGAGGTCACGTTGCCACTGCGGCAACGTAAGTCTCTGGTGTTCATCGAGAAAAGTTTCCCAATTGGTGACGCCTTCCGACCAGATGCGCCGCTCGGTTTTTTCGCCGATGCCGTGGATGTGTTGGAATGTGTGTTTCAACATGGTTGTAGCAATGAGTACTGAGTCCTGAGTGCTGAGAAGAATACACCTCAGGACTTATTGCGTAGGACTCAGAAATTATTCGTAGCTGCGCAGCACGCGCCCCGAACAAGCCCCGGTCGGCTCGCCGTCACGCAGCACGACTTGGCCGTTCACTACTGTGTATCGGTAACCGTCCGCGCGCGAGATCAGGCGCGAGGCTCCGCCAGGCATATCTTTGACGAATTCCTTCGGTTTTGCCTGCACTTTATCCGGATCGAAAAGTGTCAGGTCCGCCGCCAGACCAGCTTTCAGGAGCCCGCGATTCGGAATGCCCAGCAGCACGGCTGGATCAAACGTCAGCCGGCGCACCGCTTGCTCCAGCGTCATCACTTTCTTCTCGCGCACCCAGTGACTGAGCAGGAAGCTGGAGTACGTCACCTGGCAGAGGAACGCGATGTGCGCGCCGCCATCGGAACCGCCGGTGAGCACGTAAGGGCTGGTGGCCATACTACGCACGGCGTTCTCGTCACCATTAGCAAAGCCATGAATGAGGAATTGGGTTTCCAGATTTTCCGCGAGCGCCAGATCAATCATCGCCTCTAGAGGCGTTTTCCCCCACATCTGGCCCAGCTCGGCCATGTTTTTACCGACGAGCGCTTGATGCTCGGGCTTCTGCACGATGTTGACAAATATGTCTTGCATCCGTTTGGAGAAAACCTTCGGCGCGGAATCATCGAGGTCCCGTTGCATGGCGGCGCGGATCTCAGGGTTGGAGTAATTCGCGATCTTTTGCGAACGTGAACCAGTGGCCGCGGCTTTCCAGCCCGGCATGTCTTCAAACACCGCACCCCGCAGCGTAAAAGTCAGATCAAACCGCTCACACAACGCCAGTGGATGCACGCGCGCGCCCTCACGGAAGGCTTCTTCGGTCCAGTCGAGTACTTGTTGCCAGTGCGTCGGTGCGTCCCAGGTTTGCGTCAACAAATTCCACAACACGGGTCGACCGCTCTCACGCGAGAGACGCGCCATGTAGTCCATGTCCGTTTCTTGGACTCTAGGGACGCCCGGAGGAATAACACACACGGTCCCGCGATGAAAATCTTTCAGCACGCTGGCCAGCGCAACAATCTCATCTTGGGAAGCGTGGCGGCTGGGCACTGGCAGCCCTTCGCCATCAAAATGCACAGGGCCGGATGACGAGGAAAAACCAAAGGCCCCGGCTTTCATGCAATCCGCCACTATGGCTTGCATGGTGGAGATCTCTTCCGCCGTGGCGGGACGTTTTCGAGATTCGTCGCCCATCACGTGGTAACGGATCGTTGAATGGGGCGCGAGCGCCATAACGTTCACGGCGAGCTTCTGATTAATTGCATCGAGATATTCGCCGTAGGTCTCCCAATTCCACGGCACGCCAGCTTTGAGGCTTTCCAGCGGCATGGCTTCGACTTTCACCAGCATGCGAGTGATGTAGTCACGGTCCTGCGGTTTGCACGGGGCCAAGCCAAACCCGCAATTGGTCATGAACACACTGGTAAACCCGTGCCAGCTACTCGGCGTCGCCCAAGGGTCCCAGAAAAGTTGGGCGTCATAATGAGTGTGGACATCGACAAACCCCGGAGCGACCACCAGCCCTTTGGCGCTGATCGTTTCCTTCGCGGGGCCGTCGACCTTGCCCATTGCCACGATTTTGCCGTCAGCGACAGCGAGGTCGCCGTAATAGCCGGGCATGCCGGAACCATCCACAAGAAAACCATCCTTAATGAGCAAGTCACAGTGCATGAGTCGTTCCTCCTTTGGGTGCTGATCGGCACTGTATCGTACTTACCAGGGAGGAGACAAGGATTGTTCGCCAACTGAACAGCTTGCGTTTGACCCTCCGACAGCCTGTTGTTATTGGTATAGGCGCCAATGACCCAATGGTCCGATGCTGCAATCGGGCGATAACGGAGAAGCGTTATGAAATTCGGCGTGAGTTTTCAGTCCCACATTCAGAACAGTTGGAAGCACGCGTTACTGGCCGAGCAAATGGAGCTCGATAACGCGTGGTTTGTCGATACGCAAATGATCGCCTCCGATGTATTCGCTTGTCTGGCGCTGGCGGCGGAGCGTACCCAGAAGATCACTTTAGGTACGGCGGTGGCGATTGCCGGGACGCGCATCGCTCCAGTGATTGCCCATTCCATTGCGACGGTGAACCAACTCGCGCCGGGGCGCGTGATTCTGGGCCTGGGCACGGGCCACACCGCCTGGCGGGCGATGGGGATGCCGCCGGTGAATCTGGAAATGTTCCGCCACACCATCGACGTGTGTCGCGGGCTCTTACGTGGCGAAGAAGTAGAGTACCGCGAACGTGGACGACAGAACCGCATTCACTTTTTTGACATCGAGCACGGCTACATTAACGTGCGCGACCCCCAGGGTGAACGCGCTTCGACCCTTGTAAAAAGAAGGAGTTAGGATAG
>CAZGBQ010000244.1:0-4775 GCA_964524045.1 uncultured Acidobacteriaceae bacterium
CGCTGGAACACGCCGAAAAGCTTTTCAGCGGATTTCATTTCAAATCCCGCGCCGTTGTCTCGCACGAAGAAAGCCGTGCCACCTGGTTCTCCCTGGGTCTTGCCGACCTCGATGCGTGAGTCGGCACGCTTGGAGGTGAACTTCCACGCATTCGAGAGGAGATTGACCAGCACCGCGCGCAGCAGAACCGCGTCGCCAATCGCATGCAGGCCGCTGTGAATTACGAGTTCCACGGGGCGCTCCGGCTCGGCTTGGCGAAATTCGCAGGCAACATCTTCAGCGAGGGCACTGAGATCGACTGGGGCGCTCTGGAGGTCGGCTCTCGCGACGCGCGCCAGGGCTAACATGCCCTCAATCAGGTCGCGCATGCGCCACGCGCTGGACCCCATGCGGTCCAAATGCTTGCGGCCGTGCTCCCCCAGCGTCCTGCCGAATTCGCTTTCTAGCAGCTCACAAGAACCGATGATCGTTCCCAAGGGCGAGCGCAGGTCGTGGGAGACGGAATACGAGAAAGCTTCGAGGTGGTCATTGGCGAGCTGGAGCTCTGCTGTGCGCTCGGCGACACGTCGTTCAAGCTCCCAATTCATCTCGGCTAGCTGTTCTGCCAAGCGGCGCTGGCGGGCTTCGCTTTCTTGCAAGGCAGTCAACGCTTTGTCGCGCGCGTCCTCGGCAGTGAGGACGCGAATAATCTGTTGGCACATCCATTCTCCCTGCTTGGAGCCGTTGTGGCCGCCGCCTTCCTCGACATCCAGGAGCAGTTCGGGAGGGATGTAGAACAAGTTGTCGCGATTGAGCGTATTCCCAATGTAAACGCTTTGGTGCGTGACGAGCGCTTCGCGGACCGCCTTCGTCGGGATGACGTTACGATGATACTGGCAGATGCCGCGCAACGGCTTATCGCGAAACACTTGTTCGAGGAGCGCTTCGTACTCAACGAGGCGTTCAAAATTGTCGTCCGTGCCGAGCTCCCAGCGCATGTCGCCGGAGGCGCAGAGCCCTTGGAAACCCTCCCGCACGGCCTCGTCAATGAGCGTGCAAAGGTGATTGACCATAGTGCGCGGGTCGAATCCGCCGCCGTCCAGGTAGCTGCGGTCGGAGGAGAAGAGAAGCGCCCCGCGCTCCACTTCGTGGGCAATGTCGACGCCCCGTGCGGCGAGTGCGTCGCACACCATCCGCACCATGTCCGGGCTGCCGAGATAAAGGCAGCGCCAGTTGTCCTGGAGCCCGTCCAGAAGGAGTGGAATCACAACAGGAAGCTGCGCGGACGGATGTCCGTCGTAGATGAGGCACTTATGGCGGCTGACTACCGCTGGCGCCACGGCGGTGGACATACCTATAGGGTACTGTGACTCGGTGAGAAGATACTCCTGCAGATGTGAATGGGTAACCACGGATAAGGGAGCAGCCATTAGGAATCCTCCGGGCACCAGAGAGGGGCCGGTGCTGTCGAATAGGGGGGAGGCTAGTATCTACTACACATTCAATCTTTGTGCAGGCTCAAATAGGTTCTGCCCCAGAGAGGTCTGCTTGGTTCGATTTGGAACAGTTGAAACCTCGCTACAAAGAGCAAGAAACCCAGCGGCTCTCTGCCTGCTGGCTTCGCCCGCTTCTCAGATTTAGAGATGACAACGCGTGCAGGCGTCAGGAAAGGCCAATGACCGTGGCGGTGCCGGCGGCCCAGTGTAAGGTGGTTCCTGGCGCTTCGGCCTCTTTGCGGATGTAGCCCATGCCCATGACGCGCGGAGGATCCCAGACTCGCCCGGCGCGCGTGACGTGGCCTGCTTCCTTGCCGTCGACCGTCAGCGCGGCGTCAGCTTCGGGGACGCCGTCGCCGTAGAAGAGCAGGGAAACGAGGCGGCGGTTCACATGACCGCGCGAACGGACCCGTTCGACAATCTCCTGGCCCGTGTAACAGCCCTTGGTGTAGCTGATGTGGCTGGTTTCGAGGCCGGCTTCGTGTGGAATTTGTTTTTCTCCGAAGTCGTACCCAAACCACGGCGCCCCTTGCGCCAGACGCTGCCCGCTTAATGCGGTATAGCCCATCGCCCCGCCGCCGTGCTTGCGTGCGGCCTCGAGAAGGGTTTGCCAGAGCGCAGGCAAGTTCTGGCGTTCGACGACGAACTCTGCGCCGCCGATGCCCCCCGGTGAGCGCTTCACGACACGGCAGGGAAATGTCCCGACCGTGCCCTCGGTGGAAGTAAGCTCGGTGAGAGAGTCAAGGTCCACTCCACAGACCTCACGCACTGCGGCTGCGGCGTTCGGCCCTTCGACGGCGAGAGTGCCCCACCGCTCAGTCTCGTCGCTCAGGGTAACGTCGTCCATGATGATGTATTTGTCCATCCACTCGATGAGCTGGGCGCGAATCATGGCGTAGGAGACGCAGAGATGGCGGTCTGCAAATGCGTAGGTTTCCAGTTCGGCGAGAATGTGGCCTTGTGGATTCAACAGCAGCGACACAATGCCTTGTCCAGGACTTAAATCCTTGATGTTGTTGGTGAGGATGGCATTGAGGTAGCGGACGCGGTCTGGGCCAGTGAATGCGAGGTGGGCGCGATAATTCTTGTCGATGAGCGCTACGGTCTGATTCGCAAAACGAAACTCCGCAGCGGGATCGCCGAAATCATCAGGCAACGTGCAGCCAAACCACACACCCATCCTCGCGCCAGCGTCGGCGTGCACTGCAGCAAGTGGCGTGTTGAGTGCGCCAGCGGCTGCAGGCGTTTTGGCTGTTGATGGAGTCTCCTTGTTTTGCACGATGCGGCCGTTATCTTCCTAGCTCAGTCTATCAAACCCTCTGTCAAAGAAACCCGCGCGCCGCTGGCCTCCCGGAACCCCGCCTTGAGCAAGTGCCTCGTGCAATGGTCGTGAATTCCAATGTTATAATCCCCGCATGAGTGATCGCATGCCCGCACTCAACGCCGCCCACGACAGTTTGATTCACATCACGATTCCGGTGGGCCTGCTGCAATGCAATTGCTCGATCATTGGCGATCCGCTCACGCGCGAAGCGTTGGTCGTGGACCCGGGCGATGAAGTAACGCGCATTTTGGATCTGCTCGGCCGTCGCCGCCTCACGGTGAAGGCCATCGTGAGCACGCATGCACACATCGACCATGTGGGCGGGTTGAGCAAGCTCCACCAATATACGGGCGCGCCGGTGTTGATGCATCGCGACGATTTGCCGCTGTATCAGGCGATGGATATGCAGGCTTCGTTTCTCGGCGTGCTTCCTCCCGATCTGACGGAAATCGATCAGTTATTGAAAGAGGGCGACGTGCTGCGCTGGGGCTCCTTTGAAGCGCAGGTGATTCACACTCCTGGCCACACGCCGGGTAGCGTCTCTTTGTACCTGCCGCACAATGCCGGCAAGGTTGCGCAGTCGACCGAAGGCACGAAGCTGCCCGCAGGGAACGTGGAGGTAGATGCAAAGGCGGAGGAAATTGGCGGTTCCGAAGAATCTGGAAAGGCAGACCTGCGCGCACCGCAATTGTTTTCCGGCGACACACTTTTTGCCGGTAGTATTGGCCGCACGGACCTCTGGGGCGGCTCAATGGAAGCCATCATGGATTCGCTGCGCGGCAAGCTGATGCATCTTCCGGATGAAACGATTGTGCATCCCGGGCATGGCCCCATGACGACAATCGGGCATGAGCGCCAACTGAATCCATTCCTGCAGCGAGAGTAACTCGCGAATCGTAGTCTAGTTCTGCCGCGGCTCCTTCGCTTTGCGCAATTCTTCCATAACCGATTGCACCAACTCTTTCGCATGAACCAATTCCTGATGGATCATCCGCAAGTCCATCGCCGGGACCGCCGGATTGCGCTGGCTGGCGCAATAAACTCCGTGCTGGCCGGCCAGCACCAGCGCGTTCGTGATGCGGTCGAGGGATACTGCCAGTCGGCCGCGGTCGCGGCCAAACATCTGCTCGTAGTGCTCCAGCTCTTCCTTGTGTTCTTCAAAAGCGGAGCGTTCGTGAAATGAGGGCATTGTTTCCTCGTTGAATAAATCGCAAGCACTCCGGCGAAAGCACCTCGTACAAGGACAGTTCTGCTTCAAAGGCACAGCCACACTGGGCTAAACCTGTCCCAAAGCGGAGTGGCACTTCGGGCACACAGCGCCTCCGCCAAACTTTACCCCATCTCCCCTGCGGAACATAATTCGCTGAGCCACAGCAAATCCCCGATTCCGACGTGTGGCCGGATTCGAAATGCTAGAGGATACGGTTGATTCCTCAGTGAGCGTTGGGGAATCCGTGTGGAGAATCAAATCATGCGACGTTCCGACCTGGTTCAGCACAAGGAGAAAGAGAAGGGCACCGTCACCCGGACTTCTCAAATTGTTTTTGGCGAGCGGCAGCATCTTCTCCGCGTGCTTGATTCATTAGAGGGCACGGATTTGCCGATTGCGCGCATGCAGCAGGAGCGGCGCATCCTGGAAGAGCTGATTCATGCGCGGACGCGCGAGTTGAATCAGATCAATGTGGCGTGGGATGAAAAGATTGGGCTGGTGCTTAGCGCCGAAGCTAAGCCGGAAATGCTGGAAAAACTGGTGAAGCAGGCGCCCTCGGAAGATTTCTATTTGCTGCGGCTGATCAGCGAGCATCCGCGCGCGAACGCTAAAACGCTCGGGAAACTCGCGAAGCATCCTTACGGGGCAATTCGCGAAAATGTGGCGCGGCATCCGAACGCCGACGCCTCGACGCTGACGTCGCTGAGCCGCGACCGCAGCCAGCCGCTGTGGTACCTGGTGGCCTTCAATCCCAACACGCCGACGC
>CAZGBQ010000245.1:0-4765 GCA_964524045.1 uncultured Acidobacteriaceae bacterium
AGCCGATGGAGCGGCGCGCGATCATCGAAGAAGCCGCGGGCGTGACGAAATTCAAGACCAAGAAGCGGCTGGCGGAGGCAAAGCTGGAGTCTTCGAAGCTGAACCTGGCGCGGGTGAACGACATCGTGGTGGAAGTGGAGAAGCAGCTTGGCTCGCTGAAAAGGCAGGCGGCGAAGGCGCGGCGTTATTCGGAGATTCGCGAGCAAATGCGCGGAATTGTGCGGCAAATGCTGGCGGGCAAAGCGCGCGAGCTGGACGCGGCGGCAGAGAGGATTGGGAAGCAGCTCGAAGAACTAAATGCCGCAGAAGCAGAGCGCGCGGCGGCCATCCAGCAGATGGAAGGCGCGCAGGACAGGCTGAATCAGCGGATTTACGAACTGGATGCAGAAATCCGGCAGAACCAGAACGTGCTGAATTTGACGGCGCTGGAAGTGGATCGCAGCGAAAACCGGATTGCGTTCAACCGGCAACGCGCACAGGAGCTGGCGGGGCGGCACACGCAACTGAGCGAAGAGCTGGCGCAGGCCACGGCCCAAGCGGCGGAGTGGGAGGGGCGGAGCGCGACGCAAGTGCAAGCGGTTACGCGGCTGCGTGAGGAATCGGGCGTACTGAACGGGCGCGTGGAAGAACTCTTGCAGCTAGCGGAGCAGCGCACGGGGGAAATAGGAGACACCGAAGGGCGCATTGAGGCGCTACGGCTGCGCGCGTCGGAGGCGGGCGAGAGTTTGCTGCGGCTGCACGGCGAACAAAAACAGGCGGAAGAAGCACTGGTCCATCAAACGGAAGCGCTTCGGAAACTGGAAGCGAACGAGCACGAGGTGCTGGAAACGTCGATGAAGGCGCGTGACGACGCGGAGCACGCGGCGTTTGAGCTGGAGGGCTCGTCAGGAGAATTGGCCGCGCTGAAGAAGAGCGCAGAAGAATTGCAGGCGAAGATCGGCGAGGTGCGCGGGCGGCGCGAGAACATGGGAAAGGAAGCGGAGGCGCTGCGCGATTCCCTTGCGAGCGTGAAGGCACGGCATTCGACGCTGACGCAGATTTTGAAGGACCGATCTTATACGGCGGATGCGGTGCAAAAGCTGTTTGCGGCGAACGAGCGCGGGGGCGGACGCGAGTTTCGCGCCGTGGGCGTGCTTGCGGATTACGCGGAAGTGGAGGAGAAGCACGAAGCGGCGGTGGAGCAATACCTGCGGGACGAACTGGAATACGTGGTGGTGGAAACATATGACCAGGCGCGCGCGGGCGTGTCGATGTTGCGGGATGAAGTGGGAGGGCGTGCGACGTTCTTTGTGGATTCCCTGCGCAACCTGCGGCTGACGAACGAGTACGAAGCGATTGTGAATTTCCGGCCGGAAGACGGCGTGATTTCGCGGATGGACAGGCTGGTGGAATTTCGCGATCCATTGGGAGCGGCTGCCAAGCAATTCCTGCCGCGGCTGCGGAGCGCGTACTTGACGAAGAGCGCGACCGCGGCGGAACGGTTGGCGCGCGAGAATGCGCAATACGCGTTCGTGACGCCGGACGGGACCTGTTATCAGGGGCGCATGGTAACGGGAGGAAGGCCGGACGAGGCGGGGCCCCTGGGAATGAAACGCGAGTCGCGGGCGCTGAATGCTGAGGTCATGCAACTCGAGCATCAGATGAACGAAAAGCAAGCGGCGCTGGAAGCGGCGGCGGCGGAATTGCAAGCGAGCGAGTTGGCGCTCGAGGAAATCCACGCGAAACAACGCGAGGCGGAGCGCGCGGTGATCACGGCAACGCACCGGCACGAGCACATGCAAAGCGAGCTGGCGCGGCTGGGACTGGAGCTGACGGTTTGCCAGGGCGAGCTGGCGCGCATTCGAAAAGACGCGGAAGATGCACGGACGCGCGCGGAACGCGCGAGGCACGAGCATGATGCGGCGGCGCTGAACCGCGCGGAGGCCGAAACGGAAAGCACACGGCTGGCGGAAGAGCTGGCGCAGTTGCGCGGTTCCGTGCAAACCGAACAGCAAGAACTGACAACGGCGCGAGCGGGGCTGGCGGCGGTCAACGAGCGGCTGGCCGCAGCGGAAGCGCTGGCAGCGCGGCTGCGCGAGGAGCGCGTTGAATTGGAGCGGCGCGAGACGGCGTTGCAAAAACAGGAAATGTCCATCAGCGAGGAGAGCGCCGGGCTGGCGAAACAAAGCGAAGAGCTGGCGCTGCAATTGGAAGCATTGCGGCGAGAAAAGGCACGCTTGGATGCGCGGCAGCTGGAGCTGGAGAAGGAGTGGGAGACCGCGCGGACGCGAGTGACGCAGACGGAAGATCACCTTCGCATGGGACGGCAGACACTGCAGGACTTGCGCGAGCAGCGCGGCCATGCGGAAGTGGAACGCGCGAAGAACGACTCCGACCGGAAACACCTGCGGGAAACGTGCATGAGCGAAGTCAACGCGCAGCCGGAAGACTTGATCGCGAGCGAGGCGGCGTTCATGAGCGGCGAAGAACTGGCGCTAGCGGAAGCCAACTACCGGGAGATGAAGCAGCGGATCGAGTCGATGGGCGCGGTGAACATGATGGCGCTCGAGGAATTCAACGAGTGCGAGCAGCGGTTCACGTTCCTGACGCGCGAGCGCGACGATTTGCTGCAATCGATTGCGGACACGCAGCAGGCCATCGTGGAGCTGGACCAGGCGACCAAGGAAAAGTTCGAGCAGGCGTTCCACGCGATTAACAAAAGTTTCTCGGATGCATTTCACGCGATTTTTGGCGGCGGCATGGCGGAGATGCGCCTGACTGAGCCTGACAGCTCGGGCGATGCGGGAATTGACATTGTGGCGTCGCCTCCAGGTAAGCGACTGCAAAACGTGCTGCTGCTTTCCGGAGGCGAAAAGGCGATGACGGCGCTGGCGCTGCTGATCGCTATTTTCCGTTACCAGCCGAGCCCCTTCTGCATTCTGGACGAAGTGGACGCGCCGCTGGACGAAGCGAACGTGGGACGGTTCACGCGACTCATCGGAGAAATGAGCAGCCAGACACAATTCATCGTCGTCACGCACAACCGGAAGACGATGGAGATGGCGCCGGTGCTGTATGGAGTGACGATGCAAGAGCCGGGCGTTTCGAAACTCGTGAGCGTGCGCTGGGAAGAAAGCGAAGGAGAAGCTCTGAAGCGTCGAGCGGCGACGGCTTCCGCCGCATAGCGGATTATCCCGTTCCCGGACAATTTGAAAACTCTGCTGCAGAGGGATTCGGCAGAATTGTTGAGCGTCGGTCGAACCTTCCATAAGTATTTTCGATTGTAATTCTCACAAATTTTCCACCGCTCCCGGGTTTGACTTCGCAATTCGGTGCGCTAGAATGCGGAACACTCAGTCGGGGAGTTTTTGCCAGTGCCTTCTGCTCCGGTTATGAAAGTTCTGAAAGAGACGGAATTCGCCGGATTGACGCCGAGCGCGCGGGGAAAAGTCCGAGACATCTACGATCTGGGCGATAAGCTGTTGATTGTCGCAACGGACCGTCTTTCGGCGTTCGATGTGATCCTTCCCACGCCGATTCCTGACAAAGGGAAAGTGCTGACGCAGCTCTCGGCGTTCTGGTTCGACCTGCTGAAAGACGTCGTTCCGAATCATGTAATCAGCGCGACGGAGTTTCCGGCGCCCTTCGACAAATTTGAAGCAGAGTTAGCAGGCCGGTCGATGTTAGTGAAGAAGACCGAGGCTTTGCCAATCGAATGTGTGGTGCGAGGGTACGTCTCTGGATCGGGATGGAAGGATTACCGCGTGAGCGGAAGGATCTGCGGGATTGACTTACCGGCAGGGCTGCAGGAGTCGGACCGCCTGCCTCGAGCGATTTTCACCCCCGCGACAAAGGCCGTGAGCGGGCATGACGAGAATATTTCTTTTGAGCAGGCGAGCGCTCTCATTGGGACGGAGCTGGCGGAAAGCGTCCGCGATGTAAGCCTGAAGCTTTACGAACGAGCGGCAGCACACGCGGAGCCACGCGGAATCATTGTCGCCGACACAAAGTTTGAGTTTGGCTTGTTGAACGGTGAACTCATTTGGATTGACGAAGCATTGACGCCGGATTCTTCGCGGTTCTGGCCAGCCGCGCATTACAGTCCGGGCGGTCCGCAGGCTTCCTTTGACAAACAGTTCGTGCGCGACTATCTCGAACGGATGCGCTGGCCCAAGACGCCCCCCGGGCCGGAACTGCCACTAGAGGTGGTCGAGGCGACGCGGGCCAAGTATCGGGAGGCGTACCGCATCCTGACCGGACAGGAGTTGAACTAACTAGGGCAGCCCTCACAAAGAGCATCGAGCGGAGCGTGCAATCGTGAAAGACCAATTAGAAGGGTTAGTCAGCCAAATGGTGGAACGAGGGATTTACTTTGACGAAGCCATCAGTGAATTCGAAAAGCGTTTTATCAAAAAGGTTTTGGACCGCGCGAGCGGAAACCAGTCGCGCGCGGCCCAGGTGCTGGGCATCCATCGCAATACCTTGAGCCGGAAGATTGAAGAGTACCGGCTGGATTCGAACGGCCACCGGCGGCGGTCGCGTTAGACTAAGTTCTAAGTGGTGAGGCTCAAGTCTTTTGCGCTGGTGAAAAACGCTGCTTGAGAAGCCCGGAAACCTGGTTTTTCGTTCATGGCGCAAGGCAAAGGTAGCCCGCCTCCACCCTAACAACCATCTCCAGCGTCGAAAAACGAAACGGCTCGCCGATGTGGCGGAGAGCCGTTTCAGTTAGCAGGAGAAATTGGAAGAGTTCAGGTCAGCGAGAGGCTCCGCTGGGCTTCTTGGCGGC
>CAZGBQ010000246.1:0-4739 GCA_964524045.1 uncultured Acidobacteriaceae bacterium
GTGGATTTCGAGTGTTCGTCCACGGCGCTGACGGCGGCCACGAGGCACGAATACAAAAACGCCTTCATGCTCTTGCGGAATTGATCGGTGGAGCGCTCCGCGGAACGCGCGACTTCTGCCTCGAGAGCCTGGCGGCGCGGTTTTCCGCATCGAGAGCGGAGAGAGCTGAGGCGGCGCGCTCTTTGGTCTCCGCAAGAACAGCGCTCATCTGAAGTTCAGCCTGGCCATGCAGAGAAGTGAGCGTGGAATTCACGACGCCCTGAACCATAGCCTGCACTTCAGCCGAGCGCGCGTCGAGTTTCAACAGCGCCTCCTGCAAAATAGACTGCGTGCTCTCGAGAAGCAGCTCGTAGCGACGGTCCACAGTGCGGGCGGCGGAGCCGTCGAAGTCCGAAGACGCGCGCGCGATGGCTTCGTTGAGCCGCGCGTTCACCTGCGGCTCGAGCTCGCGATTCATTTTTTCGAGAAATTCCTGGGCGCGCTCGAGCTGGAGTCTCAGTTCTGCCGCCTGCTTCTCCAATCGCACAGCCAACTGTTCGGCCTGGCCGCGATAGCTCTCCATCTCCACCTTCCACTGGGAAGCGACGGCGGAGGCAATCTCTTCGTTTGAGGCCGGCGTGGCGCCCTCGGCGCGCGCCGGAATCAGGTGTTGCAACTCGCGAACGCTGGACTGGCGGACATTGTCGATGGTGGTCAGAGCGTTGCGGACAGCTTCGCTGACGTGGCCTGCCACCGCTGATTGCACGGCTCTATCGGCGGCCTGATCGATCTGCTTTGCGACAGCCGTCGGCACCGCTCTCTCCGCGGCTTCGGCGACTTGTTTGGCGACGGCTGCCTGCACGGCCTTTTCTGCAGCCTGTTGGAGTTTTCCCTGAAGCGCATTAATCAGCCCGTCTGGGGTAATAACCACGCGCTGCGGTTTCGGAGCCTCGGTGAGTTTGGGAGCAGCAGGTTTTGCGGCTGCGGGCGAGGGAGAAGGAAATGTTGCGACCTCGGCAAGCTTGGGCTCGGGTTTCGCTGGCGGCTCCTCGGATTCGGCGGCTTGGGTCGAGATCGCAGGCGCTTCGAGAATCGGCGCGGCCGCCCCGGAAAGCTGAGGCGCAGAGGTTGTGGTCTCGCCAAAACGAAGCCAGTCCTGCGGCGGAGTAACGATTCCCCAGACGTTGGCGGGGTTCTCCAATTCCACGCCCACTTGCTGCAACTCGCGTGCGCTCTGCGACGCATGGACGGAACGCACCCTGGCTCGCACTGCGGGCGGTTTTGGCTCAACGTTGAGGCCCACGACTTGCAGCGTGATCCAGGTTCCCACTCCGTAATCATGCCGCGAAGGATAGCGACAGCCATGTAGATTAATGCTGGTGGAGACTGTTCGCTCTACAAACGGCTCGCCCATGCGATTTTGGCCGAAGACAATCAGCGGCACGGACCGCTCGATCCGCGTGCTGCGCCGCGCTTCTTCTCGCATAAAATTATCCGGAGTTCTCGCAAGAGACGATTGGCTCACGTCTTCTCCCTGGCAAAACAGACCAATTCTGTGCGGGTATGGAGCGGCTTGTTCCAGGGGACCTTACGGCGCGCCGGACTCCAATGCGCTGATGTTAGCCGAACCGTGCTTCGTTGTCGATGATTCCCTTGCAAATCGCCGAAAGCCAACGTGCATTGCGGACGCGGCGGTTAATTAATGATCGGCCCGCCGCCTTTTCCAAGAGCGGCTCTGTCACCTATCGACGGATAAACGCCGTAGTGAAATTCATCGCCGAATTTGATTCCGACAGTCACGCGCCCGCGCGCGGGAATCAAAATGTCGATGCCCTGGAGGGGCTCAGTATCTGGCCTGTAGAAACGAAGACGATAGTCCTTGTTATCTTTGTTTACGAAGTGGACTTTGCCCGTCCACGGTGCGACTTCGACCTTTCCGGGCGGGTGAGGTGCCTGGTTACGAATCCTTATGGTTGCAGACCGGGGTAGGGCCCTTTCTTTTGCTCTTGCTGCGCCTGTCATAGCCACGGTAATTCTCCTTTTTTAGAGCATTACTTTCCGCGGGGCCGGAAACTTGGGTCAGCGAGGAGCCCGAGCAGGGCGGGCCGCTCCTGAAGATCTGTGAGAGTGTATCCGTTCTTGAGGCTCTTCTGCGCGAATTGGATGGCGCGCTTACGGTCGCCGAGGTCGTCATAAGCTTCTGCGACATCCGCGAGAATCCACGGATCGTTGGGAGCCAGAGAGAGCGCGGCCTTCGCGTGTGCGACAGCCTTTTCGCGAAGCCGGTCCTCTGCATAATATGTGCTGAGCATGGATTGGACGCCGGCTTCCTGAGGATTCATTGCGGCGTATTGCTCGAGAAGACTGAACGCCTTGGCGCGCGCCGTACGCATTTTTTCGTCATCCTTGAGCCACACGTAGGCGAGCTGCAGATTGGCCCAAACGCGCCAATCCTTGTAATTGAGGTCAAGAGCTTTGCGCGTAGCCTCGGCTGATTCGGTGTAGCGCCTCTGATCCATATAGAGCCAGCCCAGGTTGGCGTAAGCTTGATAATTGGGAGCCAGTTGAATGGATTTCTGAAATGCGGCTTCCGCCGCGGCATACGACTGCGAGTCTTTCAACGCAATGTAAGTAGCGCCTAGGTCGCTGTAGGCCTCCGGGCTGTCCGGTGTGAGCTCAATGACCCGGCGATACTGCGCGATGGCATCCTGGAAGCGTTGCTGACGGCCATAGAACGCTCCCAGGGCGCTGTATCCCTCCCAATCATCGGGACGAAGAGCGATGGCGCGCTTATAGTTTCCCTCAACATCCGGGATTCGGCCGATGTGTTCATAAGCAACGGCCCTCCCGATCAGGGCGCTTGCGTCGCGCGGGTTGAAAGCGAGAGCCTGTTCGAATTCCTGAAAAGCGAGATCGTGCTTGCCGGTGGCTGCCTGAAGATTTCCCAGAGTGACGTGAACGGAGGGAAGGCGTTTATCGAGATCGAGCGCTTTGCGGCAATAGGCGAAGGCTTGCTCGATTCGCGCGGCGTCGTGATCCATCAGGAATTCCAAGCGGTACGCTTCGCCTAGGGTTCCATAGCCCAGCGCAAACCGGGAATCTTTCACCAACGCCGAATTCAGAGCGGCCAAGGCCATTTCGAGATTTCCGGGCTTGTCGTACCTCTGCATATATCCCAGCGCTTTGAGGTAAAGCTCGTAGACACCGGCTGAAACACTTTGCGGGGAGACGCTGGCGATTTCGGGAGCCTTCACATCCAACAAGCGGGCGAGCTGGGCGACGGCCTGATATTGAAGCCCGGCTAGATCACCGGTTTGGTCTTCAACCTGCACCGAGCCAATCTGGCGGAGCCGCTTGGCATCAATTAACGCTACGGCAAGCCGGACGTCCTGTCCTTGGCGCTCGACGCTTCCCTGGACCACGATAGTGGCGCCCAGTTCACGGAAAGCCGAAGCCGGATCACTCACCTTGCGGTCGCGAACCACGCTCGCAGGCACAATCCAAAGCGACTGCTGTGCAGCCTCCAGGTTGGAGAGCTCGTTGGTCATGGAATCCATCAAGCCTGCCGTGACCGGCTGAAACTCAGCGTCTTTTCTTGGATTGGAAAACGGCAGGACCGCGATGTGTTTCTCGCCGGCGTACGCCAGCCCGGTGAAGCGTTCACGGAAAGGAGTGAGCAGGGAGAACACAATAACGGCCGCTGCGATACCAATCCCCAGCCACAATCGTCTCGTTTTCTTCGGTGTGGCCACGGCCCATTGCGGGCTGGAAGCGTTTTCGGCATACTGTTTCAACTCTTTCGCGGGAATAGGGTGTGTTTGCGTAGGCTCCTCTGCCTGCTTTGGCGCCGAGGCTATTGCCGTGCGTGCCGATTCCAAGGCCCGAAGCATTTCCTGAGCGTTGAAGTAGCGGCTCTCTGGTTTCTTGGAGAGCGCTCGATACAGGATTGGCTGTAGCGCAGGCGGCGCAACGTCGATTCCCGCGGGCGCCTGGTTGAGGATGGCAAAAGTCATCGCCGCCGTCGTCGGCCGGAGGAACGGGTGACTCCCCGCGATCATCTGAACCAGAATCACGCCAAGCGACCAGACGTCCGAGCGTTGATCGATTGTTTCGCCGAGGATTTGCTCCGGAGCCATGTAAGGGAGCGTGCCCGTCGAAGAGATGCTCTGCGTGGCGCTGGCGGTGGCAACGAACCGCGCCAAGCCGAAGTCAACGATCTTCGCTACTCGGTCATTCGTAATGATGATGTTCGATGGTTTGATGTCGCGATGCACGATGTGACGCGCATGAGCCGCGCTGAGCCCACGCGCAATCTGGATGGCCAGATCCAGCGATTCGTCGAGCGGGGCGGGGCCGCGGGAGAGTTCCTGGGCCAGTGTCTCTCCTTCGTAGTAGGCCATGACGATGAAAAGCTGGTGTTCTTCGGACTCTTCGATTCCATGGATGACCCCGATGTTGGGATGATCCAAAGCAGAAGCCGCACGCGCCTCGCGCAGCAGGTTCTCTTTGTCTCGCGGAGTGACAGCCAGGCCGGGCGACAGAAACTTCAGCGCGACGGGACGCTCGAGCTGCAGATCGACAGCCTTGTACACCACACCCATCCCGCCGGCGCCGATCCTTTCGGCGATGCGGTAATGCGAAATGGTCTGGCTGACCATACGGCTGGGTCGAACTTTGGCTGATTCTAGGTCCCGTGCCGTCCCTAGTCAACGAAGCCAGAGTCACTGGGATAGTGCGGCGAATTTCGATTACGTTGCAAG
>CAZGBQ010000247.1:0-4738 GCA_964524045.1 uncultured Acidobacteriaceae bacterium
TCGAGGCCAGCGCGCAAGGCTTGCTGGCGAAAGTCGGGAGTGGTGTCGATGACGACGTTCTTGCCGTTGCGGGAAAGGAGGACGGAAGGACGCAACCGTTTGTCTCGCGGATCGCGAGAACCGCAAACGCGGCACGGGCAGCCAAGCGTCGGGACGCCCATCGACGTTCCGGAGCCGAGAACGGTGACTTTTAGTGGCGTACTAGACATCGGAGCAAGCAGGCTAAGAGCACGTGTGAAAACTTCAGAATCTTTTCGTCAGCGGCTGAAGCCGAGAGAGAGGGATTCATCGCGCAAAAAGCGCGCGATGCCAAAGAGTACCTCGCTCGCCCGGAATGACGGACAAGAAGCTTCAGCAGCTTACTAGCGCGTCTTGGCTTTTGCCGGTGTCGCTGCTTGCGCTGCCACCGCCTGGTTAATCTCCACGTAGGTCAGCTTGAGTTTGCCGAGCAAGTCCAGCAACAAATCTTCTTCCTCGGGCGCCAGATTGCCTTTGGTTTTTTCGTGCAACGCGTCGAGCATATCGATGAACTCGCGTGCGGCTTCGGGATCGAGCATAGGCTGTCCGGTTCGCGGATCCGCATAGGCGCCCAGAACCATCGCGGCGTTCTGGCCAAGCATACGGAGCAAATTTTCGAACGCGGCAAGGCGTTTCGGCGCATCTGCGGGAGGCGGCGGGGCCGGCGCTTTAGCCGGTTCGGGAGCGGGCGTCGGCGCGGACGCCTTCGCGGCCTGACGCTTGGCTTCGCGCTCCTGCTCTTCAAGCACGTCCTGGCGGAGTTCACCTTCGGAGGTAAAGGGGCGGCGGTCGATGACGCGAAAAGTATCTTCCTGCTTGTGGTCTGCCACGGCGCTTCCTCAACAATTATTTCCGATTCAGTTTAACACGGCTGGCTGGTCTGCGTCGCCAGAACGCCTTGTAAAACGACGCGTGGCCCCTTAAAGTGGAGCGTTTTGATTCACGTTGAAAAATAGCCGACAAACAGATGCCCGCGATCGCAAGACAGAAGAGAAAAGCAGCAAAAAAACTGCCCGGCAAGAGAAAGTCCGCAAAACAGAAGCCATTGCGCCCGGGCCAATGGTTTGAAAAACTCGTTGCCGTCCAAGCCAGGCTGCGCGCGCCCAAGGGCTGTCCCTGGGATCGCGAGCAGACTCATCAATCGCTAAAGACCTACCTCATCGAAGAGGCTTACGAGGTGCTGGAAGCACTCGACAGCGGGAATGATGCGAAGTTTGCCGAAGAGATGGGGGATCTGCTGCTGCAAATAGTGTTTCACTCACAGATCGCGCGGGAAGAGGGGCGCTTTACGGTGGCCGACGTGATTCGCGAGATTCACGACAAAATGATTCGCAGACACCCGCACGTTTTTGGCAAAAAACGCGCGAAGGATGCGGCTGAAGTGTTGCGAAACTGGGAGCAGATCAAGGCTGAAGAGCGCCACTTGAATCAAGGGAATCCCGAAGAGGAGCATGCCGAAGCGAAGGAGCCTTCTCTTCTTGATGGTGTATCGCCCGGGCTGCCAGCGACGCTGGAAGGGTTCCAGCTCACGCGCAAGGCGGCCCGAGTCGGCTTTGACTGGGACGATGTAGCTGGAGTTATAGCAAAAATGCGGGAAGAGGCGAGCGAGTTGGAAACCGCGTTGCATTCCGGGACCCAGCAGAAAACAGAAGAAGAAATGGGAGACCTGCTCTTTGCCGCCATAAACCTCGCGCGGTTTTTGCAGGTTGATCCGGAGATTGCCTTGAAGAAAGCGAATGCGAAATTTTCGCGCCGGTTTCGCGCTATGGAAGCCCGCGCGCGCGAGTCCGGCCGCGCATTCAAAGACCTACCGCGCGAAGAGATGGAAGCGTTGTGGGACGCAGCGAAGAATACGGAAGGGAAGTCAGCTTTGGCAGAGCTCTCCAAGAAGTCGGCGCAGAAATGAGCCAGGACATTCAGGTGCGGAAATGCGTGACGCTGGATGAGTTTCACGCTTGCGTGGAGCTCCAGCGGGAGATTTGGGGCGAGCAGGATCTTGAGGTGGAACCGGCGACGATGTTCGTAGTGGCGGCGCACACCGGCGGACAGGTTTTGGGCGCGTTTGATGGCAGCCGCATGGTTGGTTATACGTTGGCGGTGGTGGGGCTGCGCAGCGGGGTGTCATACCTGCACTCGCACATGACCGGTGTGCTGGGCGACTATCGAGATCGCGGCGTCGGCCGCATGCTGAAACTGTTTCAGCGCGACGAAGCGCTAAGCCGGGGAATCCGGCTGATCCAGTGGACGTTTGATCCCCTCGAGCTTCGCAATGCGCATTTCAATTTAAACCGGCTCGGGGCGATTTGCCGCGAATACGTGCCCAATCTGTACGGGCTAACGACCAGCCCATTGCATCGTGGGCTGGCGACGGACCGACTGCTCGTCGAGTGGCGGCTCGATTCAGCGCGCGCTGTCGCTGCTATCGGCAATCTCGCCAAGGATTCCGCGGAAGCTGCCGCAACGATAGAATTACCGGACGAACTGGAGAACTGGCAAAGCGAAAACTCTCCACAGGTCGGTGAGGTACAAGCGCACTTACGAAGGGAGTTCACCAAATGGTTTGCCAAGGGCTATGCCGCGGTCGGGCTGCGCACCGGAAGCGGCAAGCGCGCGTACTTGCTGGCGCCGTGGAGCGATTTTTAGGAATTTCAGGAAAGGTTAAGGCTTCGCAAATATGCTCATTCGAGGAATCACGCTCCGTGAAATTTCCATGAAGCTGGTGGCGCCGTTTGAGACCAGTATGGATCGCGTCGAACGCCGCCGCATCATTCTTGTGGAGGTGGACGCGGACGGCGTGACCGGCTGGGGCGAATGCGTAGCCGGAGAGTCGCCGTTCTACAGCCCGGAATACACGGATACCGCGTGGCTGGTCCTGCGCGATTTTTTGTGGCCCATGATCAAGGGCCAAACATTTGATACCGCCTGCGAGGTTTGGGGGCTTCTGAGGCACGTTCGCGGACACAATATGGCGAAAGGGGCGCTGGAAGCGGCGGTCTGGGACGCTGAGGCCAAGCAGAAGGGAATTTCCCTGGCGAAGCTCATCGGAGGAACGCGCGAAGAGGTCGCGTCCGGGGTCTCGATCGGGATCAAGGATTCTCTGGAGGAGCTCGTCACTGCGGTGAGGAGGGAACTGGCTGCCGGTTATCAGCGCATCAAAATAAAAATCAAGCCGGGAACAGATTTGGAGCCCGTGCGCCGACTGCGCCAGGAGTTTCCGCGGATCAAGCTGATGGTGGACGCCAATTCCGCGTACACGCTGGAAGACTGGCCGCTCTTGAAGCAACTGGAAGGCTTCTATCTGATGATGATTGAGCAGCCGCTGGGCTGGGATGATCTTTACAGCCATATCGAACTTCAGAAAAAGCTCGACACTCCCATTTGCCTGGATGAATGCGTTCACACGGAAGAGCAGGCGCGCATGGCCGTGGAGCTCGGCGCGTGTAAGATCATCAACATCAAACTAGGCCGCGTAGGCGGCTTCACCGTGGCGCGGAGAATTCACGATATTTGTCAGCGGCACGGGATTCCGGTCTGGTGCGGAGGCATGCTGGAGTCCGGAATCGGCCGCGCGCACAATATCGCGCTCTCCACGCTACCGAACTTCTCGCTTCCCGGAGATGTCACTGCCAGCAGTCGCTACTGGGAAGAAGACATCATTTCGCCCGAGGTCACCGTTTCGCGGCAGGGCACGATTCGGGTTCCAGCGAGCCCCGGCATTGGATTCGAACCGCGTCTCGACCTCATCGAAAAGCTCACCGTTCGCAAAGAGCGACTGGTTTGAGCCGGTGAAGATCGAGTCGCTCAGCGGGCGAACTCCCAGCCGCACCGCCATTGCTGCCTCTATCGCCATTCTGGTAATCGTCTGGGCTTTCAACTTTATTGCAGCCAAAATCGGGATGCTCTTTCTTCCTCCCCTGGCCTTGGCCTCCTTTCGCGTGGTCATCGCGGGCGCGGTCATGGTACCCGTCTATTTTTGTTGCTCCCGATTAAAGACATTTGCAGAGGCCGCCCATCAGCGGAAGCAGGGATTCGCAGCGCGCGACCTTTGGACGTTTCTGTATCTGGGATTCTTTGGCGTAACCGTGAATCAGATGTGTTTCACCATAGGCCTGCATTTCACGCGGGTGAACCATGCCGCGGTGATCGTTGGCCTTGGTCCGATCTACATTCTTGTGCTGGCGGTTCTCTTTGGCTTAGAGCGCGCCACGGGACACAAAGTGGTGGGCATGCTCATCGCGCTTGCCGGCGTCGCTGTGCTCGCGTCAGAAAACGGCATTTCCATGCACTCTTCCTCGCTAGAGGGCGACGCGATCACCATGACGGGCTCCGTCGGCTTCGCCATCTATGCCGTCCTCGGGAAACGCATCGCCGGTAAGTACGACAGCCTGACAATGACCGCGTTCAATCACTTCGCGGGCGCGCTGATTGTGCTGCCTGTGGCAATTTATCAGGGGTGGGAGCTGTGGCATGCGCGACACTGGCAATTGCCGTGGCGCGCCTGGGCGGCCATTGCCTACATGGCGATCTTCGGTTCGGCGCTGGCCTATGTATTTTATTTTTGGCTGCTGCGCTACTTGGAGGCGTCGCAGCTTGGGGCTTTCACCTACCTGCTTCCCGTCTTGGCCACAGTTCTCGGGATTTTCTGGCTAGGGGAGCAAGGCTCTTGGCGCCAGGTGATTGGCGGGCTGATGGCTCTGGGCGGCGTTTATTGGATTGAGTC
>CAZGBQ010000248.1:0-4723 GCA_964524045.1 uncultured Acidobacteriaceae bacterium
GGAGCGCCGAAATCCAAATATAGCCCGGAGAAGCCGGAGTTCGGGGCAAACTATCCGTTTACACAGCAGGGGGAGGCGCTGGAACGGGCCGTTGCGGCAGCGAAATCGCTAGGAACCGACCGCGTGCGTTGTTTTGATTTTTGGCGACTCGAGGACGAGAAGCCCTATCGCGCGGCGATGGACGAAAAGTTGCGAGAGTTCTCCGCCGCGGCGGGAGCGCGAGGCATCACGCTTCTTCTGGAGAACGAAGGGGCTTGCAGCACGGCCACAGGCGCGGAGGCGGGACGGACGATGCAGGCAGTGCAGTCGCCTTACTTCAAGCTGAATTGGGATCCGGGAAACGCGGCGGAGCGCGGCGAGATTGCCTACCCCGATGGATTTTCGAAGGTTCCGAAAGACCGGATTGCGCATATGCATTGCAAAGATGTAGTTCGAAAAGCCGGCGGAGGCTACGAATGGGCAGCGATGGGCCGTGGGATCATCGATTACGCCGGACAGTTCAAGGCCATGGTGCAAATGGGATACACCGGAACCATGAGCTTGGAAACCCATTGGCGAGGGGCAGGAACAGAGGAAGAATCCTCGCGGCAAAGCTGGGCGGGCATGAAGAAACTTCTGCAAGCCGCCGGCGCATTGTGAAGAACAGCCGGGCAATGCGTAAGCGATGGACGAAGCCGGAGGCGAAGATGGACACGCCAAACAACTCGCGGCGGACTTTTCTTAAGTTGACAGGCGCAGGCCTCGCCGGCGCGGCGCTCAGTGATCGAGCTTCGAGCTACTCGAACATTGTTGGCGCAAACGACCGCGTGCGCGTGGGAGTTGTAGGCTTTTCCGAGCGCTTTCGCTACGCCCTGCTGCCGGCGTTTAAGATTCACGCGAAGGAGCTGAATTTCGAACTTGTGGCGCTTTCCGATATCTGGAAACAGCGGCGCGAAGAAGGCGTGGCGCACCTCCAGCAAGCGACGGGAGGCACAATTGCGGCGTGCAGGAATAATGAAGAGCTCTACGACCGCAAGGACGTCGATGCGGTCATCATCTCCACAGCCGATTTTCAACATGCGCAGCATGGCGTGCAAGCCGTCACAGCCGGGCGCGATGCGTACATTGAGAAGCCGTTGGCCAACACCATGGCGGACGCGCGCGCCATCCGCGAGGCGGTACGCAGCAGCGGCAAGATTGTACAGATTGGAACGCAACGGCGCAGCGCGGCGAACTACCAGCGCGCTTACGAATTCATGCGTGCGGGAGAATTCGGCGACGTCGTCAGCGTGGAGATGACCTGGAACGTGAATCAGCCGGGCCGCTGGCGGCGCCCCAAGCTGGTGGCTGCGATGCGCGAGGAAGACACGGATTGGAAGCGCTTCCTGGTCAATCGGCCTACGGAACCGTTCGATGCCCGCAAATACATCGAATACCGCTTGTTCTGGCCATATTCGTCGGGCATTCCCGATCAGTGGATGGTCCACCAGATCGACACGGTGCACTGGTTCACAGGCCTGCCGCGCCCGCGCGGCGTCGTGGCCAACGGCGGAATTTATCTATGGCACGACGGGAGAAAAAACTGGGACACCATGACCGCTGTTTTTGACTACGGCCCGTTGAACGACAATTCGAAGGGATTTCAGGTGGTTTACTCGTCGCGGCAGACGAATTCCGCCGGGGACGTGAAGGAGATTTACTATTCGAATGGCGGATCGCTGGACCTCGACAAGAACATCATTTCCCCGGAAGGCGGCCTCGAAGAAAAGTTCGCGAAGGAAATGGCGATGAAACCAAATCTACTCGGCAAACGATTCCTCGCGGGCGACGGGGGTGGAATTGACAGTAGCGCCGACGCAGGAGTGGACGAAGCGACGTCCTCCAATGTGCGCAACTGGATGGAATGCGTGCGCAGCCGCAAAACACCGAACGCCAGCATCGACGCGGGCTACAGCCATTCCGTGGCGTTGTGCATGACCATCGCGGCGATCCACACAGGGCGGCGAGTGACGTTCGACGACGCCAGGCAGGAAGTAGTTGTGGCATGACCGTTTCGGCAGGCCGCTTGTTTGAGACAGTCAGCGGATAACCGCTGGAAAATTGCGCTTCCTCGCTGCCCAAGTCTTATTCGGAAACTTAGTGGCGTCTTACAAGCTCACCACCAACTCTAAGCAATGCCTCCAAAAGGCGTGACCCAGGGCCCAGAAGTTTGGTAATTGCCAAGTTCGAGGCTCGGGCACAGATCGAAAATGAAATTGCAGAGCTGCAACATGGGTCCAAATTCGCTAGGCATTTTGCGGCGTTTTCTCTATAATATGAGTTTGCCTATATAGAGCTGGCCCCGCCTGAGTGGGTCTAAAGGGAACACGAACATGAATCCGGTAATCCGTAAATTACATGAAGCGCAACTGCGCAAAGACCTCCCCGAATTCCGCGCGGGGGACACGATCCGCGTCAACGTCCGCCTGAAAGAAGGCGAAGGCGAGAAGGAAAAAGAGCGTCTCCAGGCGTTTGAGGGTGTGGTGATTTCCAAGAAAGGGCGAGCTTCCAGCGCAACGTTCACCGTGCGGCGCGTCAGCTTCGGCGTGGGCATCGAGCGCATTTTCCCGCTGCATTCGCCCAGCATCAGCTCGATCGAAGTGGTCGGCAAGGGCAAGGTTCGCCGTGCGCGCCTGTACTACCTCCGCGACTTGAGGGGCAAGGCCGCGCGCATCCGCCGCGCGGGCCGGGAAGAGGAGACCGCTGTCGCGGCGACTGCGGGAACAGAAGCGAAAGCTTAAGCGACTATCGCGAATTGAAGCGCATCAAGGCCCCGGGAAACCGGGGCTTTTTCATTTCGGCGCGCCTACGGTTGGACGTTGCTGATGCCTTCGGCGCCCGGCTTCGGGAAGTGTTTCTCGTACCAGGCGATGCAGCGATTGATGGAATCGATGTTGTGCCCCGTTTCTGCAAGGCCGTGGCCCTCGCGTGGATAGCGGACGAAGATCGCCTCGGTGCCAACGTCGAGTAGCGCGATAAAGAATTGTTCCGCTTCGGCGATGGGCACGTCGTTGTCGTTTTCGCCGTGCATGAGCATGGTCGGCGTGTGCGCCGCGGCCACGTGCTTAAGCGCTGAGCGCTCCCAAGCCACGTCCATTAAATTCCCCTGGTGCAGGAACTGTCCGAATTCCATTTCTTCGTATTGGTTGTAATAGGTCATGTAGTTGTAGCTGACGAGATTGGAGATTCCCGCGATGGGAATCGCGGCTTTGAATTCGTTCGTTTGTGTGATGAGCCAATCCGTGAGCTGGCCGCCGTAGCTGACGCCTTCGATGCCCAGGCGTTCGCGGTCGATCCAGGGAAAGCGGCGAACCGCTGCGCTGACGCCATACAAAACGTCCTGGCCTTCATTGCCGTTCTGATCGCCGAAGACGGCGTCGGCAAACTTTTGCCCGTAGCCCGTCGAGCCGCGAAAGTTCACGTTGAGCGTCGCCCAGCCGTGCGCGGCGTACACCTGATTCTTGAAATTAAACGCCGGGCCATTCTGGCCGTGCGGACCGCCGTGAATGTTAACGATCATCGGGTGTTTTGAGGTGGCCGTCATGCCGAGCGGCTTGGTGAGAAAGGCTTCGACTTCGTATTTGTTGTCGTTGCTGATGAAGGTAAAGGATTCCACTTCGGCGATCTGCTTGCCCGCGAGAAGCTGGGCGTTCAAGTCCGTGAGCTTGCGGGGCGCGCTGTTGCCGCTTTTCCAATAGAGCTCGGTCAGGTCGCGTGGCGAGGCGTAACTGTACGCGACTGCGCCGTCCTTGCCGACCGAGAACGCGCCCACGAAGCCCGGCTCTTTCACCACATATTCCTGCTTGCCGCCAGAGACGGGCAGGCGCACGAGATAGTTGCTGCCGCGCTCCTGCACCGTGAAGTAGACGGAATTGCCGTCGGGTGCCCAGCGTGCGGGACCCTGTCGGTTATCAATCACCGAGCCGATTTCGCGGCGGTCGCTGCCGTCCGCGTTCATCACCCAGACGTGCGTATCTTCCATCGTGGTTTCGCGGTCGGTGAGTCCGCGGCGCGTCCCGCGGAAGAGAATGCGCTTGCCATCGGGCGACCATAGCGGATCGTATTCGATAAATTCCGTAGAGGTGATCCGGCGGCTGCTGTTGTCAGCCACCTTCAGCGCGTAGACGTCGTAGTTGAAAAACTCATCCTGATTCGGTTCGGGATTGGTCAGGTAGAGAATCTCTTTGCCGTCGGGCGACCAATCGATCGAATGCTCATCCGTATTGCCTTTCGTGAGCTGACGAATTTGTTTGGTGGCGACATCTACGACGAAAATGTGAAGCCGCTTATTGTCGTTGAAGCGCGTCATGCCTTCGCCAGCGTCCGGTTTGTACAGGTAGCGCGTAATGACCATAGGATCGCCGCTGGCTTCGACAGCTCGGTCGTCCGGTGTCGAAGAAATGAAGGCAATCTGCTTGCTGTCGGGGGACCAGGCCGCTCCGGTGCCTGCGCCAGGCAGCGGGCTATTGGTTCCGTCAGGGGAGGCCAGAACCGTTGTTTCCGAACCGTCGGGCCGCGCGATCATCAAGCCGTGCTTGTCGCCTTGCCTGCCGGAAAATGCGATCCACTTACCATCGGGCGACCAAAGCGCGCCACCACCGCGGTCTTTGTCGCCTCCCAGACGGATCGATTTCTGAGTCGTGAGGTCCATGATCCAGAGCTGGCCGTACGGCCGGCCGGGTTCATCGCGCATAGCCACCGAATA
>CAZGBQ010000249.1:0-4692 GCA_964524045.1 uncultured Acidobacteriaceae bacterium
GGGCTCAGCACCACGGAAGGAAACTTTGGCTGATTCGGGGAATCCGGAAAATGCTGCGTCTCCAGACAGAACGCGGCCCGCTTCGTGTACGCGACTCCACCTTTGCCGCGCGCAGAGCCATCGAGAAAGTTTCCAGTGTAAAACTGCACGCCCGGCTCGGTGGTCCAGACCTCCATGATGCGCCCGCTGGTTGGCTCGGTAACGCGCGCGGCGAGCGCCAGCCCCTCGCCCGGCTTGCGCCGCAACACAAAGTTGTGATCGTACCCGCCGCCAAGCTTGATCTGCTCATCGTTGGCATCGATGCGGGCGCCAATCGCCGTAGGTTTGCGAAAATCAAAGGGAGTTCCCGTGACGGAGCGAAGTTCTCCGGTAGGAATCAAACCGGAGTCCACCGGCGTGAATTTGTCGGCTTCAATCATCAAAACGTGCTTAAGAACGTCTCCCGAACCCGGTCCCACGCTGACGAGATTGAAGTACGAGTGGTTCGTCAGATTTACGACCGTCTTCTTGTCGGTGGTTGCGGAATACTCGATTTTCAGCTCATTCGAATCGGTCAGCGTGTACACAACAGTAACTCGCAAATTCCCAGGAAAACCTTCTTCGCCATCCTTGCTGACGTAGGTCAACTCGAGGGCCTGGCCATCCTTTGCGGGAGTTTCTTTTGCCGTCCATACGACTTTGTTGAACCCCTTGATTCCACCGTGCAAACTGTTCTGCCCGTTGTTATTTGCAAGCTTGTGGGTTTGGCCGTCCAAGCTGAATTGCGCGTGGCCGATGCGGTTTCCATAGCGGCCGATGAGCGCGCCAAAATAGCTTTTGTCAGCTGCGTAGCCATCCACCGAATCGTAGCCGAGTACGATATCTTCGAGCGTGCCGTGGAGATCGGGGACTTTCAGCGACACCACGGCACCGCCGTAAGTGCTGATAGATGCTTCCACGCCGTTCTTGTTCGTGAGCGTATAAAGCTCCACCGGCTCGCCGTCGGGAGTTTTCCCGAATGATTTTTTCGTCGTACCTGATGGTGCGGCTGTGTCGCGCGACGGCAGCGTGCTCATGAGAATGGCTCCCAGAATTGCAATACCCAGCATGCTTCGCTTCATTTGCGGCCCTCCCACGAACTTCAGCCGGAACACGAACTGCATCACCCGGTCCGAGAATCCATCTCGGACGACAGCCCTGCAGCCGCCGCAGGATCGCGCCGATGGCCGCCGCGGCGCTGGAAAGTGAAACGCAAAAGGACGAAGGTGTCAAGGCATATGCGCAAGCGCTTGCAGGCCCTCATTCCGAAGGCTTCAGCGCAGAGAGTCTCTCGATTTCCGGAAATGGAGCGGGGGCGGTAAAAATGTGGTCTTCGATCGGAGTGCCCTTAGTGAGTCCCTGGGTCATTAAAGCAAGAGCACGCCCCGCACTAGTAGGCACAATGACGGTCGCGGTGAGTTGTCCGCTGCGCACCCAGGCCTGGCCGGTCTTTGGCACGCCATCACAACCGAGAATTGGGATTTCCAGCCAGTCGTCGCGGTCCGGGCCGGTGACGATTTCCTGGATGGCCTTCTTCGCTCCCATTCCCATGACATCGTTTTGAGCCAGGATGACGTCGATGCGAACCTTTTGCGCGGCCATCAACTTGAACCAGGAGCAAACGCTTTGATAGCCGCTCTCTTCTGTCCAGCGGCCGCGTAGCGTCGTGAGGTGAATATTGCCGGGAAGCACTTCCGTAAGCCCCGTGTGACGCTCGCGAGAAACCGGACTGACGGATGGTCCCTGAATGTAGAGGACGGAGCCGCCGCGCGGGAGAAGCGCCATAACCTGGCGCGCCAGAATGCGGCCAACTTCCACCTGGTCCGTACTGATAGAGAAAACTGGAGAACGAGTGGATTTGGCAAGCTCGCGGGCGTAATCTGCGCGCCGGCTGAGAACGGCCCAGCCGATATTGACTCTTGCGGCCGCCTGCGCGGCTTGAGGGAACGCCGTGGCACCGAGCGGCTCGATGATGACTCCATCCGGGCGCTGCGCCTCCTCCGCCTGAATGGCCTTGAGGACTTGCGTACTTTGCGTTATGGGATCGTTGTCGGCGTAAATAATATCCGCGTCCACGCCGAGTTCCGATGCAGCGGCACGCGCGGCAGCAGCCTGTTCCACCTGGTAGTCATTTTCCTTTGTGATCAGCGAAACCAAGAAACGCAGTTTGCTCATTCCCTCCCTCTACCGACCAAATTACTTCCACTTCCTCTTTTAGCGCCCTGGAGCTGTCTGTGAAAACAACAAGTCGACGAATTCCCTAGTTCGCCGACTTTACCTGCTGGGATTGCGACAATTGTATCAAGGCCGGCAAGACGCCGCCGAAATCCGCGGAGCCCTGCTGGCCAAAAGTGAAATAGATCTTGCTGAACAGCGCATAGAGCTGGTCATAAGTTTGTTTTGCCGATGCATCCGGCTGAAAAGCCCGGTATTTGGGGCAGATCTTATCCTGCGCCTGCTCGATCGTAGGAAAGACGCCGGCGGCGAGGAACGCGAAGATTGCCGAGCCAAGACTTACCACGCTTCCGGCTGGAACAAGAACGGGCCGGCCGAGAACGTTGGCATAAACCTGATTGAGGACATCGTTCTTTTGCGGAATCCCTCCGGCGTTAATGACGCGGCGGACGGTGACGCCGTTCTGCTCCATGCGATCGAGAATCACGCGGGTGTGCAGGGCGGTACCTTCGATGGCGGCGAAGAGTTCGTCCTGAGCGGTGGATTGCAGGTTCCATCCAAACGTGATGCCTCGGAGGTTGGGATTGACGAGGACCGTGCGATCTCCATTGTCCCAAGTCATCCGCAGCAAGCCGGTTTGACCGGGGCGATAGTTCTCCAGCCCCTGGTTGAGAGTTTGCACGTCGGTCCCGGCCCGCGTGGCAATGGATTGAAAGATGTCGCCTACGGCCGAAAGGCCGGCCTCAATGCCCGTGCGTTTCGGGTGGACACTTCCCTGCACCACACCGCAAACGCCCGGAACCAACTGGACGGAGGGAGTGATCCCGATGATGCAGGTGGAAGTACCCACGACGTTGACGATGTCCTCGCTGCGGCAGCCCGCGCCGATGGCATCCCAGTGCGCGTCAAACGCTCCCACAGGAACCGGGATCCCAGCCTGCAAGCCAAGGTGCTCCGCCCAATACGGAGACAGATGGCCGGCCAGCTGATCCGAAGTTGCATATTCGCCGGCGAGTTTGTCGCGCACGCCCGCGAGCAGAGGATCCACTTTGGTCAGGAAATTCTCAGGTGGGAGGCCGCCAAGGGAGGCGTTCCACATCCACTTATGGCCCATGGCGCAAATGCTGCGCTTAACTTTGCTGTGGTCCGTGATGCCGCAAAGGGTGGCGGCGATCATGTCGCAGTGTTCGAGGGCGGAGACGAACTGGGGGCGTTTGCCAGGATTGTGCCGCAGCCAATGGAGGAGTTTCGAGAAACCCCATTCCGAGGAATAGACACCACCGCACCATTCGATCGCTTCCAGCTTTTCGCGATGCGCGGCCTCGGTGATTTCCGCAGCTTCGGCCTTGGCGCGGTGGTCGCACCAGAGATAGTAATCGTCGAGAGGCTGAAGGTCCACGCCAACGGGAACAACGGATGATCCCGTGGTATCGAGAGCAATTGAGAGAACCTGATTGCCAGCAACGCCGGACTTTTGCAGGGCCTCGCGCGTTGCCGCGCACAAAGCGCGCATATGATCCGTGTGCGACTGTGTGGCGTATTCTGGATCCTCGCGCTTGCGGTGGAGAGGATACTCGGCGATTGCCGAAGCGAGCAGACCGCGCTCGCTGTCAACGACAGATACGCGGACGCTCAAGGTTCCGAAATCAACGCCGGCGACAACGGCCATTCGGTGCTCCGTCTAGCCAAACAAATCCTTGCCAAACGATCGCAGTCACAAACGCAGCGGCTACTCCGTCTTGCGCGGGTAAAATTTCGCGCAATAAATCAGACCCAACAGCAACAAAAGAGCGCCCCACCAGACGGGAGCGTGCAGTTCCGACAGAACGGTGTTAGGCGGGTGGGACCACTCGGCCAGCCCGCTGACCAGAATCACGAAGCCATACACGCCCAAAAGAAGCCCGACGAAAAACCAGACGGGAATAATGTGATGTCTTTCGCTCATGACGCCTCACCAGAAAATGATTTGAAGAATGGCCAAGACCGCGAGAGCGGCAATGCCCCAAAACAACGGGCGATGAAGGATACTCGTGTGCTCCTCATGAGCGACCTCGGTGAGGCTGTACACGAGGCCTTTTAATTCCGCGTCGGGCTTGGGCTTGGTGACCAAAGTAACCAAAACGGTCACCACCACGCAGGTAACGCAAGACCAAAGGGCTTGATACATATCCTGCGCGAGGCCCTTCGCTTTCGGGGAAAGCGCGAATACCGCGATCCACTTCTCGTCCAGCTTCATTAGCAAGAACATGGTGACCGAAGAAACCGTACCTGCGAGCAGGCCCAAAAAACCGGCGGCGCGGCTCACGCGTTTCCACAGCATGCCGAGCACAACCGTCCCGAACAGCGGGGCGATGAAGAAGCCAAACAGGGCCTGCACGTAATCCATAATGCTGGCGAAATTCATCGCGAGATACGCCGTGCCGATGCTGACGAAGAGGCCGATCATGGTGCACCACCGGCCCATGGAAACGTAATGACTGTCAGGGGCGGTCTTGCGGA
>CAZGBQ010000250.1:0-4677 GCA_964524045.1 uncultured Acidobacteriaceae bacterium
CCCTCTACGACAGACCACCAATAGTCAGTACCTAATCTAAACTAGACTATGTTCTAGTCGCATTTAGACAAGCTGTGTGGTGCAGTGTCCGCAGCGCTTTGCCGCGACCGGAATCGCCATCGCGCACTGTGGGCAGTCTTTCGTCGTGGGGGCCGCTGGTGGCGCGGGCTTCGCGGTCCAACGATTCACCTGCTGGACCACCAAGAACACGCAGAACGCCACGATGAGGAAATTCACGATCGAGTTCAGGAAGAGCCCGTAGTTCAGCGTCACCGCGTGCGCGTCCCTCGCCGCTGCTAGAGTGTCATAACTCTTCCCTCCAAGGGTGATGAAGAGGTCCTTGAAATCGACGTGGCCCACAAGTTTTCCGATCGGCGGCATTAGCACGTCATCCACGAGCGAAGACACGATTTTTCCAAAAGCAGCTCCGATAATAACGCCCACTGCCAAATCCACGACGCTGCCGCGCATGGCAAATTCTTTGAATTCCTTCAACACGGCCTTTCTCCTTTTTGGATGAAAGTTTTGACAGCCCTGCGGACTCTTTAGCATGGACGGGCTGTCTGTTGCGCGGATTATATCCAAGAAGAGTGGGAAAAAAAGAGGTTCACTCGAAAAAGAGGAAGCCCCTCTCGCGCTCGCTTGCAGCTTACTCCTTAGGGGAAGCGCCTTCTTTCGTCAAAAAACGAATCATTGTGCGCGGAAGAGCAGCGCGGAGGCTACGATTCCGCGGATGACTAGCACTGCGCCGCCGGCCGCAAGCATCGGTCCTACCCACGCGAAAGGCACGCGCGTAATCACCAGCATGAGGATTCCCAGGAGCAGGAGAGAAAGGCCGCGCGTGCAGTTTTCCCAGCGCGCCCACCACTGGCCGGGCTTGTAAAGCACGCGAACTCCCCACAGGATGAGGACGGCGCTCAGAAGCAGCCAGCCTTTGCTGTGGCGATCGACGGAAATCCGCTGCGCCAAGGCAAGCCCCGCAACCAGAAGGCCGAGCAAGATGAAAATCAGCTCGATGATGACCCGTAGCAAGCGCTCCGGAGTGAGCATGGGGGTCGCGTCCGCTCACGCGACGCGTTCGATACGCAGCTTCTGGATAGTCACCGGAGTGCGTGGCCGGTCGTTCCCATCGCGCGGCACATTGGAAATCTTGTTGGCCACGTCTTGCCCTTCCACAACCTCGCCGAAAATCGTGTGCCGATTGTCCAGCCAGGGCGTCGGCGCCACGGTGATGAAGAACTGGCTGCCATTGGTGTTCGGCCCTGCGTTCGCCATGGAAAGAAATCCGGCTTTGGAATGTTTCAGCGAAGCGTGAAACTCATCCGCAAATTTGTAGCCCGGTCCGCCCACTCCGCTGCCCTGGGGGCAGCCGCCCTGAATCATGAACTGCGGAATGACGCGATGAAAAATCAGCCCATCGTAGAAGGGCCGTTTCTCTTTCTGACCCGTTTTTTCGTTGGTGAATTCTTTCGTGCCTTCCGCCAGCCCGACGAAATTGCTGACGGTCTTAGGCGCTTCCTTTTCGAGCAGCCGAACTACAATACTCCCCTGCGAAGTCTCAAAAATGGCGTACGTTCCTGCCGGTCGGCTCATGCGTTCTCCTTGTGAATTCATTCATCCTACACGAGCCGCTGCGCCCCGCGCCACCCGGCCCGCTTGATGACGAAGACTCATTTTCCGGTTTGCCGACGAACCGGGAGTTATCGCGCCATGGCTCGAATCGAAATGCCGAGGACGGCTACGTCCAACGCGTATTCCCAAAGTCATGACGTTTCAGTTTGCGCTTCTGAGTGGAGTGGACTTGCCTAAGCAACGTCCTTTGGGCAGTCAAGTGACGCGATATGTTCCCTGCTATAATCCCGCCACGTTTTGTTTCCTCGCAGATGGAGGCCGGGCGGTGTCTTCTTCGCGTGCTCCCTGGTGGATGTTCATTATCGCCGCGTCGTTCCTGGGGCTCTTTGCCCTGCGTATTTACGTCCTCTCTCTTTTCTACCCCGGCCCAGGGCCATTGGGGATCTTTTTCGATGACCGAAGCTCCTCGGTCATCGTGGAGCATGTTGGGACTGGCAGTATAGCAGAGCAAGCCGGGCTACGTGCGGGCGATCGCATCGTGTCAGCCAACGGCCTGACTATTCGCAGGCGCATCAACTGGGACATGGCGGCGGTGACCTTTGAAGTAGGACGTCCGCTTCGGCTGGACATCGACCGCGAGGGCCGCCCGATTGAAGTTTCCATGATCCCGCAACGCCGTCTCTCAGGCGAGTTGCGCTTGCCGTTGGCCTTGCTGCTGGCAGGTACTGATCTATTGACGCTCGTCATTGCATTTGTCGTTGCTTTTCGACGGCCACACGATTTGGTAGCCCGGATTGGCGCGTGGTTCCTAGCGTCAGCAGCAATTTTTATATTTCCGCCGGTTCCCGGTATTGGGGCGGCGTGGCGACATCTGCCCGTACCGCTCGGTGCTCTCCTGTGGATCGCCTTTTTGAGCGGCAGCGTATTTCCTGCCATCTTTTTCACTTTCTTTGCTATTTTTCCTCGACCCCTGCTCCATCAGCGCTGGATCTGGGGGCTGGTTTGGGCGCCTTCGCTCGTCGCGACGGCTGCGTTCCTTCCTGTGAACTACGCGCTCGTCTACCACCAACAGCCGTCCGTCATACCCGAACCCTTCTTGAGCGTCCCAGTCTCGTTCGCTGTGTTTGGTTGCTACGTTCTCGGTGGCTTGATCGTTCTAGTCGTGAACTACCGCCGGCTGAAAGACATCAACGAGCGGCGGCGCGTACGCGTTCTGGTGGTTGGCTCCGTGGTGGGTTGGGTGGCGGTCGGGACGTTCCTGGCTTTCATCGTCGCGGGTGGGGGTCGAATGACCGCAGCCTTTTTCAGGGCACCGCTTGTATTCATGACGACGCTGTCGTTATTCCCGGCATTCCCTTTGTCGTTTGCCTACGCGATTCTACGGCACCGTGTCTTTGACTTGGGCGTGATGGTGCGCCGAGGCTTACAATACACGCTGGCTCGCGGCGTTTTGCTGACGGCCGTTCCTGTACTGGGACTCGCATTGCTGACCGACCTGTTGCTGCATGGTCAGCGGCCCTTACTGGAGATTTTGCGCGCACGCGGCTGGATTTATGTTGTTCTCGGCGGAGCGGCAGCTGCAGCTTATGTCAACCGTCAGAGCTGGCTGGAAGCGCTCGACCGGCGTTTCTTCCGGGAACGGTATGACGCCCAGCGGCTGTTGCGCGAGGTCGTGGAGGAGATTCGCGAAGAGCGAAGTGTCGAGCGCGTATCACCGCACGTGGCCGCGCGCATCGAGGCAGCGCTGCATTGCGAATTCGCGGGATTACTGGTGCGCGAGCCGGGCGCCCCCAGCTATCGCAGTTTGGCAATGGCTCCGGCGGGACGCGTGCTTCCAGTCTTGTCTGCCGAGAGCAAATTGATGTCGCTGGTGCGGCTGCTAGGCAAGCCCTTGGAAATGCCGCAGACTGGGTCAAGCTGGCTCGGACAACAACTGCCGCACGAAGAAACAGAATTCCTCCGCCGGGCGCGGATTCAATTGCTCGTGCCTATCGCCACTGCCGTAGACCGCACGGAGGCGATGCTTGTTTTGGGCGCGAAGCGCTCGGAAGAACCCTATTCGCGCGAGGATCAAGATCTGCTGGTTGCCATCGCCTCCAGCCTCGCACTACTGCTCGAAAAGCCCTCGGGGGCGCCGGCGGCCCGCACCGACATTTTCGAGGAGTGTCCTCAGTGCGGGGCCTGCTACGACAGCGGGGCAACGCAGTGCGCGCAGGAAGGCGCTCGCCTGGTTCCGGTGATCTTGCCGAGACTGCTTGAGGGGCGGTATCGCCTGAAACAGCGCCTGGGCCGCGGGGGCATGGGCACGGTGTATGCGGCCGCAGACACTGCGCTGGAACGAGGTGTCGCTGTCAAGGTCATACGAGAAGACTTGGTCAGCAGCGCCGAAGCAGCGGAGCGCTTCCGGCAGGAGGGACGGGTCGCAGCCAGCTTTGCGCATCCGAACGTCGTCACCATTTATGATTTCGGTGTGGCAGATGGTAATCGCGCTTTTCTCGTGATGGAGCTGTTGGAAGGTGCGACCCTCCGCGAAGCGCTGTGGCCTCAAAAGAGTTTCGCGCCGGCGCAAGTGCTCGCTATCTTGCGCGACGTTTGCGCCGCTCTTGAGGCAGCCCATCACCGCCAGCTTGTCCATCGTGATCTGAAGCCCGAGAATATCTTTTTGGTGCTCGGTGAGAGAAGGAACACTGCCAAGGTACTGGACTTTGGCATTGCCAAATTCCTTTCCACAGCTACGCAACAACGCACTGCTGACACTGCTCCGGGCGCGCTTCTGGGCACACCTCGCTACATGTCACCCGAGCAGTGGCTCGGCCAACAACCGCAAGCTGCGTGGGACCTGTGGGCTCTTGCAGTTGTCGCCTATGAAATGCTGACCGGTACCCACCCGTTTGGCGACAAGTCTCCCGCCGAATGGCTCGGGGGCGGCCCCGCGGCGTGCTTTACGCCCGTGACCGCGCACGTGCCCCAAGCTCCTCAAGTTTGGCAGGAACTGTTCGAGCGCACCTTTGCTCGCGACGTAGCTCGCCGGCCGCAGTCAGCGGAGACACTCTTCTCCGAATTGCAGAGCGCCTTAAGTTAACTAGAGGCTGTTGCAAGACCCTG
>CAZGBQ010000251.1:0-2732 GCA_964524045.1 uncultured Acidobacteriaceae bacterium
GGCGGCAAGCGCATGATCCGCGTGACCGACGACGGCCACGGGATGACGCACGACGACGCGCTGCTGGCGTTCGAACGCCACGCGACTAGCAAGCTCAAAACCGCAGATGACCTGCTTTCGATTGCTACGCTCGGCTTTCGCGGCGAAGCGCTGCCATCGGTTGCAGCTGTCTCGCGGCTCCTCCTGGAAACACGCGATGAAGCCGAGACCGAAGGGACGCGCGTCGAGTTTGCCGGCGGCAAACTCGTTGGGGTGAAACCTGCGGGGCTTCCTGCAGGAACGACCGTCAGCGTTGCGGACATCTTCTACAGCGTGCCGGCTCGCCGGAAATTCTTGAAGTCCGATACGACGGAGCTCGGGCACATTGCCTCGCTTGTCACGCACTACGCGCTGGCCAATCCGAGTAAGCAATTTGTGCTGGCGACACCGACGCAGGAAATCATCAACTGCGCGCCTGCAGAAAAACTTGCCGACCGCGTCTATCAGCTTTTTGGCCGGCAAGCGCTCGATGAACTTGTAGAGATTCCCGTGGTGTCTGCGCCCTTTCGCGCGGCCATCACGGAGCCGGACCTCGAGCCCGAAGAACAAAAAGCTACGCTAACGGTCAGCGGATTTACGTCGAGGCCCGACGTGCAGCGCCTGAATCGTAACGGCATCTACATATTCGTAAACAGCCGGCTGGTGCGCGACCGCTTGATTTTGCATGCGATTCACGAAGCGTATCGGAACATTTTGCCTCCGACGGTTTTTCCCGCGACGCTGCTATTTCTGGAAATGCCGTACGACGAGGTCGACGTCAACGTGCATCCCGCGAAAATCGAAGTGCGGTTCCGGCGTTCGAATTTTGTCCACGATTTCACGCGCGACACGATTCGCCAGGCGCTGATGGGGGCGCGGCCGGTGCCTAGTTTTGCAACGGCTGCGGGTGCTTCTCACGTAACCCCGGGATGGTCGAGCGGCGCTTACTTTGGAGGAATCACGCCCGCATCCGCCGAATCCGCAGTGCCGCGTGCAGTGATTCCACCGATGGAGGATTATGGCCTGGGTTCCGGCGTGGGCTCCGATGGCGGATTCGACCTGGCGAGCGCGCCATTGCAGCCCGTCGAGCAACGCATTCCGTTCACGCCGGGAACTGCGGTTGGAGCAGCTGTCGCTGCCGCACAACTTTCTTCGGCGGGGAATTGGGCCGCGAATCTGGCTGCTCCGAGTGCGGATGCGCCCGCTACTTTGCCTCATCCGGACCAGATTGCCGATTTGAAACCGCTCGGCCAGGTGAACGCGAGCTTCATCGTGGCGATCAATGGCGAAGGCCTGTGGATTGTGGACCAGCACGTGGCGCACGAGCGCGTACTGTTCGAGCAACATCTCGAAGCGCGGCGCGCGGGAAAAATCGAAGCGCAGCGCATGCTCATGCCACTGGTGATGGAGCTTTCGCCGCGGCAGATCGTCACGTTTGAAAAAATCGCCGAAGAGCTTGAGGCAAATGGCTTCGAGGTGGAGTTGATGGGGCCGAAGAGCGTGGCGATTCAAGCGGTCCCTGCCGGTGTGGCGGCGCCGGACGCGGAAAAACTGCTACGCGAAATTCTCGACGGCATTGAGCGCGAAAACGCGGCGATTTCGATCGAAACGTTGCAGGCTAAAATCGCGGCTTCGACGGCGTGCCACGCGGCCATTAAAGTGAACATGCCGCTCGAGCAATCGAAAATGGAGTGGCTGCTGGACGCGCTGGCGAAAACGGATTGCCCGATGAGCTGTCCGCACGGGCGGCCGGTGGTGCTGCGCTATTCAATTAAAGAAATTGAAAAGGCGTTTCATCGGATCTAGCGGCATGTTTTGACGCTCTGTCATCCTGAGCGAAGCGAAGGATCTCAACGCAAGGAATGTGACGATTGCGAATTGGGTGAACGTGTGAGCTGAGATCCTTCGGGCATCCTCGCGGGATGCCCTCAAGATGACTCTTATTGGGAGAGGTGCATGACGGATACGCAAAAAACGGCGGTGATCTTTGGACTGGCCAATAAGCGCAGCATCGCTTGGGCCATCGCCCAGAAGCTGCACGCAGCGGGCTGGCAGTTGGCCATCACTTATCAGAATGAACGTCTCGAACAAGAGGCCAAGGACTTGATTGCTGATCTCCCGGGCGCGGCAGGATTCATGTGCGACGTGTGTTTCGATGATCAGATTGCGAGGCTCTTCGAGGAATTGAAATCGCGCTATGGAACCCTGCATGGCGTCGTGCACAGCGTGGCATTTGCTCCTGCTGAGGAATTGAAAGGGGAATTTCTAAACACCACGCGCGAAGGCTTTCGCATTGCGCACGACATTAGCGTGTATTCGCTGATTGCAGTCACACGCGCCGCAGCGCCGTTAATGACTACGGGCGGGGGAATCGTCACGCTGACCTACTATGGCGCAGAAAAAGTGGTGCCCCGATACAACGTCATGGGGGTTGCCAAAGCCGCACTGGAAGCGAGCGTGCGGTACTTGGCGAATGATCTTGGGCCGAAGGGGATTCGCGTGAACGCGATTTCCGCGGGACCGATCAAGACGCTTGCCGCGCGCGGCATTTCAGGTCTCAGCGACATGCTTAAGTCACACGCCGAACGCGCGCCGTTGAAGCGCAATGTGGATCCAGGCGAGGTTGGCAGCACCGCAGCGTTCCTGCTCTCTGAAGCCGGTTCCGGAATTACGGGCGAGACTATTTACGTCGATTGCGGCTACAACATTATGGG
>CAZGBQ010000251.1:2832-4645 GCA_964524045.1 uncultured Acidobacteriaceae bacterium
CTCCTGGGTTACAAATATCTCGACAGTGGAGCCATGTATCGCGCCCTGGGACTGAAGGCCCTTGAGCGAAAGCTTGCCCTCGGTGATGAAACACGCGTTGAGGCGCTGGCAGAAGAAACACACATCGAGCTGAAGCCGCCGACACCGGAGCTTGAAGCTGCCGGCTGCAAGAACTGCGTCTTTCTGGACGGAAGGGAAGTCACGCGCGAGATTCGCACGGCCGAAGTGGCGGCGGCCGCTTCCCTGCTTGCAACGATTGCCGGTGTGCGGCGAGTGCTCGTGGCGGAGCAGCAGCGGGCCGGCGCAGAAGGCGGCGTGGTGATGGAAGGGCGAGATATTGGCACGGTCGTTTTTCCCAACGCCGAATTGAAGATTTTTCTGGATGCTTCACCCGAAGTTCGCGCGGAGCGCCGATGGAAAGAACATCAGGAAAAAGGCGACAAGCTGACGCTTGCGGAAGTGTTCGACGAAGTGATCGAGCGCGACCGCCGCGACCGTGAACGCAAAGTTTCGCCTCTGGTCCGCGCCGCCGACGCTGTCCTCGTCGACAACACGGCGATGGATGTCGAAGAGACCGCACGCCTGATCGTGATGCTCGCGCGTGAACGAGAAAAAGAGTCGCCAGTGACACAAAAGCGAGTTTGACGCACCGCATGGTCCTCTACAGGTGCACTCGGCGGCCAATCTGTTCCGATTCTCTCTCAAAAACTTCTAGGTACTGTAGAATTAACAAGTTACGCCAAAAATAAGCCAAAATTGCGGTTTTTCAAAAATAGTTCTTGACAGATTTTCGGGTTTCGTTTACTTTTAGGATACCTCAGCGTATACCTGCTGCTGTTTGGGGCAGGGCCTCACTGAGCGTGAAGAGGCAGATTTGAGACACGACGACAAAAGCCAAGACGGAACGATGCCACGGCGATCGAGTCTCGCGGTCTGCTGGTTCGCGCGACTCTAACGAATTCCGCCTAAATCGTTTTGATTCATGGTCATTCGCCGCGGGAGAAGTGTTCCCGGGATGGTGAAGTTCACGGTTACCTCGAGATCCGTGGGAGGCAAAGTACTCTCCGGAAAAGAATGTAGCTTCACCGTGAGCATCTGTTCCTCCCGGAATTCCTGACGCGAAACATTTGCCTCGAAAACAAAACGCTACGGGTGTGTCCAAAGCAGGAAGTAAAGAGGTAGGGAAGCAAGGAGGTAAAGAAAATTTGAGTTTAGAAAGTTTGCGGCGTGGTGAAGGCACGGGATACTTCGACTAAGCCGACGGTCGCAGGTTCGACTCCTGCCGGCGGCGAAAGCTGCCGTAGCTCAGCGGTAGAGCAGCGGAAAACACCTGAGCCGCCCGTTCCCGCCGCAAAGGGTTTGCAGCGTGGCGAAGGCGCGAGTTACTTCGCAAAGCGGTTGCGGGTTCGAATCCCGCCAGCGATGAAAGTCGCTGTAGCTCAATGGCAGAGCACTGCTCGTGCCGATTATTCCCGCTGCAAGAATTTGTGCTGTGGTGAAGGCCGGAGTTCCTTCGGAGACAGAAAGCGGGCGTACTTACGCAGCGCACTGAAAAGCTCCAGCCGCTTGTTCCCAGCACAAAGATTCCGGTGTGGTGAAGGTGCGCGTTACTTCGGTAGAGCGCCCCGGCGATGAACCGGGGAGGTTGCGAGCTTCGATTCTCGCTTGCTTTGAGAAAGGAACCGGTCTAAAGACCGGCCACTACAACCTCGAAGCAATAGCTCAAGCAACAATTACACGGCCGCTTGTTCCCACTGGACGAGATGCCGGGATGGCGCAGAGAAGAGTTACTTCGTCTGTCACACGATGTGGG
>CAZGBQ010000252.1:0-4638 GCA_964524045.1 uncultured Acidobacteriaceae bacterium
GCAGTCTTAGCGACTTCAGGGCTTGTTAGGGGTAGGAGACTGACGGTCGGTTGCCCTGTGGTGGTTAGCCTCCTACCCCGCGAGTGGTCTTGCCTGTATAGACGATATCAGTCCGCAAATAGTTTCCTGAAAAATGGGGATTTGTGATGGGTCTTCGACTCTAATGAGTCGTCGAAAAATGTTCCGAGCTTGTCAATTTCGAGCAAGGCGAGGGTTCTGTTCTTCGCAGGGAACTCAATAAAAGCAGATTCCTCATCGCCCCGTAGGACCGCCCGGAGCGCAAAAATCGCGCTTCGCTCCTCGGAATGGCACGTTCTCGGAGTCTTTAGCCAAGCTCTCAGGCGCCGAGCGGAACGGTGTCCAGATAGCGCGCCACTTCCGCATCCCATTTGAATTTTTCCTTGATCGCAGTTTGGAGCGCCCCCGCCGCGGCGGGCTCACCATGAGTCAGATATGTTCGACGGGGCGGCTCCGGAAGCGCCGACAGCCAGCGCAGCAACTCGCTTTTCCCGGCGTGGGCGGAGAACTGCCCCATCTCCACAATCTCAGCACAAACCGGCACGGCTTGGCCAAACAGATTGAGCGTCTTCGCGCCCTCCTGCAGCGCGCGCCCTCGCGTGCCTTCCGCCTGGAATCCCGCCAGGATCACTGCATTTCGCGAATCGGGCAGCCGTTGCGCCATGTGATGCAGCACGCGCCCTCCGCTGACCATTCCACTCGCCGAAATAATGATGCATGGCGTTTTCACATTGTTGATGGCTTTTGATTCTTCTGCGGAACGGGTCAGGTGAAACTCGTGCACGTTCAACGGGTCGCCTTTGCCGTCGCTGCCTTCTTCTCGCGCGAATTCCAGGTCGTGATCCTCGCGGTGCTTGAGATACAAGTCCGTCGCGCTGAGCGCCATCGGACTATCCACATACACGGGAACGCGCGGAATGCGCTGCTGGTCTTCAAGCTGCCGCAAATAGTACATGAACGTTTGCGTCCGCCCGATGGCAAACGCGGGGATCACGATCGAGCCGCCGCGCTTCACTACACGATTCACCACCTGCGCCAGCAATTCCGCGGCGTCGCCGTCTTGATGCTCGCGGTCACCATACGTGGACTCGCAGATGAGCGCGTCCGCGCTCGAAGGAGGCGTCGCCGGGTCTTTCAAAATGACTTGGCCATAGCGCCCAATGTCACCTGAAAACACGATAACAATCTTCTTGCCGCCCTCGGTGATCGTGAGTTCCAAGCTTGAAGAGCCTAAAATGTGTCCCGCGTCGTATCCACAAACACGAAACTCCGGGCTGATGTCAAAACAGCCGCTGCGCGGCATTGTCTTCAGCAGCTTCAACACAGGATCGACGTCGTCGGGCGTGTAGAGCGATCGCGGCTCCGCATGCCGGCTGTATTTTTTTCGCTTCGCGCGTTCGGTGTCCTCTTCCTGAAGGTGTGCCGAATCCTTCAGCAGAATCTCCGTCAGCTCAATGGTTGCAGGATTTGCAAAAATGGGCCCGCGATACCCATCGCGCACCAGCACTGGCAGCCAGCCGGTGTGATCAAGATGGGCGTGCGTCAGTAAAGCATAATCAATGCTCTTGGGATCGACCGGCAGGGGCTTCCAATTGCGGTCTTTCAGTTCGCTCGTTCCCTGGAACAGGCCGCAATCCACCAGCAGCTTCTTGCCCGCCGCCTCCACCAAGTATTTTGATCCTGTGACACATCCCGCTGCGCCCAGAAAAGTGAGTTTCGCCATAGGGGAGTCATTGTACAGAAATAGTCTGGTCCAAGTGATATTTGGTTGAGCCGATTGGATCCGCAATCCGCCAGCGATTTGAAACACTCAGAGCAGGGTTTCCGTGTAAGCCAACCTCATTAGTGGCCTGAAAAATGATGGGAACATTCTGTAACTTCCTTAACAGAGAACAATCTAATGGGTTTGCTGGTTACCTTGTGCTCGATGCGGCAAGCCGGCAGGCCAGCGGAGCGCCCAAATACTACCTGGAACTCACCGTCAGGCGTTTCGGCTGAGGGCGAAAACATGAAATTCTTCGGAGAACATGACAGCTGCGGGTTACCACGATGACGAAATTCAGGCTCGTGCTGCTTCGCATGACCATGATTGCCATTCTTCTCCCGATCGAATCGCTTGCTCTCTCGAGTGGTGATGAAAGCCGCCCAGCCATTGACGGTCCCGCACCGTCAGTCGGCCTGGAGATCGGCCAACAGGCGCCAGCATTTGCCCTACGCGATCAGTTCGGCCATGAACAGTCCAACGAGACACTAAAAGGCTCAAAAGGAACGGTCCTTCTTTTCTTCCGTTCTGCCGACTGGTGACCCTTTTGCAAGGCGCAGCTCGTGCAGCTGCAAAACGCCAAAGAAAGATTCGAGAAGCAGGGGATCAAGCTGGCAGCGATTAGCTACGATAGCCCGGCTATCCTGATGGACTTCGCTAAGCGGCACAAGATCGAGTTTCCACTGTTGGCTGACCCGGACTCCAAGGTTATTCGCAGCTTCAACGTCCTTAACGCAGAAGCAACGGGCATGACCAAAGGGATGACTCACCCCGGATTTTTCTACATCGATGCGAACGGCCTGATTCGTGAGAAGTATTTCGAAGCCAAATACACGGACCGCTTCACCGCAAACAACGTTATTGGCAAGCTTTTCCCTGAACTAACCGAGGAAGTAAGCCAAACCGTCCAAGCGCCTCATCTTCGACTGACACTTTCACAATCGGATCTCACCGTCGCACCTGGCAGCCGGGTCACTCTGATCGTGCAGGTTGAGCTTCCGCCCGACGTTCATGTGTACTCGCCGGGAGTCAAGGGCTACAAGCCCATTAAGCTCACCTTGCACAATTCCGGCGGAATCGAACCAGCGTCGGTCACTTATCCGAGCTCCAAGATCCTTTACTTGGAGGCGATCAAAGAGCAAGTGCCGGTGTTCGAAGGACGGTTTCGGATCACACAGGATGTGACGATAACTCCTTCCAAAGCAGGGGATGGCATCCGAGCCGTATTCTCGGCGGGGAGAACAGTTTCGATTGCGGGCGACTTGCAGTATCAGGCGTGTGACAAGACGATCTGCTATACGCCTACATCGGTGCCAGTAAAATGGGAATTAAAGGTTCAGCCCCTCGACCTCCACCGATCTCCGGAGGATATTCGACACAAGTAGGCACGAGAACCCATCAATAGCAAAATAACTCGTCCCTTCTTCGGGGACAGTGCTGGATGGAGGCAAAAGCAAAATGCGGATTGCTCCATGGAAATCTACAATGTGACCCTGGCCGTGTCCCTGATCACCATCCTTGCGAACGCCACCCTCGTTCGTCTGTCAAGCCAACGCGTTCTGGCGCAATCGGCCCATGCCTAGCATCGCTAGTCCCTCTGGCTCATCTTTTCTCTTGACGATAACCACCTGGTCATCTACCGTACTCGAAGCGCCGACCGCTACGGCTCAAGTCGTTCCCCGAGTCTCCCCCTTCCGGTTGGCTTAATCACAACATGTTCGCAAAGAAAGGTGGATCCCATGGCAACAGCAACTCATCAGCAATTGTCTCCCCCAGCGAGCAACCCCGTCGAAGTCGGCCCCGGAACACAAGTCGGGTTGGGCTGGCTGGCAGACTATCCCGATTTCCGCGACTTCCATATGGGCACTGACTCCTTCCGCAACGCCGCCGCCAGCGCGCAAGCCGGTGAAACTATCAAGGGCCTGCTCGCCAAGACCAACTCTGCCGCACCGGCTCCCGCGCTCCCCGCCGCAGTCGACCTGCGCGCATGGTTCTCACCGATCGAAAACCAGGGCAATCTCGGCTCTTGCACGGCCAACGCGGGAGTAGGCGTTGTCGAGTATTTCGAGCGCCGCGCCTTCGGCCGCCACATTGATGCCTCGCGCATCTTTCTCTACAAGACGACGCGCAATTTCATGCATCAGACCGGTGACACGGGCGCTTATCTTCGTACCACCATGGGCGCGCTGGCGCTGTTCGGCGTGCCACCGGAAGAGTTTTGGCCTTACAACGTTGTCAGTTTTGACGTCGAACCCCCAGCCTTTTGCTACTCCTTCGCCAATAACTACAAGGCGATTCAGTATTTCCGGCTCGATCCAGCAGGCACGCCTATGGCGGATGTCCTCAGCCGTGTGAAGACCCAGCTAGCTGCTGGCATTCCATCGATGTTCGGTTTCACCGTGTACGACTCCATCAGCCAGGCGGGGAACAACCTGGGAAAGATCCCCTTTCCCGCTTCCGGAGACCGCGTCATCGGCGGACATGCCATCGTGGCCGTCGGTTACGACGACAACCTGAAAATCAAGAATCAACCCAGCGGCCCGGAAACGACGGGAGCGCTGCGAATTCGCAACTCCTGGGGTACGGGATGGGGTGAAGCCGGATACGGCTACATGCCCTATGACTATGTCACGCGCGGCGTCGCGCAAGACTTTTGGTGCCTCATCCAAGCCAGTTGGGTGAACACCGGCAACTTCAAAATCTAGTTACGTTGAGTGGTAATTTTCGTCGGCACTCTCCGGCGACCCTTCCGTTCGGGGCATCCGACCGGTGGAGTTCGCCGGAGAGATTCACACGCCGTGTCGTGCGATGCCTAGACGCATCGAATCTTCCGGTGATAGCATGGAGAAGTTGCACTC
>CAZGBQ010000253.1:0-4617 GCA_964524045.1 uncultured Acidobacteriaceae bacterium
TCTGGGAAACCACTAAAGCAGTTTAGCGTATTCCTTCTTGGCGAGTTTCAGGATTGGAGCGTGAGCGCCGGGGGCTTTCCAAAGAGCGAAGAAGGCTTCGTACGCGGTTTTGGCTTGAGCGCTATTGCCGATGGCCGAGTACGAGCGCGCGAGTTGAAGACGGGCAAGGGCGGCAAGCGGGCAGTTGACAACGATGCTGGGACGATCTAGGAACTTGGAATACTCGCCGATGGCTTTGTCCGGCTCACGCAACTGCAGGTAGGCCTGGCCGCGAAGATACGGGGGATAGAGCAAGCGCCCGACACCGACTTGGGGATTCGGATAAGCCAGGTCATAGGGCGCTGCCGCGCGCAAGATTTCGATCGCCCCGGCAGGGTTCTCGTGGTCGAGTTCGATGGCCGCACGAATCGCAGGCAGCCAATAGCTGTTGAGCACAGTGTTGAGGGGAAGGCTTCGCGCCAGGTCTTCGGCGATTTTTCTGGCACCTGTTGGATCCCCCGCGCGAGCCAGGGTTAGAGCCGCCAGAATGCGCACGTCTCGAGACGAAGCGAGGTTCAGTCCATCCTGGACCTGGTGCCGCGCCTGGACCAACTCGCCAAACTCGGCTTGGCGAAGGGCTGCATTCATTTGCCACAGCGCCGCGGTTTCCTTCTGACCGTTGTGCAGCGCACACTCGACGGCGCGGCGGGAGCTTTCTCCAGCCTTCTCAAGATTTCCTGCAAACGCGCTGCTGTCTGCGTCGGCGGAGAGGAGCAGGTCTTCGGCGCCTGGCCGGCCCGCCGCCCAGCCAACCTGGCGGTCCATTTCCTGGCGATCCTGCTCGAGAAAGGCAATGGCGTATAGATCCGCGTGTAAGTAGGCATGGTCCAGCCGCAGGCCAAGGGCCGCCTGATATACAGCCTTCGCTTGCTGGAGTTGTCCGACGGCGATGTAGTCATCCATCAAGTCAGAGCGAAGCACGACGCCATCCGGATGTAAATGGATCGCTTCGAGAATCTCCACCGCGGCTTTTTCATACTGTCCCAGAAACTCGAGATTGACGCCGATCAAATTGTGCGGGTAAGGATCGCGAGGATAGGTTTGCGCCCAAAGTTCGGAAACGGAATTTGCTTTCTCAAGCTCACCAGTGACGAGCTGACTGTAGTTGGCGACGATATGGAACTTCTCAAGCTCGCTGGTCCTTTCGCGAAGCGAGTAGGCTTTTGCAATGTGGGCACTGGCCAGCCCCGGCTCATCCAGATTGGAATAGGTAAGCCCCAGGGCGTTGTACGCAAGAGCAAACTGAGGATCGAGGTCGATTGCGTGCTGAAAGAACGGAATGGCGCTGGCGTCGCCCTTCTTATCGCGCGCAAGATTGCCCTCCGCATAAGCCTTGAGCGCTTCAAGCGAAGCGGTAGTCGCTTGCGGGGCGTCGTACTTCTCCAGACTGCTAAGGGATTCGCCCAATGTGCCGCGGATTCTTGCGGTAGCCTGGTTGAGCGCTCGCAGCACGTCCCCTTTGCCCCTTGCGATCGCTTGCTGTTGGGCCACAGCATCACCTGTGCGGCAATCCATGGCCTGGATCCCGATCACATAGTCGTTGTCGAGTTTCGCCAAGCTGCCGGCGATATAGAGCTTCGCTTCCGCGCGCTGACAGACTTCTCGTGCCACGTCCGGCGTCAACCGTGTGTCGGGTGGCTTGGTCATAAGCTTTAGCGTGGCGCGCGCACGCGCGTCGGAGAGGATGTTCAGGAAGGGCGACTGAGCAAGCTGAACGGAAACGGCCTGTTTCATCGTGTCGTCAAAAACAGAATCGCCGGTGGTGTTGGTGAAATCGGAAATCAAAACGTAATCGGAATTGGTGAGAATCGGCCTAGGCTGAATCAATCGCGTGCCGGCGGCGCCCAGAGCCACGGCTGCGGCAACGATAAGTGCGGACCACACCCAGCGCAAACTATGCTTCCCCGAAGGCGCGTAAATGGGCACAGAGACTGGGGACAGTTCGCGAGCGGTTCTAGCGGTTAGGGCAGCCGCTTCGCTTCCAAGTGAATCCACGCTGTGCACCTTCAGAGTTCCAGGTGACGGAAAGGTTTGCCCGCTTGGCTCCTTTACTGCGGCCACAAAGCGGTAACCGCGCCCGGGCACAGTGACGATATATTCGTGCTGGCCGGGAGACTCGCCCAGGGTTTTTCGAAGCGTGGAAATGTGGCGAGTTAGATTCCCCTCTTCGACAGCGGTGTCTGGCCACAGGCGCTGCATAAGCTCTTCCTTGACCAGGATTTTGCCAGGTTGCTCGAGCAAGACGAGAAGAAGATCGAAATCCTTGGAAGAAAAGGGAATGTGCTGGCCGTTGCGTGAAACCAGCCGCCTTTCCGTGTCTACGCGGTAAGGGCCGAACGTATAAAGGCCCCCGTAAGAGGGATTTTCGTGATTTTTCAGGAATTTTCGGAGCTTCTCCATAGACCGAGCCAAGATAGCCGGACTAAATTCACCAGTAAAGCGGGGAGTGGCGCGATAGTAGCACGATGTGCGGGCCAATGCTATGCCCAGCCCGTTCCTGTGGCCGCGAGGCCGGGTTGGTAGCAGGAACTCGGCAATAGGGGACGCGATGAGAAGCCGGAGGAATAGGCCTCAGCCGATTGCGACACTCCCTCGCATGGAACGGCGCGCGAACAGGAAACGCGGCAGTGCCTGCCAGGCGCGCAATGAAAATATTTGGTGACAGGCCGCGCTCGGAAATGTCGCCTATCTGAACAAAGATCGCACTGGCAAGCACGAAGGACATTCGCGCCCGCAGGTCACCAAGAACTCCTGTCCCAGAGGAGGTTTCATGATTCGCCCTTTACTTCCGGCTGTAGAAAGCATTGGCGCCGCGCGGCAAACCCCGCTGAGACCATTCCTGAAGCCTTTGTTCGCGATGGCGATTCTATCTGCGGTAATGCCATCGTTTGCGCCTCTCGGGGCGCAAACGCCGCAGGCCAAAGAAAGCCTCCTGAAGAATTACGGCAAGATTCCATTGCATTTCGAACCAAACGTGGGACAAGCCGACGCAGAGGCAAAATTTATTTCCCGCGGCAACGGCTACGCCTTTTTCCTTACTCCATCTGAGGCGGTGCTTGTGCTGCGCCAGAGTGGTGCAGCTCAGCGGCATGCGGCCGACGGCAAGCTCGATGGGCCGTTGGGGAACGAGCCAAACGTAGGAGAGCACATCATGCCGCAGGCAGTCCTACACACTCGACTGCTGGGCGCGAATGCGACTGCCAGCATTTCTGCAGGCCAAGAGCTTCCTGGAAAATCCAATTATTTCATCGGAAACGACGCGAAGAAGTGGCGCACCAATATTCCATCCTATGGGAATGTGAAATACGAACAAGTGTATCCCGGCGTGGACCTCGTTTATTACGGCAATCAATCGCAGTTGGAGTACGGCTTTGTGGTGGCCCCGGGCGCGAACCCGAAACGGATCCGGCTAGCGATTTCGGGAGAGGAAATCTCGTCACAAGCAGGGGCGAGCCGTGGCACGCCGATTACCCTGAGAGTAGATGCTAACGGCGACCTGGTTGTGACCTGCGGCGCTAGCGAAGTGCGCTATCAGAAGCCCGTCGCGTACCAGACCGCCGCCGATGGTCAGAAACAACTCGTGGCGGCGCGTTTCGTCCTCAAGTCGAAAAACGAGGTGGGATTTGCCATGTCGTCTTACGACCGTGCCAGGACTCTGGTGATTGATCCTACCCTGATCTATTCAACGTACATCGCAGGCGCTACGCCAGGCTTCTACTATTTCGGCTACACCGGCGATCAGGCGGCCGCAATTGCGGTTGATTCGAACGGCAGCGCCTACATTACCGGGCTGACGGAGTCCGCCGATTTCCCGCTAAGCGGGAGCGCGTACCAGACAACGTGTAAGCCGTTCGGCAACGGCTGCCTCATCCCCAATAACAATCCCAGTGGACAATACGCTGTGTTTGTAAGCAAGCTGAGCCCGGACGGGTCGTCGCTGGTTTATTCGACCTATCTTGGTGGCAGCTATAACGATAATGGCGCTGGTATTGCCGTGGATTCTTCCGGCGACGCCTACATTGCTGGCTCAACTAATTCGCCAGATTTTCCTACAACGCCGGGTGCTTACCAGACCGTGTGCAGCCCTGAATTCGATGAGCTTCATGGTTTCTGCACTGCGTCAGGCATTGTTTCGAAATGCGGATCCAACGGCTACCCGGACGGGTTTGTCACAAAACTGAATTCGACCGGTTCAGGCCTGGTCTATTCAACATTTCTCGGTGGTTCGCTGAATGACTATTTGACGGGCATTGCCCTCGATCCTGCTGGGGAAGCCTATGTATCCGGCTTTACGCTTTCGAGCTACGGCTACGGCGGGCTTTATTACGGCTGCGGTCCCGGCACCGCCATAGCCAGCTACGGCTATCCAATCACACCTGGCGGATATTTCCCCGGGCCGCTGCCGACACCGCCGGCCGGGCAGCCGTGGCCTTTTGGGAGGCCCAGCGCCTTCACCCTGCCTGCCAACAGCGCTGTTAATTACCCATTCGGCAGTAACCATACTCCGGTGTTCTCTAAACTGAGCGCCGATGGCTCGACGCTGCTCTACTCTACCTACATCGGCGGCGGCTTCGGTCC
>CAZGBQ010000254.1:0-4616 GCA_964524045.1 uncultured Acidobacteriaceae bacterium
CGCAATACGCGCGAGGGGAAGCCCTATCTGCGGCTGGAGCTGGGCGACCGCAGCGGCACCATCGAAGCGCGGATGTGGGACCAGTTCGAGAACGCCGCGAAGAGCATCAATCGCGAAGACTTCGTGAAAGTGCAAGCGCGCGTGGAAATTTACCGCAACCGGCCGCAGCTTGCGGTGATGCAGGTGCGCGTGGCGAAGCCAGAAGAAATTGATCTCGCGGATTTTCTGCCGCAAACCAGGAGTGATGTTGGAAGACTCTTCGCGCAATTGCTGGAATTTGCGGGGGCGATTGCCAATCCTTGGCTGAAGCAGCTCGTGACCGGAATTCTCAACGATCCTGCTATCGCAGCGCGTTACAAACGAGCGCCTGCGGCGAAAGTGATGCATCACGCATACCTCGGCGGCTTGCTGGAACATGTCGTCAGTTTGTGCGGTCTCGCCAAACTTGCGGCGGCTCATTATCCCGAGTTGGACCTGGATTTACTGCTGACGGCGGCAATTCTGCATGATGTTGGCAAGCTGGATGAATTGTGCTACGACCGCGCGATTGGATACACGGTCGAAGGGCAGCTTCTCGGCCATATCGTGATGGAAGTTCAAACCGTTTCGAAGGCCATGGATGCGATTGAGGGCTTCCCTGAGAATCTAAAGACCGTCGTGAAACATCTTCTCATTAGTCACCACGGACAGTACGAGTTCGGCTCGCCAAAGCTGCCGATGATTCGCGAGGCGCTGGTGTTCCACTATCTCGACGATCTGGATTCCAAGCTTGCCGCAGCCCGCGCCGCGCTCGCCCAGGAATCCGGCGAGCCCGAATGGTCGGCCTACTCGGGCGCACTCGGCCGCAAATTCCTCCGCCTGGATGAGTTTCTGAAGGATTTCGCCCTCACCCCGCCGGAAAAAAAGTAAGCCCTCACGGACGACAAACCCAGCCTCATCTGTCTTGCGTAAAGCCCTTTCCGGCAACTACACTGGATTGCAGGGCTCAAAACGTTTGGTCAACTCCATGATTCCAGGCTCCTTCCAAATTCGTGACATTAGCATACGGCCGGCGGCGGTGCTGGCGCCCATGGCGGGCGTGACCGACACTCTCTTTCGGCGGGTGATTCGTGGCCTGGGCGGCTGCGGGCTGCTGATGACAGAGTTCACCAGCTCCGAAGGCATCACGCGCAGCGCGGCGAAGACGCTTCGTTATCTCTATTTTCAAGAAGACGAGCATCCCATCACGGCGCAGCTTTTCGGGGCGAATCCCGCAGTCATGGCGGAAGCCGCGAAGATGGTCGAAGACCTGGGCTACGACGCCGTGGACATCAATCTGGGCTGCCCGGCCAAGAAAGTCGTGAAATGCGGCGGTTCCGGCCTCCTGCGCGACTTGCCGCTGCTCGAGCAGATTTTTCGCGCGGTGCGCGCAGCCGTGAAGATTCCGCTCACCATCAAGCTGCGGGCGGGCTGGGACGAAAAGTCGATTGTGGCGGTCGAAGTGGCCAAAATCGCGGAAGGCGTTGGCGTCGAATCCGTCGCAGTGCATCCGCGCACGCGCGTGCAGGGCTACGCAGGTGCCGCCGATTGGTCCCTCATCGCCGCGGTGAAGCAGGCGGTCAAGATTCCGGTGATTGGCAATGGCGACATCAACATTCCCGAAGACGCCGCGCGGATGTTTAGCGAAACCGGGTGCGACGCGGTGATGATTGGCCGTGCCGCCGCCACTAACCCCTGGATTTTCTGCCAGATGCAGCAATTCGCAGAAACCGGCCGCTACGACACCCCCAGCGAGGCGGCGCGCTACCGTTTACTCATGGACTACTATCGGCAAATTTCCCTAGCCAACCAACCCGATGCCATAGGCAAAATGAAGCAGTTCGCTTGCTGGTTCACTCATGGCGTGGGGAACGGCAGCGAGCTTCGCAGAATCGTGCACGCGGCGCGCAAGCCCAGCGAAGTCCTTGAGAGTGTGGAGCGATTTTTCGAAGGCCGAGCCGTTGCAGGCGCCATGGTAGCGAACGCGCAGGAAATTGCCGGCTCCGGCCCAAACGGAGCCGCCAGAATCGAGGGCCCAGCCCATGGTCCCAGTCGACACAGTTGTTTCGAGGAAACGCTCGGAACGTAGAATCGCCGTTCACTTGCCCATGCGGGTTCGCGGCCGCGACTCTCGCGGCGTAATCTTCGAAGAAGAAACTTCCAGCGAGAATCTGTGTCGAGGCGGGGCTGCGTTTGTCACGCGCTTTGACGTCGCCATCGGCTCCGACCTCGAAATTCGCATTCCTAATTCCATCCACGCCACTCGCCGCACGCAAGCCGACTTTGCGACGCACGGGCGTGTGGTCCACGTTCACGACGCTTCACCGTTCGGGGAAAAGCTCGTTGGTGTGCAGTTCATCGGCCCGCGCTTCCAGCGCGTCTTCCGCTCGGAATCCGCCGCCTAGCGCAGGCCTACGCGCCGCTCGATTTCGTGAAAGCGTGGATCGTGACGTAGACCATCAAAATGAGGCCACGACTTGATCATTACCAGGTTCGTCTCTCTCTTGGCATAAGATTGTTGCATCATCTCGATGGCCAACTCATTTTGGCCAAGCCCTTCGTAGGCGATGGCAAAAGCCAGCGTCGGAACATACGAGGTTTTGGAAATCTCCTTCATTTCGAGCACCCGCTCCAATGCTTTTGTTTCCTCACCACATTTGGCATAAGCGTGCGCGATGAACGAATTTAGATAACCGTGCGTGCCTCCAATACCAACACTTTTTTCATAGGCGTCTTGCACCTCCCGATACATGCCTTTCCCTTCATAGGCCACTCCCAGAGTCCAATAGCAAAGGGTCATTAGGGGATCCACTTCGGTCGCGGTCAACGCTTGCTTGATGCATTCGTCGTATCTTCGAGCGAGCATGAGTACAAAAGCCAGCCCTGAGTTCAGCATGCCAGACATAGGATCGCGGCTCAGGGCTTCGATTGCTTCTCGAATTGCTTCTTCGAAACGGCCCTGCAAGGCAAGGTGATAGAAGTAATGATAATGGCCGGTGGCGTAGTTCGGATTCAATTCAACCGTGCGTCTGTAGCCTTGCCCCGCAGCTTGCCAATCCCAATCATAATTCTGCGAAGCCGTTGCCAAAACTTCGTGCGCTTCAGCCAGGTTCTGGTCGATTTCCAAAGCGCGAAGGGCACAAGCCCTCGCTTTGGGGTAGCCAACATTCGGATCGACTGCACCGTAATAGCACGGGACTGAAATGCATTGTGCGAGCTCTGCGTGCGCGAGGGCGTAATTGGGATCTATTTGAAGCGCACGAGTCAGGTATTCGAGTCCACGCTTGAAGCCATCGGCAGTCCTCTGTTCGCAGCCATGTCGGGCGCGCACATAGAGCTGGTAGGCCTGGAGATTCTCGGTGTACCGCTTGGTGAGGCGGTTGTGGTCTTCCCCGCTCATTTTCAGCCGGAGCTTCTGAGAAACCTCGCGAGCGATGTCATCCTGCAGGGCAAAGAGTTCAGCGAGATCACGGTCATACTGGTCTCCCCAAATCTCCTCCCCGTTGGTGGTATCCAGCAGGTCCACATGCAAACGAAGTTTATTAGCGCGTTGCCAGATTCTTCCGATGAGCACCGTTCTCGCACCCAGTTTGCGGCCGATGGATGACGGGTCACTCTCCTGATTTTCCGTGCTTCTGGTTGTTCTCCAGGAAATCACATGCAGCCCGGTGATTTGAGAAAGACTATGAACGATGCTCCCAGGAATTCCCACGGCGAGGTATTCCGCGTCCGGATCGATGCTATCGTTCTCAAAAGGGAAAACGGCAATGGAGTCAATCGGTCCCCGCGGGCTTGGGGCCCCTGGTCGCGCTCCGTCGAGGGGGGCTATAAAGCGGTACCCGCGTTTGGCGAGAGTTTCGATGAATAGGGGATTATCGGGAGAGTCGCCCAAGGCTTCGCGGAGCTTGTTGATAGCATGGTTCAAGCCTTGATCGAAATCAACGAAAGTGTCGGCAGACCAGAGTCTTTGACGAAGCTCTTCTCGGGTAACGACTTCGCCAGGACGCTCGAGCAACATCGCCAGAATTTGAAAGGGTTGTTCTTGAAACTTGACCTTGACGCCCTTCTTGCGCAGTTCACCTGCGCGGAGGTTCAGTTCGAAGGTGCCAAAGCGGACCAATTGGGGATGGGATGAGCTATTTCCCATTTGATCTGAACGATTCTCCTGGGGTGAGCGGAGTTTACCACTCACCTTACCTGCCCTCAATCCCTCGACGCCCACAAGGGACCCACCAGCCTAACTCGCTGATTCCCCGACACTTTCCAGGGAATACAGATTTCAGCAAAAGAGGAACCGCAGGGCATTGCTCTGCTTTTGCTCCTGCGTGAAGGTGACAGTCACGACGCGAGTCGCCGTTCAGAAAAAAGAAGATTTGGAGGAGGGAGAACATGAAGCGAGCTATCCATTTTCTGTTGTTTGGGGCCATTTTTCTCGCGGCATTCGGCGCGGCAGTTCCTTCGGCGCAGGCGAACGGCTGCACGATGCAAGGTGCAGCCGGGCAGTACGGATTCACGCTGACGGGGGTACTGATTACAGCGACGGGTGCAGTTCATCGGCCCGCGCTTCCAGCGCGTGTTTCGCTCCGAATCCGCCGCTT
>CAZGBQ010000255.1:0-4599 GCA_964524045.1 uncultured Acidobacteriaceae bacterium
CCCATCCGGTTCTCGGACACGCCGGTGAGTTATCGCTTGCCGCCTCCTCTGCTCGGTGAGCATACCGCCGGGATTTTGAGCGGCTTGGGCTATGGTGAGAAAGAGGTTCGTGAAATGGCCGCCGATTCGGCCACTTGAAAAAGGTTTCCAGCCTCTTTCGGCCCTAATAGAGAGAAGGCCTCGCCGAGCCTCCCAGCAAACTCGCGTTCACGTTGGCGTTGGTATGCGTTCCTTCGTTGCCGCCCCAGGAAAACAGCAGAGAAACCTGGGGAAATCCCCCGGCTCGCAGCGTGAGCCCCGTCGAAAAACTATGGATCCACGGATTTGGCCCTAGGTCGCCCCGCGTCAGCGCGACTTTTCCCTCGTCCGCCATCAGCATGAATCCCACAGGCCATTTCCAGATGGAGTGCTCAAAGCTTTCGCGAATCAACATCACATTTGGCGCGCGAAACCGGAAATCCTGATAGCTGCTGAGCGTCGCGTTTGCGTTGATGTCCGACCCACCGAGTGTAGGCTGAAAGTAAAACGGTACGACATTTCCGCCAGGGGTCATCGAAAGAGCAAGCAAAAAGCGCAGGCCGACCGTCCCTTCCAGATTCCTCGTGACGGTCTGGCACTCGGGATGTCGATCGTCCGTTGCAAGAGAGCACTCATCGGGGCCGTTGGCGTCCCGCGGCAGCAGATTTCTGGTGGTTTCGCGGTAGATCGCGATTTGATTGGACAGGTCAGTCGTCAACCGCTGGAAAGAAAACGTCGAGTTTCCGGGCGTGAAATATTGCTGGTAGGCCAGATTGTAGTTCAGGCGGATCAAATCTTTCTTAAACGTGGGCCGCATGCGAATCCCTTCGCCTAGCTGCAACGCCGCAGGCTGTGTCGTTAGCCCCGGCGCGGTAGATTCGTTGTACAGCGCTCCGATCGTCGGGCTTGGCTGCCCATTGCCAGGCCGAAGATTCACGATTCTTCCGTTGACTTCCGCGTAGACGCCCAAGTTCAACGGCTGGTAGAGATCCGGCTTGACCGCGCTTGCACCCACAATCGTTTCCGTCATCCCGTAGAAACTGCGGCCGGCGAGCGTTGTGCCAGGGCCCAACCCGAAGAAAGTCAGCTTGTTGAGAGAAATTGCTTGCGCGTACAAATTGATGACCGAGTGCTCCGGTAACTCTGTCAGGTTATCGTTCACAGGAGGAGGCGGACCGAAGATAACGCCGATGTCGTTGTTTGGCGTGTGCACAAACTTCAAGTACACTCCCGCGCGCCAGGACCCATTAATCGAACCGATGGCATCCGCATTCCAACTGGTCCGCCAATTGTCCGTTGTCTTGTGCCCCAGGTAAGCGAGACCCGCCCCAAAGCCGTTTTGCGGAGCGATGCTGCCAACAGCAATGTGAACCGGCTTGCCGGTGAACAGCTCCTCCGCGCAGCTAAGAAGCGTCTTGAACGCAAAGCAGTTTTCTTTCAGTTTGTCGATTTCGCTGGGGGAGTCGATTCTTTGCGGTGGCGTGGCGGCGGGTGGCGTGGGCTGTTGCTGGGCGCGCGCTGCCGTGGCCGCGAACAAGGCTAGAAACACCAGGAACTTTCGCACGATTCCTCCTTCACTTCCTTGCCGCCCTCGAGTGATGCGTATGCAAAACCGCAGTCGCTCGCCTGATGTACGCGCTCACTTCGCCTTCCGTTCTAAGCGACCGCGGATCGATCTCCGCGATTGCCACCAGGTCAGCCATGTGCTTGATCAGCGCCTCGCGGAGATGAAATGTTTGAGCCTGCAGAAGCTTTCCGGCAGGTCTCTCCGGATTGTAGGAACCAGCCTCAGGCAGGGGAACAACAATGGGAGCAGTAGACTCGGTGGCAACGGCAGCTTTGGTGGCAGCAGCAGATTTGGCGCGAGCGGGAGACTTGGCCTTGGGCATTTTAGTGCCTCCTTAGCTGGAAAAATGGAATCTCGGAATCCGGGCGCAACTGATCGCCCAGCAGATCCAGGAAGGTGCTGGCATTTTTCTCGCGCACGGTACGCGCATCGTAATTGCCTAGGAAGAAATTCGTCACCGTCGCGGGAATGGAGGCATGCTCAAACACCCGTCCATTGGCCGCGTCCTCAGGACCGGGCACTACCGTTCCTCTCGGGATATAAGGCGAGACAAGCACGGCGGGAACGCGCACTCCCAGCCTGTCGAAATTGAACGCTTCGCCTGTTCCCGTGTCGCTGGCCTTTGCGGAATAACCGTCCGGCATGCACGCGGGCGGCGCTACGTGGTCGTAAATCCCCCCGTGTTCGTCGTAAACAATCAGCAGCGCCGTCGTTTTCCAAAGATCCGGATTCGTTCGAATCGCATTGTACGTGTTGGCAATGAACCGCTCGCCTTCCTGCACATTATGGTCGGGGTGCTGATCCGACGCCAGAATTTCCCCTCCACCGGGTCCTGGATGGTCGTTGTAGCATGGTTCGATGAAGCTGTAATCGGGCAGGGTTCCGCCCTTGCAATCGCTGATGAACTGAGAGTAGCTCCCGAAGAGCTGGGGCTGGTTCTGCAAGAGATTCACGATCTCCATGGTCGAGCTTTGCTGGTCGTAGTAATAAAGCTTTGCCGTGTGCTGGGCTTTGATCATGCGCTCATACACGCTGAGAATGGGGTCCAGAATATAGAAAAGGTCCATGCCCACCTGGCCAAACGAAGTCCCGTAGTGCGCAAACGCCCGGTTGCAAATGGTGGGCCCTGGAATCGAAGAAAACCAGCCGTTAAACACGGCAAATTGCGTAGCCAAGGTTGCGAGCACCGGCAATTTATCCGGCGTGAAGTAGTACATGATGTTGTGCGAACGGTTCACGTCGTTTGTTTGCGTGAAATAGTCTTTGACGAAACCTTGCATGTTAGCGACGCGTCCGGGGCCGGACGGTGTTCCGCCAAAGAGCTGCAAGTCCACGCCAGGAAAATGATGGTCGGGGTCCGGGTCGAGCTGGCTCTGGTATTTCGCTCCCGGCTGCACCTTGACGATCGCGCCCTTCGTGTCCGGATTGGACTCATTTCCGGTCAGACCATTGATAAGGGGATATTTCTTCTTGCCTTTTTCCATCACCAGGCTCAGTCCGCCCAGCATGTGGTCAAACGAGCGGTTTTCCATCATGAGCACAACGATGTGTTTGAGATTGTCCAATCCGGCTGGCGGCATAATTCCCCCTAAGCCCAGGTAGCTGCAAATTCTTTGTGAATAGTGACAAATGGGGCGCTGTACGTTTCAGCGCCCGCTTTATGACTCAGGACAACTCAGGCTGGGAAATGCGGCATCCTTTATAACCCAACCCGTAAGAGGAAACTACTCAAGAAGCCACAGCGATAGCCGCTGCCGCGTCGGCCTCGGCCGTTAAGCGGGAGCGCTCCATCAGCGCGCTCCGCTCGCGAAGGCTCAACACCTCCATCGCGCGTTGAAGCAAACGCTCGAATTCGCTTGCTTCGATTTGACGTCTCCTGGGAGCCGCGTCTTGGAGGCACGCAACCACGGCCACGGCTTGGTTGTCTCTACCGGTCTCGAAATTGTCAGTTGCTACGATCATTTTGAGCGCAATCCTTCCCGTGAAAATTGATTCACATTCGGTAGTGACTTGGGCTTGGGAATCGTTTCACGGAAAGAAAAACAGCCGGGGCGACGCCTGGTCGCGTGCTAAGAGCTTCTGCCTAAGGGCCGGCGTAGAGCTGGAACGGCGCCCAGTAATAGGGCTTCTTGAAGACGTCATTCGAATGCGAATGCAACATCGCGAGCTTCGCATTGCGGAGCGCCGTCGCGGGATCCTTACCTTGACTCAATTCGGAATAGAGAGAATCCATCAATTGTGGCGCTGAGGAGTCACTGACCTCCCAAAGCGCGCTGATCACATTGTGCGCCCCGGCCCGCACGAATGCCCACGAAAGCCCCACGAGGCCCTCACCGGAATAAGAGCCTCCCGCCCCTTTGCATGCAGAAATGGTCACGAGCCTCGCACGGATGGGATGCTGAACGATATCTCGCGCATAGAGTTTGTAAAAGCCGCCATCGGCGCCGTCGGGACTCAGGATTACCGCGGATTCCAGCGGATGCGTGAGGCTGGCGGTACCGTGTGTCACGAAGTGCATGTGAGAGAATTTCTCGGGATGGCTTGCGAGATACGCCGCCGGCGTGGCTTGCTTCCCTTCCAATATCGTGCGATTCGCATCCGGAAAGTACTGCTCGATATTCTTCATTTCCACGGGGGCCTGCGTCAACGCTGGAAAATCACTGTTCGGCGGTACGGCATTTCCCACCAGCAGCAGACGCTTCCCCGTTTTTGCGGACGGCGCATTGGACGAAGCCAGGAGCGTCAGCGAACTTGCCGTGCTTATCGTGACGTCTTCGAGCCAGTAGTGTGGCTCAGGCTCGGGAGAAATCAACGCCTCAAAATTCAACCCGTACAATTTTGCATCGGGCAGAACGATGACTCGTGAGCCTTGCGGGATCATCTGCTTCGCGGGCGCAACCAGCGTGTCGTACAACTTTTGGCCCGCAAGGTTGTTGCCGGCGAGCAAGTCCTTGCCATCTTGCATTGCTTTGCGATAATTGCTTACCAAATTCTCGATTTCGGACTGCTTGGCA
>CAZGBQ010000256.1:0-4593 GCA_964524045.1 uncultured Acidobacteriaceae bacterium
TTGGACATGTCGACAGCCTGGATGACCAGAAAATCGACGGAATTGGATGTGGCGTTGTTGCTGACAACGTCCAGCGCGTAGTGATGTGGCGCGGAGAGGAAAGACGCAGGGATGGTGACGTCCACCTCGCGACCGTTGGAGGCAATCTTGTCGATGGTGCCGGCCTGCGTGGTGATGTCCACACCATCGAGGCGCACCTGCAAACTGGACGTAAAGCCCGCCCCGAAGATTTTCACGCCGGAAAGGGCCTGCGTCGAAGTAAGGGTACCTTGCGGAACCGTCGCATTGGGGATGCCCCCGATGACGCCGAGGCCAGGCGTGGGACTGGGAACAATCACCTCGGTAATATGCGTTGGCTTTATAGGGGTTGCTGTGCCAGGTCCGCCGAGATCAATGACGTCGATGTTGCTGCTTCCCGACATGACCACAAATGCCTGGTTCGTGACTGGATCGACCGCCAAGCCTCCAAAGAGCGTGAGGGAGTTCGTTGTGCCGTTCTGTACGGCAACTGTAGACTTACCCGTCCCATTCAGCGTGATTTGCTCTTGGAATTGTTGCTGCTGGGCGATTGTCGGGTTCGTGATGCACGGGGCGGGGGCCGGAACGGGGGCCGACGGTTTCGGCTCGCACGCGAAAGCGTACCGCACGTGGCCGACTGGATCAGAGATGGAGACTTGGTTTACGCCAGGGTTATAAGAAACCAGCTCGTTGGTAAACGGCTGCCAGGCAACATGAGTAGTGGCAAGCAACTCCCGCGAGCTCGGGCAAGATGGGATGTACGCGGTACAATCCGCGGAAAAAGAAATGGTGCTGATTGATTGATCGAGCGAATTTAGCAACCAGATTTGCGAGTTGCTTGTTGCGTTTGCATCAGCCATGGCAGCCGTGCGGGTGACGGGGTTGATGGCAACTCCCTGGTTGGTCGCGGATGTGGGGAAAATCTGGTTGGGTGGGCCGTAGAAAACCGTGCCGCCCGAACTTGAGTCGCTGGCAGTTGCATTAGGCACAACGTAGGTAAAGCTGTTGCTGCTGGTCACAGTCACAGCGAAGTCTCCGTTGAAGAGCGAGTCATTCGCAGCGGTTCCGGGCGTAACTCCTGTAATGAGTACGGTACCTGCATTGCCGGGGACCATCTGGAGTGGACAAGGATTTGTGGAACTTGTGGAACTTGGCTGAACTCCAGGTGGGCACTTCGTCGTGTCCACGGTTACCGTAACCAAGCCAGCCGTGAGCGTGGAGGATTGAATCACGTTCGCAGTCGATGGCTTGGTGACATCCACACCGCGAGCCACGCCCTGGCCTCCGGGCGTCACCAGGGCAAAATGGCCATGCGGAGCCATGGCGATTTGCGGGTAGGCGCCGTTGTTCAGCGTGACCTGAGCTGAGAGGCACTGACCTACCTTGGTTGAACTGGAATTGATCGCGTGATCCAAAACGCATCCATACGGATTGGGAGTCGCAGACGAGTCAGGGTTCAAATTGACAATGAAGCCGAGATTCGCACTCGATGAGGACGAAGTCGAAGAATAAGCAACCAGCGCCAGGTGCGAATCCGGGTCTACACCGATGGAATAGGGCAGAGGTGCGGGAGTGACGGACCCTTGCAAAGCTCCGGAAACATCTATCGAAAAAGGAGTAAATGCTGCCTGTGTTGCTCCAGGAACGGGAACTTGCAAAACGCTGATCGTTTGGTCTCCGTAATTGACAATGGCCACTGTGTGATTGACGCGATCTACGGAGAGGCCGGTCGGAAGGTTGATAGAGACGTTCGAGAATGTCTGACTCGTGACCGGACAAGAAACGGCACAGGCGTTGCCTCTGGTATCTATCGGCTGAAGCGTGATGATGTTCAGGTTTGGACTGGCTGGATTCATGTTGGGGTTGGGGGCGGTGACGATGGCGTAGAACTGTGCACCACTTGGTATAGCGGGCGTGGTGGAAGTGGCCGGCGCCCCGGCCTCCGTGACCACCACAACCCCCAGTTGAGGGTCAATGTCAATTGCGCTCGGGTTGGCTCCTGCCGGAATTCCCGAGGCAGTTACTACGGGCGGCGTGGCCGAATAATCCGGGAAGAGGGCCATGCTGGTAACTGAAGGGTTGTTGACGGTAGGAGTGGGAGCCGCTGACCTAGTAACCGACAGAGCGTAAAGGCCTGGATTGCCTGAATTGATCTGACTGGTGTTGATCAATGCATTCAATCGCCGAGAGCTGGAGGGGTGATTATTGTCCAGCCCGAGCCCCTGGCCGTTGAAATTAACCGTTGCGAGAGAATTGGTCGCGGCGGGGCCAAAGTAGCCGCCATCGATAACCACTCGCGTTTGCTGAGATAGCTTGCCCTGCACCACGTCGTCAGGTACCGAAGCGGTCGAAGTTGGCCGCACGGGGATGATGTTGTAGACAAACGTCCCCGCGGAAGTGCACCCCGTGGGAAGCGGCGAGCCGCTGCATTGCGTGACCGGCTGAGCAGGGTCGGACAGCGAAACTGTAATTGGGCCGGCATTGGCGAGATCGGATTCAAAGAGGCGCAGACGCGCTCCCGTGGAACTGAGAGTAGTCGTCGAGGTCGTGGATGTGGGAAGGGGAAACAGAATTTTGACTTGCCCGGAACTAGAATCCTTGGTCACCATGCCGCCCACCGAATCGGTCAGAGTGATAAGGGTGGAGGAAGAAATATTGGGAGCGGTGAGATAAATGTCCCATACCGCGGCGCCCTGCGGCACGATGGTAGGGCTAATCCCGTTGAACGTGATGGGTCCGCCCTGAACGATAGTGATCGCTCCGATGGTGAACTCGTTGTTGTCGGCGTTGGAAGTGGCGACGACGGTGACGTTTTGCGGCAAGGTCGAGTTGTTTTTTTGCGCCGGGGTAATGGCTGTTGGCACAGTGTCAGGCGCTACGTAAACAGCGAGGTTGGGATTATTCGTGTCCGGAGTGATCGTGCCGCAGGTGGGGCTGCAAGTAGGAAGCTTGGGATAGTTAATGAAATTGCCGCTGCTGTCGGTGTTAGGCACGTTTTGGGTGAGTAGCCAGGTGACGCCGTTGGTCTGCCCGGTGTCGTTCGTAAGCCGGACGAAGAACTGTTGCTGTTCCTTTGTGGGCACTGAAGCGCTTATCGGAGTGAGAACAACGGTAATTCCCGATATAAGCGTTATGTTGATCTTGCCGGATTTTTTTGTGTCCTGCTGCGACGCGGCAGTAATGACGATCTGCAAGGCTGGGTATTTCGTTTGATCCGGGAGCTGGAACTTGGAGGGATCGGGCGCAGTGTAGGTGGCAGTTCCCGTCTCTTGTGTATTCGTAAGGGCGCCAAACGAGCCATCCGTGGGGGCATCGATCGGATCCGAAGTCTTGGTCTTGCCATTGGTCGTCGTTGTGGTCGTGTATTGGAGCTTGCTCCAAGTCACCATGGTGTTGCTCGTGCCGGAAACGGTCGCCGTCAGCGTGGTGGACTGGCCCAGAATCAGGATCGCACCGGAGGAAGAGCTAATACTCACCGTGACGACATTGCCCGCGGCGCCTTTACCGCCGCAGCCACCTGCTAAAAGAAGACTGACCGCGGCCATTCCCGCAGTGAGAACATTCGCAACCTCTCGCCATTTCCTACCCACAATTCCCCCCACACGATAGTGCCCAGCGAGTCTCCCTCCGGGCCTGCTCTGACTTTTGTTCCCAAGATTCCCTGAATTTAGCAAACTCTTCACTCTTCCCTTGCTTCCAACACCTTCAGAACGTCCGGCTGACCGTAAAACGGAACGTCGTCTTCGGCTCGAAATAGTTCAATCGCCCTGGATTGTTCTGAATGAAATCCAGCTGCGGCGCGATCTGCAGCGGATAGATCGTCGGGTCGATGGCGTTGAACGAATTCTGTAAGAAAGTTCTTTCCGCCGGTTCGATAAAAGGCGACTTGGCAACCAATTGTTGGTGCAGGCGGTGGACATTGTATGCGTAGTAGATGCGGAACGGCGCCTGAATAATCGGGAGCTGCACGACAAATTCGATTCCCGTGGAAGCACGCAGTCGGAAATTAGTTCCGGGAGCAATCGGCAACTGACGGGTGAGACCATCCAAATTTTGCGCGCTCGGGAATAGCGTGGTCAGATTGTTGAATCCCCCGGAATTCAGCTGAAGTGCACTGCGGCGGAGAACACCATCGGTTCCTCCATCCACGAAAAGACTTGAGCCAACAATCGTGCCGACAATAGGGATGCGATACTCAACGTTGCCGTAGCTCTGAAGGTCTCCCCCTGGAAGAGTAGCGGCGTAGGTCAGAATAGGTATTTGAAAGGACCGTACACAGCCGCCGCAAGTTGGGTCATGATAGGAAATGGAAGTTGCGGTTCTCTCGGGAATGAAGGTAACGGGCGAAATGGCGCGAATGTCAAACCCACGCAGGTCGTTTTCACCCCCCATGTAAAACCGGCTGAAAGGCGGCACTTCATTGCCGGCAAACCCGGTGGTGTGCGCGGCCGTGAAATGAACTCCGATCACGTTGCGGTGCTTATTGATGGGATGGAAGTATTTCGTATCGAAGATGTTGGTGATGGTATCGACGTTGCCACCGAGCCCCGAAATGCCAACCGAATAGAAGAAGCT
>CAZGBQ010000257.1:0-4575 GCA_964524045.1 uncultured Acidobacteriaceae bacterium
ATGTGCAGCCCTGGAGAGAGCGAAACCATTCTCACGGGAAAATTGATAGCTTCGCTTACGATTTGCCACAGCACTTCTTCCGGAACCTCATGTACGGTAAACGGCCGCACCACGCGAAAACATACTTCCGTGAAGGGCAAGCGGCGGAACTCTTCGAGCTCTTCGGCGGAATGCCGAGCGATTTCCGCGGGCATGTACAGCCCGCCGTCGGGCGCCAGCCCGCGCAGCACCGCGCCTCGCAGGGAGGTGAGAGGCGCCTTTCGCGATGTGCTTCGATATCTCATCTTCTTAGGGATCAGAGATCAACGAGCGGCGAACTAAGAAGTCACAATTGGAGTCGGATTCTGGTCTCTGGTCTCTGGTCTCAGTCTTCTGATCTCAACTCATCTGCGCCCGTATCCGCTCCAAGAACCACTCTGCATCGAGAGGTGCGCCTTGTGACGTCGCTCGCAAGTCCGCCACTCGCAGTGTGCAATGCGCCAGGGCCTCGTAACTTCGCCGCCGCGCCTCGATCAAGACCGGATAGCACCGCGCCACCGTTTCTCTAGGCGTCTCTCCACTCTTTGGCAGAAACGCGCCGCGCCACAGGACGGGCTTCGGATCATTCAAATATCTCTCAATCAGGAGTTGCTGCTCCGCGGCTGACGCGGCTAAATACACAATCGTCATTTGCCGGCGCAGGCGCAACAGCAAATGATTCCCGGTGTAAATCACGCTCCCAGTAGTATCTAGGATGAGAGAATCATCGCTGCCCTTTTCGAGCCGGTGCAAAGCTTCATCCAGCACATGGATCTCTTCAGCGAGATACTCGGCCTCGCGCTGGGCATACGTTGCGGAGTCGGGCCAGCCCATCCAAGCTGCGACGCCGTTAATTCCGGAATAACCACCCGGGGCCAGGCGCGGAGCGAGCCGCTGCTCGATCTGGTCATCGCAAAAGACTGCGGGGACGCCAGTTTCCACTAACTTCTTTGCCCAGAACGTCTTCCCGGCACCAGACATGCCGATCAATGCAATACCCAGAGGCTTCTCCCTGTTTGCTTCGGAAGGCATAAGAGAATTTCCTACAATAGCCTGACCGCTGGCGCGGGGCAACTCGTGGTTCGCCCGTGCTTTCAGGAAAAGCGATGCAACCCTGGAACCTGTTCTTCGGGACGGCTTGCGGCCCTTTCCACCAGATGGTAGCGTGGAACAGACTGTTGCTGCTTCGTGCACCATCAGTCCAGCGGTTTACGGGAGCTCCGGAAGATTTTTTCGTGGCCCAGGCTTGCCCGCCATGCTTATCGCAAACGCGCAGGCAAGTTCGAGAAATTTTCGACGGACGATTTGAGAGTGATTCCGGCCTAGCCGGAGCCAACTCGAGACCCACGCTGTAGGTTTTCGTGACGCGAGGTCAGTTCGAGTACGCGAACTGGAGAGTAAGCCCTGAGGGGAAATACTTGGGCGCGGGGTTTTCGTGTCCTACTGGTTTCGCAACGACAATCGGTTGCCGCAAGCGCGGCTGGCAATAGCCTCCTACATCATCGTGGGCATGATCGGGGTGTTGTTGCTGGGGTTCTGGAAACTGCAGGTTATCGACTCCGATAAATACGCCACGCTTGCGGAACGCAACCGCGTGCGGGAAATTCCGGTGATCGCTCCGCGCGGGCGCATGTTGGACCGCGATGGCCGCGTGCTCGTGGACAACCGGCCCTCCTTCAGCGTGCTGCTCCTGCGGGACGACATGGCGCAGGTGGAGAAGCATCTGGGCGCCATTTCGGACGGCCTGGGCATTCCGCTCGAGGACTTGAAGGACCAGCTCAGCAACACGAAAAACCTTCCCAAATTTCAGCCCATCATTATCAAGCCCGAAGCTTCGCCCGCGGACATCGCTTACATTGAATCGCACCGCTCCGATATTCCCGTGCTCGAAATGATTTCGGTTTCACGCCGCCGCTATTTGCCAGACGGGTTCCTCTCGCACGCCGCAGGGTACGTGGGCGAAGTCAGCGAGCAGCAAATTGAATCCAGCAACGGAAGACTGCGTCCCGGCGACTTTGCCGGGAAGTTCGGCCTCGAGCGGCAGTACAACGACACTCTGATGGGCACGGACGGCAAGCGCCGCGTCATCGTCAACAGCGTAGGGAAAGAAGTCGGGCGCTTGACTACGCAGGAAGCGATTCCCGGCAAGCAGATCCAGCTCAGCATCGATTTCGACTTGCAGCAAGTGGCCGAGCAATCGTTGGGCGCGCGTCCCGGAGCGGTGGTGGCGCTCGATCCACGCACCGGCGAAGTCTTGGCCATGGCCAGCCACCCCGCGCTGGATCCCAACGATTTTGCGGTGCGCGTTTCCGCGGACGAGTGGAAGAAGCTCAACGAAGATGAAGAAAAACCGCTCTTGAACCGCGCGATTCAAGCGCAACTGGCGCCCGGTTCGGTTTTCAAAATCGTCATGGCCACAGCCATGTACGAATCCAAGGCCGTGCCGGAAAGCTTTTCCGTGTTTTGCCCCGGTTACGGCAGTTTCTACGGCCGCCAGTTCAAGTGTTGGGTTTTCTGGTCCCACAAGCCCGCCCACGGCACCGTCGACATTCACAGGGCCGTCAATCAATCCTGCGATATCTTCTTCTACAACCTCGGCATGCGCCTCGGCATCGACCGCATTTCCTACTACGCGTCCAAGTTTGGCCTGGGCCGCAAGACCGGCATCGATCTTCCGTCCGAAGAACCCGGGTTGATGCCCAGCGAGGAGTGGGTCCAACGCGTCTTTCACCGCAAGTGGTACCCCGGAGAAACCGTATCGGTTGCCATCGGCCAGGGTGCGGTCACCACGACTCCCTTGCAACTGGCGCGCTTGATCGGCGGCATTGCCTCCGGCGGCGTTTTTATGCAGCCGCACATGCTCAAAGACGCGCCTAACGTCGGCGAAGAGAAATTTTCTCTCTCCAATTCGACGGTAGAAAAAATCACCGACGACATGTACGGTGTGATCAATGAAGGCGGCACCGGCGCTGCGCTTAAGCTGCAAGATATTGAGTTTTCCGGCAAATCCGGCACCGCTCAGGTCATCGGCTACAACACACGGGACCGCGTCGGCAAGCAAAAGAAGTTTGTCGACAACGCTTGGTTCGTCGGCTATGCCCCGCGCCGCAATCCGGAAATCGTCGTCTCCGTCCTGGTGCAGGAAAGCGGAAAACACGGAGGCGAAGCCGCTGGCCCGGTCGTGCGGGATATCATCAAGACCTACTACGACAAGAAAAACAAGAAGACCCAGGGGCAATACACCGCCGAGTCCAGACCGCCTGAACCTCAAAGTAGAGCGATTCCAGCAGCAATAGCGACTCCTGCGCCACGCGTAACTCTCAAGAAAGAGGATGTGGGCGCGGCAGCTTCGGCCCAGGCCACAACCGAAAGAGAACCTTGAGGGCACCATGATTTGGCGACTCACAATTCGCATGTCAAGAATGCTTGCGGCAACAGGGGCAATTGTTCTTTTCTCTGACTGTCAACTGTTAACTGCAAACTGTGGACTTCCTTCATGAAAGACGCACCTGGAACTCGCGATTACGACTGGTGGCTTCTCGCCATTCTCGTGACCATCTGCGCCTTGGGCGTGCTTGAAATCTATTCCGCGACGCATGGCAGTTCGCTCGCCGGCATGCACATGAAGCAGGTGCGCTGGCTGGTCATTGGCTTCATCCTGATGTTTGCGCTCTCGCGCTTGGACTACCACCTGATTCTGGACCAGGCTCCTCTCCTCTACTTGATCGGCGTGGCTGCGCTTGTAGCGGTTCTTCTGGTAGGCCATACGCGGTTCGGCGCAAAACGCTGGATCAACGTTCCCGGCGTCGGCGAACTTCTCCAGGTGTCGGAATTGGTAAAATTGATTATAATCATTGTGTTGGCGCGCTTCTTTGCGGAAGTGCGCACTGATGAGCTTGATCTGCGGGACCTCATCAAGGCAGGATTGCTGGTGGGCGTTCCTCTGGTCCTGATTCTCAAGCAGCCCGATCTGGGCACCGCGCTTGTGCTGATGCCCATGATGGCGGTAGGCGCCTTTTTGGCGGGCTTGAAATGGCAACACGCAGCGGTTTTTTCTTTAGCAGGGGTCCTGCTGGTTGGCGCGGTTTTTTATCCCCCCGTTAGCAGGCGCATTCTCAAGCCATACCAAAGGGAGCGGATCACTTCTTTCCTGCACCCTGAGGAAGACGCCAAGGGTTCGGGCTATCAGCTCTTGCAGTCGAAGATTGCGGTCGGTTCCGGGGGTTTCTGGGGGAAAGGGTTCGGCAACGGCACGCAGAATCAACTGGGCTACATCCCAGTCCGGTATTCGGATTTCATCATGTCGGCCTGGGCGGAAGAACAGGGCTTTAAAGGCGTGCTGCTGGCTCTCGGATTGTATATGGCGCTTCTGTTGCGTTTAGTGCAGAATGCTCAACGCGCGAAAGATCGCGCGGGAATGTTTCTGGTCATGGGCGTCGCAGCAGCGCTTGGTTTCCACGTGTTGGTCAACGTGGCCATGGTGATTGGCGCTATGCCGGTCACCGGCATTCCGTTGCCGTTGATGAGCTACGGAGGCTCCGCCACGCTGTTTGTTTT
>CAZGBQ010000258.1:0-4568 GCA_964524045.1 uncultured Acidobacteriaceae bacterium
AGCAACGACGACACCAGTTGCGTCTTTCCGGTGCCGCCGTGACCTACAATGCCCACGTTGCGAATGTCCTTGGTGAGATAGCTTTTCACGAGAGCCTCCCTTTGGTGATGCGGGGCAAACCTGCCGCGGCAGGCAAGCGCGACGGACGCCCTTCACTGGTTTGCCTGCGAGTGCTTGTGCGTGCGCCTGCTTGCAACTTAGGAGGAAGAGCGTGCCGCCGTTCGGCAAGAACGTATCGCGGTTCGCATTCCTGGGTCTCCGATCGGGCGGAGGCGAAGGAGAATCGCAAAATCCCTGGAACGCTCTTCTGACTCCGCGGATGCTAGCACAGGGGTTAGCATAGGGCAACGCTGAGGAGACAGAGCAGCGGAAACCAGCAGCGAAAGAAACTGGCAGCGGCCCTTCGACTTTGCTCGTGAAGGGTGCCGTGGACATGGATAGCCCACGTGCTGGAAATCGTGGAAAGTCGAACACAAAGCGAGTCAAAATTGCAGGGACTAGTACCGACAGCGGCTTGCGCGTTGGCGCTTTTGACTTTGTGAGTTGTTGGCAGCGCAGGGGTTAGCTGCGTGAAAGATTTTCCTTATTGGGCCACGTCTTTGCAATAAACCAGCCGGGCTTTAGCGCTTACCTCGCAATCACGACGCTGCACGCTTCTTCGGCGAGCGCACGGAGCATAGAGTTTCAGGAGGATGAGGATGGAAGAGAACGAGAACCAAAACGAAAAGTGGGAGACCGAACGGACACCCGTAAACCGCCTACTGGTGATTGCCGCCGTAGCGTTGCTGGTGGTGGCGGGCATTGCGTTTGGTTACGGCTACCGGCAACAAATCGCAGTTGGGCATCTTTCGGCCCAGCAGTCGGTAGCCAACGACACGATCAACCAGTTACAAGGCCAGCTCAGCACGGTCAATGGTAAATTGAACGACATGGTGGCGGCTCAGCAGGCAGCGCAGCAAGCCGTCGAGCAACAAAAGGCCGCCCAGGCAGCCGCGGCAAAATCCGGCAAGCGCGGGGCGCCAACGGACACGCGCTACAAACAGTTGAGGGCGCAACTCGAGGACCAGCAGAAGCAGTTGAAAGACACGCAAGACCAAGTGGCAAAGAACCGCACCGACCTCGAGACCAGTCTCAGTTCCACCAAGGACGAGCTCAACGGCTCCATCGCCAAGACGCATGAGGAGCTGGTGGTCTTGCAGAAGCGCGGCGAACGGAATTATTTCGAGTTCGACTTGAACAAGTCGAAGCAGTTTTCGCGTGTCGGCCCGCTGACGCTTTCTTTGCGCAAGGCCGACACCAAGCACATGAGCTACGATCTGGCGATGGTGGTCGACGACAATCAACTCAACAAAAAGAAAGTGAACCTCTACGAGCCGATCTGGATCCACACGGAAAGCACAGGACAGCCGGTGCAAGTCGTGGTGAACAAGATCAGTAAGGACTTCGTGCACGGCTATATCAGCGCGCCGAAGTACAAAGCGGCTGAACTGGCGACGGCCAACAGCACGAGCACGGTGACTCCGGTGGCCGCGCATCCGCAGCAGCCGCAAACGCCGGATCAGAATCCGGAGAGCCCCAAGCAGCCGGAACAGCTGCAGCCCATTCCGCCACAACAGGATTGGCCACAACCCGAGCTGTAAAACCTCTACTCATTCCTTTCTGCCTTCCGTTGCAGGGCGTCACCGGGCGCCCTGCTTTTTTTGTGAATAGAAGCTCCGAGGGCCAGAGAACGCGTGGTTCTATCGTGTCGGAGCGAGCGTGGCTCTTAGCGTCACTTTGCTGGACTTGAGGACCTCGAGCGTCCGCTTCCAGTCCGCGCGGCCGGGAAACTTCAGAACGATCACGTGACTGCCACCGGAAAGCTTTAGCGTCGCCGGGGTGTTGCCGTGAAATTTGTCGTCGACAAAGATTTCTGCGCCGTCGGGTTCGGAGCTGATGAGGATCGTGCCAACGCCGCCTTTGACCGCGGGTGAGGAAACCGTCGACGGCTCCTCGGCGGCGCTTTCTTCTGCAACCGCCTGCTCGCTCGGCACGGCAACACTTTCCTGGCCGGGCGTGGAAACCTCCGGATAAAAGCGATGCAGGACTTGCAAGAGGTCAGAAGAGCTGAGCGCGAAGGCGATTCCGCTGAAACCCTTTTTTGCGACCTTCAGACTATTGATGCCTATCACTTCGCCGCGTGAATTGATCAGCGGGCCGCCGCTGTTGCCGGGATTGATGATGGCATCGGTTTGAATCCAAGTGCCAGGTCCGTTCCTTTCTGATTTTCCGACAGCGCTGACAATGCCTTTTGTGACGCTGAAGAGCAGGCCCTCTCCTGGATTGCCAATGGCGATGACGCTCTCACCCTGACGCACGCCGCTGACGTCGGCGAGCGTGAGGTGGGGAAACTGCGCGTTTGCGCCGAGGGCGTTGACTTTGGCCAGCGCGATGTCCAGGTCGTCGTCGATGTAAACGACCTTCGCGTCGAGTTGTTGGCCCCCCGGAAGAATTGCCAGCAGAGACTCTTCTCCGCGGGCGACGTGGGCGTTCGTTGCAATCACGCCCGTGCTGGTGACAAAAAACCCTGAGCCGGATTTGTCCGAAGCTCGTAGGCAAACCACAGCGGGCTTGGTGCGCCTTACGAGCTCTTCGCGAGAGAGTTCTGGCTTGAGTTCGACGGCACCGCTGGACAACGTGGCGGAAATTTCTCCGGTAAAAGTGTCCGCGACCGGCTGCAAGTCCACATGAAAATGATTGGACTTCAAGAGCCAGTACTCGCCATGATCTTTGCCGTTAAGCGAAATCCATTCCATAGGACCTTCGGTCAACGTCAGCTCTTTGGTCGCGTAGCCAGTCAAGCTGATGCGCGCCACCATGGGATGTTCCAGGCGCGCGCCAAACGAAGTTCGCGTCTTGTGAAAGTACCCGCCCGGATAGTCCTTTTCGAAGGGCGTGGTGCCCAGGGAAACGCCGTCGATTTCAACCGCTGCCCCCGAAGGATTGCTGGTGATACGCAGTTTTTCCGCAAATGCGGGGCCCGGACAGGCGGTCAGAAGGAACGCTGCGCACAGAATGCGTTTCGAGCGGGAAGCCATGCCCAAGCCTCGCCGGAAGGATGATCCCACGGCTCATTATTATCATAAAGCTACGGTCAATAGGAAGTATTTTGCGAGGAGGAGATTACGAAGGAGTACCGAATGTGCTCTGCTTCTCATAACCTCTGCATGAGAGGACTGGGAGGCGCGGATACCTGGGATAACGCGGATCGCGCGAGGAAAGCTCGCAGAGAAGGAACGTGGAGCCGCGGTCGGATTGTAAGCGCCGCGCGTGAACACAATTCCCGCACAAACCCGGATTCGGCTCCGCTCTCGCCTGGCGTTCAATTTTTTTCACGCAATCAGAATAACGCACACGCCCAAGGAGGCACCAAAGCAGTGAACTCTCCACCGGTAAGACCGTGCCTTTCAGGGAGAGCTGCGCAAGAACATTCACCAGTTCGAGGCAACGTTGTTAAGATTTTCTAGGCAATTCAAGATGACACCCTTCCAGAGCCGCTCCTACTTGCGTTGCTCGATCACCCTGTTTCTCTTGCTTGGATTTGCGCTTGCCACTGCAGGCGCGCAACCACGAGAAGAACAGAAAAAACAGTGCGCCCAATCTGCGGAGCAGAGCAACCCTGGGGACCAGCAGGGCCCGCAGGCGCAATCCTCCGATGAAATTGCCGCTGTTCCCAACCGGCCAACCTTCGCATCCACCGCGGAAATGGTGCAGCTCGGCACCTTCGAAATCGAATATGGCCTGGAAGCCGCACAGGGGCATCAGAACATCAATGGGCTCTTAAAGTGGGGCGTGGTCAAGAATCTGGAATTGTGGTTTCTGAACAATCCGATCGAGCGCGACGGCGGAGTTGCAGGGCTTGGCGATTCCGGAGCGGGCTTCAAGTTCAAATTGTTCCCGCAAAAAAGGTCCCGGCCGACGCTGTCATTTCTCTATGTGGCCACAATTCCCACCGCAAAGACCCAACTGGGCGCAGGCGCCATGCAGCATCTGGCGCAAATCCTGGTGAGCAAGGATTTTGGCAAACATCATTTTGACGTAAACGAAGGCGTGCAATTTTTGGGCCGCCAGGGGAGCTCGGGATTCGACCGCAGATATTTCAGCGCGCTTTCCTACTCTCATCCGCTTCCGGGGAAGTGGGGTTATACCCTCGAAATTTCAGGATACAGCCGCGCCAACGCGAGTACTCCCGCAACTCTGACGTTCTTAGCCGCGCCAACCTACAACCTGTCTTCGCGTCTTGTGTTCGACGGGGGCGCATATTACTCGGTGTACGGAAACCTCCCGCACGTTACCTTTTTCCTTGGACTAACGTACTCCGTCGCCGATCTCTACCATCTTCATCGCCCTCGCCAAACACGATCAGACTGAAACCGCAAAACCTCACAACCAGCAAGCCATTTGGTCTCTGCAAACGCGGCACAGCAGGGAGCTCACGGAGTGGTGGCCGCGGGAGTCGCGGCCGCTTGCGGAAGAACGGGCTTTGCGAAGTGCAATTCAACTATACTCGGGTTGAGCTCAACTCTCTC